>DATBTE010000491.1:0-11568 GCA_036559425.1 Pseudobdellovibrionaceae bacterium | reverse complement strand
GCGACAACAGGAACACCAGAGGTTCGTCCATCCCGGTCCTCTCGTACTAAGGACAGGTCTGCTCAAATCTCATACGCCCACAGAAGATAAGGACCAAACTGTCTCACGACGTTCTGAACCCAGCTCGCGTACCACTTTAATTAGCGAACAGCTAAACCCTTGGGACCTGCTCCAGCCCCAGGATGTGATGAGCCGACATCGAGGTGCCAAACTCCATCGTCGATATGGACTCTTGGATGGAATAAGCCTGTTATCCCCGGAGTACCTTTTATCCGTTGAGCGATGGCCCTTCCACGCGGGACCACCGGATCACTTTGGCCTGCTTTCGCACCTGCTCGACTTGTAAGTCTCGCAGTCAAGCCCCCTTATGCCAATGCACTCGACGCTTGGTTTCCAATCAAGCTGAGGGGACCATCGCGCGCCTCCGTTACTTTTTGGGAGGCGACCGCCCCAGTCAAACTGCCCACCAGACAGTGTCCTTCGCCCTGATTATGAGCGCAAGTTAGATGTCAAAGTTTTCAAGGGTGGTATTTCAAGGTTGCCTCCACCAAATCTAGCGATCTGGCTTCAAAGGCTCCCACCTATCCTACACATGAAAACTCTAAAATCACTGCCAAGCTACAGTAAAGGTTCACGGGGTCTTTCCGTCTTTCTGCGGGTACTCGGCATTTTCACCGAGAATTCAATTTCGCGAGGCATTTGGTTGAGACACCGGAGAAGTCGTTACGCCATTCGTGCAGGTCGGAACTTACCCGACAAGGAATTTCGCTACCTTAGGACCGTTATAGTTACGGCCGCCGTTTACTGGGGCTTCAATTCTCAGCTTCGCTTGCGCTAACTAATCCTTTTAACCTTCCAGCACCGGGCAGGCGTCAGCATGTATACTTCGTCTTGAGACTTTGCACATGCCTGTGTTTTTGATAAACAGTCGCTACTCCCATTTCTCTGCGACCCACAAAAGCTTGGGGAGCAAGTCCTTACACATTCGTGGGCACACCTTTTCCCGAAGTTACGGTGTTAAGTTGCCGAGTTCCTTAACCAAATTTCACCCCATCGCCTTAGGATATTCACCCCACTCACCTGAGTCGGTTTACGGTACGGGCGATCTCTTAAACTATCGAAACTTTTCTTGAAAGCATGGCTTTTCTCGCTTCCGGGACAAGTCCCTCGCATTCACGCCTCAGTGTTATGTGCCGCGGATTTACCTACGACACCACCTACACGCTTACACCTGAATCCAATAACAGGCCGAGATAGCCTACTCTGTCATTCCTATAGCAATCCGAGATCGGTAACGGAATATTAACCGTTTTGCCATCGACTACGCCATTTGGCCTCATCTTAGGTCCCGACTAACCCTGGGAGGATTATCCTTGCCCAGGAATCCTTGAGTTTTCGGCGCCCGGGTTTTTCACCCGAGTTCAACGCTACTTATGTCAGCATGATCACTTCTAGTTCGTCCAGCTGTCCTACCGGTCAACCTTCATCCTACGCTAGAACGCTCCCCTACCCCTTATCTTACGATAAAGCCACAGCTTCGGTACTACACTTAGCCCCGTTGTATCTTCCGCGCAGAGTCACTAGACTAGTGAGCTATTACGCTTTCTTTAAAGGATTGCTGCTTCTAAGCCAACCTCCTAGTTGTCAAAGTAACTCCACAACGTTCTCCACTTAGTGTAAATTTTGGGACCTTAGCTGGTGGTCTGGGCTCTTTCCCTCTCGACGCTGGACCTTATCACCCAGCGTCTGCCTTCCAGGGTACATATCAACGGCATTCGGAGTTTATTTGGGTTTGGTAATCTGGTAAAGACCCCTAGCCCATTCAGTGCTCTACCTCCGTGATACAATTTACCTGAAGCTATACCTAAATATATTTCGGGGAGAACCAGCTATCACCCAGTTTGATTGGCCTTTCACCCCTAATCACAGATCATCCAAAGAATTTTCAACTTCAACTGGTTCGGTCCTCCACGAGGTGTTACCCTCGCTTCAACCTGTCCATGATTAGATCACTGGGTTTCGGGTCTATCCCTGCAGACTGTATCGCCCTATTCAGACTCGCTTTCGCTACGGCTCCACCTGTCACGGCTTAACCTTGCCTGCAAAGATAACTCGCTGACTCATTATGCAAAAGGTACGCGGTCGCTCATATAAAGAGCTTCCACTGCTTGTAGACTTACGGTTTCAGGTTCTATTTCACTCCCCTCTCGGGGTTCTTTTCACCTTTCCCTCACGGTACTTGTCCTCTATCGGTCACTAAGGAATATTTAGCCTTGGAGGGTGGTCCCCCCAGATTCCCACAGGATTTCACGTGTCCTGTGGTACTCGGGATACCGCTAGCGCTCTTAACTCTTTCGGATACGGGGCTATCACCCTATCTTGCCAGTCTTTCCAGACTGTTCTCCTAGAATCTCAAGTCGCACATCGCGGTCCCACAACCCCCTATTCAAATTAATGAATAAGGTTTGGGCTCTTTCCCGTTCGCTCGCCACTACTAGGGAAATCTCGTATTTGATTTATTTTCCTGAGGGTACTGAGATGTTTCACTTCCCCTCGTTCGCCTCTTGCAGCTATGTATTGACTGCAAGATACCAATAATTGGTGGGTTGCCCCATTCGGAAATCTCCGGATCAAAGCGTGTGTGCCGCTCCCCGAAGCTTATCGCAGCTTACCACGTCCTTCATCGCTTCTTAGTGCCAAGGCATCCACCGTAAGCCCTTTGTAGCTTTAAAATGGTAATTAACCTCGCTAAAAATCAACTAAATCAATCTATTCAATTGTCAAAGAACTAAAATACTAAAAACTTTTTAAGCGGCTCATTTGGTGGGCCTGGGAAGACTTGAACTTCCGACCCCACGCTTATCAAGCGTGTGCTCTAACCAACTGAGCTACAGGCCCTTTTAAGCCTTCACTCTTTCAAAACTAAATAGCTAGAAAAAATTTTGGGACTCACGCTAAATCCGAAGATTCGCGTTGACCTAAGAATGTATCAACCGAAGTTGATAGAAATTCCTTAGAAAGGAGGTGATCCAGCCGCAGGTTCCCCTACGGCTACCTTGTTACGACTTCACCCCAATCATCGACCATACCTTGGGCGCCTGCCTCCTTGCGGTTAGCGCAGCGACTTCTGGTACAGCCAACTTTCATGGTGTGACGGGCGGTGTGTACAAGGCCCGGGAACGTATTCACCGCGGCGTTCTGATCCGCGATTACTAGCGATTCCACCTTCATGGGGTCGAGTTGCAGACCCCAATCCGAACTTAGATAACTTTTGTAGGATTTGCACCACTTTGCAGCTTAGCTTCCGTCTGTAGTTACCATTGTAGCACGTGTGTAGCCCTAGGCATAAGGGCCATGAGGACTTGACGTCATCCCCACCTTCCTCCGGTTTAACACCGGCAGTCCATCTAGAGTGCCCAACTGAATGCTGGCAACTAAATGCAGGGGTTGCGCTCGTTGCGGGACTTAACCCAACATCTCACGACACGAGCTGACGACAGCCATGCAGCACCTGTGTACCGACTCTTGCGAGCGACGACATTTCTGCCAGTCTTCCAGTACATGTCAAGCCTAGGTAAGGTTCTTCGCGTTGCATCGAATTAAACCACATGCTCCACCGCTTGTGCGGGCCCCCGTCAATTTCTTTGAGTTTTAATCTTGCGACCGTACTCCCCAGGCGGGATACTTAACGCGTTAGCTTCGTCACTGAAGGGGTCAATACCTCCAACAACAAGTATCCATCGTTTACAGCGTGGACTACCAGGGTATCTAATCCTGTTTGATCCCCACGCTTTCGGGTCTGAGTGTCAGTGTTAGGCCAGTTACCCGCCTTCGCCTCCGGTATTCCTCTTGATATCTACGTATTTCACCACTACACCAAGAATTCTAGTAACCTCTCCTACACTCAAGCTTCGCAGTATCAAATGCACTTCCAGGGTTGAGCCCTGGGCTTTCACACCTGACTTACAAAGCCACCTACACCCGCTTTACGCCCAATAATTCCGAACAACGCTAGGATCCCTCGTCTTACCGCGGCTGCTGGCACGAAGTTAGCCGATCCTTTCTTACAGGGTACATTCATTGTGTTATTCCCCTGCGACAGAGCTTTACGACCCGAAGGCCTTCATCACTCACGCGGCGTCGCTGCATCAGAGTTTCCTCCATTGTGCAATATTCCCTACTGCTGCCTCCCGTAGGAGTCTGGACCGTGTCTCAGTTCCAGTGTGACTGATCATCCTCTCAGACCAGTTAGAGATCGTTGCCTTGGTGAGCCATTACCTCACCAACTAGCTAATCTCACGCGGACTCATCTTCAAGCGAAAAACCTTTAACCCCGAGATCCTCAGATCCTGTGGTCTTATGCGGTATTAGCTAATCTTTCGACTAGTTATCCCCCACTTGAAGGCAGATTATCCACGCATTACTCACCCGTGCGCCACTAGTACTCATATTGCTACTTTCCTCGTTCGACTTGCATGTATTAGGCACGCCGCCAGCGTTTGTTCTGAGCCAGAATCAAACTCTCCAGTTATAATTCTGTTTCTGATCAAACAGCTAGCTTTTACGCTATTGTTTGTTCGAATATTTTGAAATTGTGAGTAAGTATTGCTACTTACTCTAAGAGCCCAAAATTTTTCTATCTAGCTATTTAGTTTTCAAAGAGCGAAATTCTCTTAACAAGTTTTCTTCTCATCGTTGCGAGAGGTAATGGTTTTATTCATTTACCCCCTGCCCGTCAACATCTTTTTTCTTTTTTCAAATTTTAATTTCGAAAAAAGAAAAAAGTTATCTGCTTTGAAGCGGTTGGTGGAGGCAACAGGGATCGAACCTGCGACCTTCTGAATGCAAATCAGATGCTCTCCCAGCTGAGCTATGCCCCCGTTCAAAGTTCGACGAATCTCTATCAAACCTATCCAAAGGTCAATAGCAATTTATAAAAAAATTTTCGAGCAGTAGGTGTGCTTAAAGTAGAAACAAAACAGATGTTTGTATTTTAACAATCTGTTTCTATTAAGATGCTGAAATGAATAGATTTAATAGAGAATTAGGCACTCGCTTTTGATTTTGACGCTATAAGTCTATTGAGCCACTTTCTTTCAAAACTTAGATCAAATCCAACTTGCTCTCCACCGGCTAGGATCGCAAAATAGACTTTTTTAAGGATCTCAATCTCGTTATCCCCTCCTGTTTCGGCCCCAAGGGATTCTTCGATAGCTTCAAAAACACTAAGAAGATCTGGAGTGGTGACGACCTTAGGGATTCGGGAAATATCTAACCCCTGTGTTTCCACAGGTTTAAAGCCAATTAATGTATCCGTAAATAGGACTTTGTGACTGCCCTTTAAATTCAATTGAATAAAAGGCTTTCCGTCCACATCTGTGCGATGGAGAATTTCCGATATATCCTGAGACATAAAATTAAAGACTTTGCCGTCGAGACCTTGATAAATTTGAATTTTCCCAGCCTCACCGACTTTAGCTTTTAAGCCACGTGATGAATCGACATAATTCAGGATGCTGTCCAGATCTGTAGCGGTCGACTTATGTTTATTGGAGCTACTCAACGAACCCTCCTAAGAATAGCACTCTAACATTCTCTCTATCGTCGATCGTTTTAAGGGACTTTATATATTTTTTCGCTTTCTCTCGAATCCGGTCTTGTATCTGGGCCTAGCGTCTCAAAACTGAACGCAGAGAGCCTTGTGGGAGCAGCCTATTTTTGAGACCTTTAGGGTGTTAATGACGAGATCTCGAAATCAAGATGACATCAAGGTCATTTGGAGCAGATATGTTAATCACACGCTGGCAAGCGCCCCTTACCCCCAATAAAACTCAAGCAACAATGATTTTAGAGTCGGAAGGACTTGAACCCTATGAGGAAACTTATGCTCCTCAAATGAAGGTCCACGAACACCGCCATCCCTTTTGTGAAGTCCGCCTAATTATTGAAGGCGAATTGCTTTTTAACATTTCTGGCAACCAGTTTCTTTTACGTCGAGGAGACCGCGTGGAGGTTCCTGCTAATACAAAACATTTCCACACCGCTCAAGGATCTGCAACCTGTGTCTGCATTTGTGCGCAGCGAGCGATCTAGACGCGTTTCGAATTTAAAAAAACAAAAAGGCTCAATTTTCCCCTTTCATCTTTAAGTAAGATAGGGGCAATAGAAAGAAGTTTTTCCTAGCCTTTTTGTTTTTTAAGCCACTGGAGATATTCTTTGAGTGTTTTTTCGAATCCCCGAGTGGAAGGCTCGTAGAAAATTCTGTTCTCGAGCGCCTGAGGTAAATAGGCTTGTTCTATCCATGCATTTTCAAAACTATGGGGGTACTTATAATCCTGACCATAACCAAAGTCTTTCGAAAGGCTCGTTTTTGAAGAACGAAGATGTAAAGGAATAGGCAAAGTCTTAGTCTCTCGCACGCACTCTTTGGCTTGATTTAAAGCCATATAAGACCGGTTCGACTTGGGACAAGAAGCTAAATAAGTTGTAACCTGCGAAAGCGTGATGCCGGCCTCCGGAAGACCTATGGCTTCGACTGCTTGCAGCCCAGACACCGCCATGGATAAGCCGCGGGGATCGGCATTACCTATATCCTCCGAAGCCAAGATAATTAAACGGCGGGCGATAAAGATGGGGTCTTCTCCCCCTTCCAGCATACGGGCTAGGTAATAAACGGCAGCATCAGGATCGCTTCCTCGGACACTTTTAATAAACGCTGAGATAACGTCGTAATGCATCTCTGAAGACTTATCATAACCCAACGGACTCATCTGCAAAAGTTCGCGCAAAGCTTCCAAATCTAAGGGGAAGCTTGACTGAGTGACTGAGGAGTCTGGGCTCTTTTCAAAACGATAATAGTCAAAAATAATCTCGAGAGAGTTGATCAAGCGGCGGGCATCACCGTCGGAGAGTTCCAATAAGTTTTTATGAGAATCGGGTTGCAATACTTGATCAATAGGCACGCCATAGAAACGGCACACCTTATCGAGGATGATTTGGAGTTGCTCAGTAGTAAGTCTTTCAAAGACCACTACCCGACTGCGACTCAGAAGGGCTTTGTTGAGTTCATAACTCGGATTTTCTGTCGTCGCTCCGATGAGGATCAAATCTCCCTTTTCCACGAAAGGCAGGAGCACATCCTGCTGTCCTTTGTTGAAGCGATGAATCTCATCCACAAAGAGCACTGTTTTTTGATTGAATTGCAATCGTCGGTCACGGCCTGCTTCGCCAACTTCACGCAGGATCTTCGCGCCGGAGTCCACGGCATTGAGGTTCACAAAGTGGGCCTGGATATGCTGCGCAAGAGCTAAGGCAAAAGTGGTTTTTCCAGTTCCTGGAGGGCCCCAAACAATGAGGCTAGGAACCAATCCCTTGCGTAGCATTTGGCCGAGTTTGGAATGGGCTCCTACGGTTTTTTCTTGGCCAATAATTTCATCTAAATTCTTCGGACGAAGAACTTCTGATAAAGGAGCCGATGTGGGAAACTGAGAGGCTGAAAAGAGATCCATATGGACAGGCTTAGCCTATGAGGTCCCGCCTGGCAAATCTATTGATAGGTAAGCTTTACGGATGTCGTGGCTTTTATAGGCTTCTCTTCCCCGGTATCAGGATTTCTTTGAAAGCCAGTCCATGTCATGGTGCCAATCGCGGAGAAGCTCTTATTCTCGTCAGCGATAGGAACCCCACCACAACGGATTTTACAGGTCGAATTTTTTGTTCTCGGCACCGACACACTTGTCGCAGGAGCCAAAGATCCATCCCAAGCTTGGTTATTGTCAAAATCGAAAAACATACTTAAAAGCTCATCTCCCGCGATCGTACATGGCTTAGTTACATTTGAATTGTTGTTAAACTCAATTTTGGCTTGGATAATATAGGCCGTATCCGTGGTGTTTTTCCAACTCAGTGTAGCTCCTTGATAAGTATAGTAATGGGGTGAAATATCCGAAGCTGGACTGGCCGTTGCCGGGCTTAAGGCAACGGCCACTTTATTGCTACAACTCTGAGCTGAGGCATTTATTAAATATGCATTATTTCCGGTTATTTCTACTATAAGCTCGCTTTCCTTTGCTTTTCCACAACTGAGAAGGGAAAGTCCTAATCCGATATAAATAAACACTTTTGTAATTTTCATAGGCTTACTCCCCTGAATTTGAATTGTGGACCCCTGCACCCTCGGCTTGCGCCAAGATTCGTGGAGTCAGGAAGATAAGTAATTCTGAACGCTGCTTATCAGTGGTCGTTCCTTTAAATAAATGTCCCAGCACTGGAATATCTTTTAACCAGGGAACACCCACAACCCCCTCTGTCGCATCGGAGCGGTAAATACCTCCAATAACCGCTGTCTGACCGTTCTTCACTATGACACGAGTATTAGCCTCTCGACTATTGACCGAGAAAGAATCGTCTGCAGTGCCCACCCCAGCCCCTTTGATTTGTCGGTTAACAGTTACCTTCATTATAACTGTACCTTCACCCGTTACCTGAGGAGTAACTTCTAGTTTGAGGGTTAATGGCTTAAATTGAATCGTTGCTATTGGCGGACCGCTCGGCTGAGGCGTAAGAGTTTTAACGGGCAGCTCATTTGTCTGACTGATGTCGGCCTTTTCATTGGAAAGAGTGACAATGCGAGGCGAGGAGAGAACTTTTATTTTTTCTTCTTTCTCAAAAAGAGACAAACTTGCGGTTAAATCCCCAAAAATATCAAGCGTCCCCACATTGAGACCAAACCCTAAACCGCCAGGAGAAGTCGCCGCCTGGCCTACACCGAGATTCGGGTGAAGATTGACAGGTCCATTTGTACCATTGCCAATTTGCACATCCGCTCCGTTGAAACCCCATTGCACCCCCACTGTTCTTTGAAAGCTATCCAGAGCCTCGACAATTTTACCCTCGATCAAAACCTGAGGTGGCGCTGAATCCAAACCCTGGATCAATTTCATGACACGATTTAAGCTCTCTTCCCCATCCGTCACGACAATAGTGCTGGTGCGAACATCACTGACCACTTTGCCTCTTTCACTAAGGAAATCTTTTATCTTTTTCTCAAGCTCATCCACTTTTGCATAAGAAATATTAAAGGCACGGACTTTTAAAGGTTCGATGTTCTTACGAGCTAAAACCAATTTTGTGGCGTCGTCTTCTTCCTTCTTCAATTCTTCCACAGGAACAATCCTAAGCACACTACCTTGGCGACGGTAGCCTAGTCTGCGCGCTTTCATAATTACCACAAGGGCTTGGTCCCAGGGAACCTGACGAAGTTTTAGACTGATGTTTCCCTTCACTTCATCGGTGATGACCATGTTTACACCACTCTCTTCAGTAATAAACTTCAAGGCGTCTCGAACATCTATATTACTTGTTTCGATGGAGATCTTACGACCGTAGAATTTGGTGTTTCCAGCAAGGAATTCTTCCAAAGACTGACTGGCGAGAATCTTACTATTATTCATATCCACATTGACGTCCGCCTCACCCTTAGTCAGGGTCTCTTCGCCATGGACCTTCTCATTCCCTTCTTCGCGAGTAGCTACGTCCGCTTCGCCATTTGGGGAGGTCACAATAAGTAAAGTATTTCCTTCCTGCTGAACTATAGGCTCGCCGAAACCGTCACGCATTTGCACTACGATCCGAGAGGTTTTTGAGCCAGGGCTTTGATAAGCATCCACTGCTCCCACAGCTCCTTTGATATCTTTGGTATTCAAAGTTCTTTTAAGTTTTTTTGGTAAAATCGTATTAGGAATTTCGACGATATATTGCTTAAGATCCTGATTCACACGGGTCGTGTAATTCACCATTCCGTTCGCTTCAACGATCACTGTGCCACCGCTATCATTAGCTTTATATTTAAGGCCGGTGATTTCTATAAGTTTTTCGCTCGACGCCATCTCAGGAGCTGGTGCTTCTACCGGCGCTGGCGACGGCTCATTAACTATAGCAGGAACTGGCGGTTCATTCGCGGGAGGAGCAGGCTCTTCGATGATTGGAGGAGGAGACTCTTGGGCCACTGGCAGGTCATCCACCTGCACTGGGGGTGCCTGATCTGGAGGAGCTTGTTCCGCAAGCTCCTGAGGTTGGAGCTCCTTCGCCGCCTCTTTGTCCAAGTCATCTTGAGCAAATTGTTTATTATCTGCCGACTGCTTGTCAGAACCATCGGCTTGGTTCATTTCATCCTCTATGGCAAGATCCGAATCTTTGCTTAAAGATTGGGGAGGAGTTGTTTTCTCGGCAACACCATCGGAGTTCTCCGCACTACTAGTGCTGTCAGCACTATCGAAGGCCGAGAAATCATCGGAAGATGAAGCAGAGTCAGCCGAGTTGTTATTAGCGTAGGAAGAGGTCGTGAGAGAATCCTCCTCTTCTGTCTGCTGTGAAGCACAGCTAAGCAGTGAAGAAATTAAAGCGCCTATGATGATCAGTCTAATGAATCCTTTCATTAGGTCCTCCTGATTTTGTGTCGAACTTACTTCTTAAGTTCGAGTATCTTTACTTCTTTAGTTTGAACGCCTTCATTTTCGATAGCCTCGACCACGACGACTTCACCCTCTCGGATGGCGACGACTTGACCACTGTTACGTCCAATTTTAGTACTTTTACTAATCATATACATTTTGCCATCAGGGTCCTTCACCATTGCCTTCGGCAAGCGGACTTCCCACAGGATAGCCACCACTGAGAATCGATCCACATCCCATCTTTGCAAAGGATCCATTGGATCAATAACTTTCACTGGTGAGGAATTATTGGATGTCGGCGCCGGACGGTAGCTCTTATAAGGTTTAAATGGATCTCTGTGCCCCGTTGGGTCATAGGTGTACTGATCATCCGAAGCAAATTGCGGAATCACCGGAGCTGTACCTTCTGTTTGCATTGCCGCTGCAGGGTTATTTGCTTCCATCGTTGGGGGAGGGGTGGTAACCACTGCAGGCGAATCCGGAGAAATTCCTGACGATTGCGAAGGAGAAACAGGTTCTTCTGGCCTCTGAGGTGGCATCGGCGGTTGGCTCGGAGGAGGTGGAATTTTAGCTTCATTTGGCAGAGTCCCGCCTTGGTCATCTTGTGAAAATTCTGGAGGTAAATCTCCTGAAGAAGGAGCTTCCACTTTCTGGACGTCATTCGAAGGAAGGGGCGGAGTATCCATCTGAGTATGACCTGGGGTCATGAATCGTAAACTCATGAAAAAGGCCACCCACAACCCTATTGAAGCCATTATAATGTAGGTAATCACCCAACGCGTTAGCTTCACTTCGGTTGCCCCTCAGATTCATCAGATTTTTCAGGTTCCGGTGCAAGTTTATAACTTATAACTTGTCCATCAAAACGCAGCGGTTTGTCTTTGGAGTCGTCTTGAGCCGACACTGAGAAGTTTAGAACCCTCGTTAATCGCTCTAAGGTCGAGGTGAAATAAATGAATTGTGCGATTTGAGCGTAACTTCCCTCAAGCGTGACATCCACAGGCAGATCTTCCACCACCTCTTTTTTATTTACAGTTCCCGGCTTTTTCATTTTTATACTTACGCCGGCCATCTTAGCTACAGAGTCAATTCCCCTGATCATTTCAGAAGATTT
>DATBTE010000490.1:0-2753 GCA_036559425.1 Pseudobdellovibrionaceae bacterium | reverse complement strand
GGATTCAACCAAAAAAAACAATCAGTAAGAACAGGCGTGTATTTATATCCAAGATAAGAGAGGGCATAACCTCAGAAATATATGTAATAGAAATTGTGTCTCGAAATAATACGATTGGCCAGGCTGGCCAATCGAAGGAATACTAAAGATTAATGCTTAACACTTTCTGTAACTTCTTTAGCAACGTCATTCAGACAGTTAGAGAAGAATTTCAACACCATAAATAAATGCAATTCTTCATCTTCATCCAAAGTAACTTCTTCTTCGTCGGCGGCGAAAAGCTCTTGAATTACATAATTTAAAACTTCAGGCTGACCGTTCAACATTTCATTTTTTTGGATTTCCTCAAGTATCTCTTCATTCAATTGCAAAAGCCTTTCGAGATCCACTTCTTGCTCTTCGAACTTAGCCACAACTTCATCTTCAGTGATCGTTCGTAAGTTTGGATATTTTTCTTCGAAACTTTTCCAAAGAATCAAAGCCATCATGAATCCTAAATCTTTCGCTTCTTCACTCATGTCTTCGATAAATTCAACAACGAACCCGGCCAATGCAGGCTGTACATCAAAAAGAGCCTGAGAGATGGCATCCAATTCTTCTTCGGCCGTAATTCCACAAATATTATCAATCGATTTTTGAATAGTTTGAAAAGCGATTTGTTCCATAATAGCAAAACTCCTTGATTTAAAGGGAAAGGAAAATGTCTGAGGACCAAACCACTTAACTGTTTTTATTTAAGAAGTCTACGATGGCGTCTTTCGGATGATTTCCGACCAGTTGACCTACTTCTTTGCCACCTTTGAAAAGCAACATTGCAGGAATACCGCGAATCCCATATTTTCCTGGGGTGCCTGGATTTTCGTCCACATTCAACTTTACGATTTTAACTTTTGAATTCAATTCTTGAGCCACTTCTTCCAACTTTGGTCCTAGCGCCCGACAAGGACCGCACCATTCAGCCCAAAAATCTACCAAAACTGGTGTATTGGAATTTAAGACATCCGTTTCGAAAGAACTGTCAGTCACCGGTTTAGTAAATATAGCCATGATCTTCTCCTCATTTGCAACCTATATCATAAAGTGGACATGATTGTTGAAAATACATATTGGATCAATTATTTTTTTCTAAATAACGCTTTGGCGAAACCTCGACGGAGGTCATCCTGATCTTCTATTTCCTTGAGATTCCAATGACTTGCGATCTCTTTTTGAACCTTACGACTGGCTATTTTATTGAGACTTTGACGAGAATCAAAGTCTGTAATTTTGGCGGTAAATTTAACATATTTTGAGACTCGCTCAGCTTCTGTATTGTGCGCACTTTGCAGGCTGCGAGCGAGCCTCTCGAGTTCATTTTCGCTAAACTCCTGATTGCGTTCTTCAAGATCAAAACTTACTTTTTTACCTTTTCTGTTCTTTGCCGCCAGATCTTCCTCTGGGGTGATATTAAGTTCATTATTTTCCGTCAGCTCATTCCATAAAGCCTCCAGATTTTGCTCATTTTTCAATGGCATCGAAGTTTCCGATGCCATATCGAAACCGAACTTGGATTTTTCTTTCTCCTCTTTATTCAAATTAAGCGTTGCAGAACCTGAAACCGTAAAGTTTTCAACAGTTTCCGCCGATCCCGTGACTATCAAGGTGTCATCCCTGTCCGCGTCCGCTCCAGTCCCGGCAACGCCCACTCCCTCTAATTTGCTTGTTTCTGTGCCATGCTTGGCGAGACGCTCTTGCAGAAGAGCCTCGTCATGGCCCAACATCTTCCCGATGATTTGCATCAAACGTAATGCCGGAAGAGGAGCTTCCAGTAACATATCGGCTCTGATTTTGGCGAAATCTTGAGGATTGGGTTTATACCCCGCCGGTAATACAAGAATCACTTTGCCCTGCCAGCGAGTCATCTCACGCAAGCGCCGACCAACACCGATCGTCGTAACCTTTCCGGCGCGACCAAAGGCCACTACAAGGTCAGGGTTAAAAGAAAGAACATTTTCACTCAAAGTGTATTCATTGGAAATACCCAGGACGTCAAAGCCCACTTTTTGCAAGATGCCTTGAGCGCCAATCATTTCAGAATATTCTTCGTAAACTAACAAGATCTTGTTACTCACAATGATATTGTCAGCCATGTCAGCCATTGGGTCAAGAGAGCTTCCTCTGGACAATGGCCGCAATTCCTGCAACTAAATAAAGCTTTCGGATATCCCTTCGTTTAAACTAGGAGCCTATGTTCAGTCTATTTCGCGGTAAAAAAGCAGCACAGTATATTTTCTTTGAAATGCTTCCCAGCTTCATTTTGGGACTGATTGTTTTTATTTTTATTATTCTTATGTTCCAAGTTCTTCGCCTCACGGAATTCGCTTTAGTGCATGGAGTGGATATAAAAACCATTGCGGAAATTGTGGGATATATTTGTATTTCTCTCTTGCCTGCCCTTTTCCCTATGAGCCTGCTCTTTGCCATTCTCTTAAGCTATGGCCGCCTGAGCAGTGACTCGGAGATTGTAGCGATGAAAGCCTCGGGCCTTCACATGGGAGTCCTCACTACCCCTGCGGTTGTATTGGCTCTTCTGGTGGGAATTCTTTCCGCCCAAACCTCTTTCGAAATTGCTCCTTGGGGTAACCGTCAATTTGAAGTTTTATTTTCTCGCTTAGGCAATACCAAAGCCGCTGCCACTATTAAAGAGGGCACTTTTTCGGAAGGTTTCTTTGATTTGGTTGTCTATGCGAATAAGGTCGATTCTGATAAGGGAC
>DATBTE010000489.1:0-10031 GCA_036559425.1 Pseudobdellovibrionaceae bacterium | reverse complement strand
TGGCGGAGCCAAAGCTTATGGCCATATCGGAGTTCTTCAAAACATGAGCCGTCTAAAAATCCCCATTTTTGCCACTGTCGGTATTGAATGGGGAGCTCCAGTCGCTGCCCTCTTGTCTTCCAAGGGGCAAGTCTATGATGTTGAATGGCAGATGTTTAAATTAAAAGACAATGAATTGATGAAGAAGTCACTTATCGGCTCGAGCGCCAAGTCCAATGAAGTCCCAGCGCTTAAAGAATTTTTTCAGGCGGCTTTTGGCCGCCAACGGGTTGAGGATTTCCATCATCCTTTTGGATGCCCAGCATACAATATCGCTAAGAACCAAGTTTATATGATGAGCCGGGGACAAGTTGAGCAATTGATGCCTTATTGTTTGCCTTATCCACCCTTGTTTAAACCGTTTAACCGTAACGTCAGCGCCGTGCGAGAGCTAAAGATGGCGGCGGATTATTTACGTAGCCAAGGTGCTAATTATATCGTTTTTGTGAATGTACTTGGCCGTGATGCTGGCAGAAAATCTTTAGTTAGAGAATCTGAGACTAACAGCGCAGAATCAGTGACGTGGTCTGAGATCGCGAGCTTCTATGCGAAGCCTCAAGCGGGAATCGACGCCATGATCCCTGTGGAGTTGGATTCTTATATGGTGACTGATTTTGAAAAACGAAGAGAGATTATGCAAAAGGGAGCAGAGGTCTCTCAAAAACCTATCGAGAACTGGGCCCGTAAGTTAGGATTTTAGATTGCATTGGATGACATGATGACAAAGGAAGAGTTATGAGAAAGCCTACCGAAGACGCAAGAGTTTTTGCTGAACGCAGACAAAGAATTGGCCGGGACCTTCAGGGTTCGGCGATTATCGTTGCCGCTCATCCGGAGCAAATTCGTAATCACGATGTGGGATATCCTTATCGCCAAGATTCCAATATGTATTATTTAACGGGTTTTGAAGAACCGGAAAGCATTTTAGTTTTCCGTCCGGGCCTCAAACCAGAAAGTGTGATCTTCTGCCGTCGTCGTGATAAAGAACGCGAAACGTGGGATGGCTTTCGTTACGGCCCCGAAGGCGTTGAGCGGGAGTTCAAGGTTGATAAAGCCTATCCTATTGATGAATTCATGATTCACGCTCCCGGCCTTCTGAAGGAAGTAGATCAAATTTATTACGCGCTTTACAAAAACAAAGAGGCGGATAAAAAAATTCAGACTTGCTTAGAGCAAGTAAAGTCAATGCAGGGGCGCACCGGTTACGGTCTATTGCCCATTCACGATGCTGATACTTTCTTGGGTGAGTTCCGCTTGGTAAAATCCGAAATCGAACTTACCAATTTACGTGAAGCCTGCGAAATTTCAGCTCAAGCCCACTTAGCAGCGATGCGTTTCACCAGGCCAGGTGTGAATGAACGGCAAATTCAAGGAGTCTTGGCCCATAACTTTTTCATGAAGGGCGCAGCTCGCGAAGGTTATAATTATATCGTCGCCAGCGGAAATGCAGCGACGACTTTACACTACAACTTTAATGATCAAGTCTGTAATGATGGCGATCTGCTGTTGATTGATGCCGGAGCCGAGTACAATTATTTCACGGGTGACATCACTCGCACTTATCCGGTCAACGGTAAATTCACCGATGATCAAGCTCGAGTCTATCAAGGGGTCTTAGATGTACAGAAAAAAATCATCGATTATATAAAACCAGGCATTGTTTTCAAAGATCTGCATGACATGGGAACGTCTTTACTCACAGATTTGATGTTGGAACTTGGTTTGCTTTCAGGCCGCAAAGAAGATTTGATTTCAGCGCTTCAGCAAAAAAAATATTACCCCCACGGCATTGGTCACTGGCTAGGAATGGATGTGCATGATGCGGGACTTTATTACAAAAAAGGCATCCCTCGCGAAGTAGAGCCAAACATGTGCTTTACTGTGGAACCGGGCCTCTACATTCCTGTGGATGATACGAGCGCGCCTCAAAAATACCGGGGCATCGGCATTCGTATAGAGGACAATGTGCGAGTCACTTCCCATGGCTGTGAAAACATGACTTCTTCTGCGCCCAAGGAAATTGCGGATCTCGAAAAAGTCGTGGGAAAATGAGAGCATTGTGAGGCAGGGAAATATGGATTTAACTGGTCTTTACTATTCTAAGATCGTCAAGTCGCTCAAATACTTGGAGTACAGCTACCAGCGTACTCTTACAATGCCATTAAATCCCTCGCAAATGAACGACGCGCAAATGGAAGCTTGGGATAGTTTTTCTTCTAGATTTGCCCGCACATCAGACATATTTCTTAGCAAATATGTTCGTGCTTATATTCTTAAAGATGATCCCGCTTTCGATGGTGGTTTTCACGATCAGCTCAATCGAGCAGCAAAGTTGGGACTTATTGAGAATGTAGAAATCTGGGTTGATATCCGTCAGTTAAGAAATGCCACGGTTCATGAATACAGTGATCAGGATCTTGAAAAAATTTATGAAAAATTCCGTCGCTATTCTCCCTTGCTTATTGAGCTTAGAAAGAAACTAATTCATGAGACTTAGTTTTAAAGAACAAGAAGGCATCAAAAATGCGATCGGAGCGTGTCTTCAGGAAATTCCTTTTAAACTTTATCTTTTTGGAAGTCGTGCAGATGATAAAAAGAAAGGTGGAGATATTGATCTTTTGCTCCTCGTCCCTGCCAGTGAAAAAGAAACTGTGGTAGAGCTAAAAAATAAAATTCGGATTAAGATATTCGAAACTCTGTCTGAGCAGCGAATTGATATCACTGTGGCTATTGAGCAAGAGTGTGCTTCAGATGAGTTTTTACGATCTATTTTAAGAGGAGCCATCCCTCTTTCTGGGAGAGGCAGTTTTAAGTAATAGATCAAAGAGAGAAGCAAGGGGCCTCCCTCTTAGCCCTGTCGTCTAGATAAATCTATGTCGTACCCAAGCTTTTTGCTCAGCAATTGCTTGCAGATCATTCTCGGCTCTAAACAATCGATCGTCTTGATTCGCGGCACTGACCGCCAAGGCGAGGCCAGAGGCTGAGTTCAAAAGCTGGAAATCGCCCATCGTGTTGCCAGAGGCAAAGAATGGCTTTTTACCATTGGTGCGCTCGAGAAGGGCTTCGACCTTTCCCATTTGATAAGTAATGATGCCTTTTTGTTTTTGAGTGATCAGATCGTTTTCAATCTGAGTTTCAATGCCGATAACGGAATCGCGTCCCAGTCCTAGAATTTTTGCTCCAGGCTCCACGGCCCATTTGACAGAGGCAGTGATAATAAAAACCTTCACACCTTTACTTAAAAAAAGCTCTACAATTTTCTTTTGTTCCTCGAAAAGGGGAACGGGTGCGGAGGCTTCAAGGGCACGTTCTGCCCACTGGTGAACAACGTCTAGCTTTTGGCCATGATTGATTTGTGCCAACCACAGGTAAGCTTCACTTGGATCTTTCTTTTTTAACTCTTGATAAAATTCCCATGGAGAGTCCGGTAGGGAAATCAGTTTGTGATCGATTTGGTATTGAAAAAAAGATTCTCCCAAGTCGGTGTCCCAGAGAGTGCCATCGGCGTCAAAAGCCGCAATCGGCTCTGAGTCTTTTGCCAGAGCATAGTCCAGTGTACTATTGATTCGATTCCAAATTTCTTTTGAATATTCTTTGTATTTCATAGCGTCTTAGTATGAAATAAGATCATTAAATTGACAAGAAGTGTTAATAGGAGAGTTCGGAAAAATGAACCTTTTTTGTCGAGTGATCCAGCTCGAAGACCTGAATGAAATCATCGATTTTGAAAATAAAAAGCTCAAAGAGCTTATTCCCGACGAGATGGAAAGGACCTTGCATAGTTGGAATGCCCGTTGGCGCAAAGAAGCCCTCGAGCATTATTTTCCTTTGGGTTGGTCTTTCTTAGTCCGTGATCCAGATAAAACCAGCGAATTTTCAGATGAAGGTCTTTTAGTCGGCTACTATATCGCTCAACCTTTGTTGTTCCTGGCCGGTCAAACTCAAAGCCTTTGGGTTGAGCATTTGCAATATGCCTCTTTGCAAGCCCGTGATGAGCTTTGCGAGCTGGCTTATCGAATTTCCCGGGAAAAGCATTTTCAGAAGGTGTTTTTTCCAAACGTTTCAGGAATTAATAATTCCATTTCTAGCTTTAAAGCTGAGATTTGGAATCCCGATGTCATGTCTATTAAAACTACAAAGGCTTAACCACTATGAAAAGATTTTCTAAGAGAGAACGCCTCGAAAACATCCGGAAGATGCAAGAAGAAATTTTTGATTTATGTATTATCGGTGGTGGTATTAACGGTGCAGGAGTGGCACGGGATGCAGCGAGCCGCGGAATGCGTGTCGCTTTGATTGAAGCCAAAGACTTCGCGTCAGGAAGTTCTTCTCGATCCAGTAAACTGATTCATGGTGGGATTCGTTACTTGGAAAACTTAGAATTTCATCTGGTTTTTGAGGCCTTGAATGAGCGCACTCGATTATTTGAAATGGCTCCTCATTTGGTACATCCTTTGCGTTTCATGGTCCCCCTCTATGAAAATAGCCGAGTCGGTATGTTCAAGATGGGTTTGGGCATGTGGCTTTATGATGCCTTAGCACTTTTTCAGGCTCCAGAAATGCATGAACGTTTGAATGCTAAAGAGTCTTTGACGCGAATGCCAGCCTTGGAAAAAAATAAGCTTTCGGGCTCGTATGTTTATTCTGATGCATACATGGACGATGATCGTCTAGTTCATGAGACTTTGCGCTCAGCCCATGAGATGGGGGCGATTTGCGCCAACTTCGCCAAAGCCGTAGGCGCTAGTTTCGCAGCGAATGGCAAGATTGACGCAGTTGAATGCGAAGACCAATTGGATTCTAAAAAATTCAAAATCCGCGCTAAACACGTGGTGAGCTGTGTAGGTCCATGGACTGATGATCTTGGTCCAAAACTTTTGAAGGGGTGGCAAAATATTTTACGCCCAACGAAGGGAATTCATCTCACTTTGCAAAAATCTCGTTTGCCGTTAAGCAGCGCGGTGGTGATGGCGGCTGAGAAAAGCGATCGCATCGTGTTCGGCATTCCTCGACACGAAATGGTTGTGATCGGAACCACCGATACAGACTACCGGGAACTTCCTGATGGAGTTGTGGCGACAGCGGATGATGTGAAGTATCTCTTGGAAGTCACCCATCAATATTTCCCTGGCGCTGCCATCACTGAAAAGGACATTGTTGCGACCTATGCGGGAGTCCGCCCCCTAGTGAAAGATCAATCTTCCTCCGAGGGAAAAACCAGCCGTGAGCATGTGATTATTGATGATGAGCGTGGTGTAACCTTAGTGGCTGGTGGAAAATACACAACCTACAGATTAATGTCCGAGCAAGTTGTTTGCCATAGCTTAAAGTTTTTTAGTTTTGACGAGAAAGTTCGATTTTCTAAAAATGATACTTTGAAAGCCCTGAATCCCTACACCAATGTGGATTCTTTTCAGCAGGCGATGGGCATGTCAGCTCTCTGGGCTCAGGAAAGTGGAAGGCCTGAAGTGATTACACAAAAGTTGGCCGAGCGTTATGGCATGGAAGCTGCGGAAATCCTTCACCGTTATCCGATGCAATACAATTACTGGCAACTCGAAGCAGCTCAAGCCATCGATCACACTTTGTGTCTGAATTTAGTGGATTTCTATGCGAGAAGAGTGCCCCTATTTTTAGCACGCCCTGATCATGGAATGCCGCAATTAGAGAGTATTTGCGAAGTTTTCAAAGAGAAACTGGCTTGGCCGGAGGCTGAATTGCAAAGACAAAAGGAAGCACTTCTTCAGTATATGGAAAGAGAACTTGCTTGGAAGTCGTTTCTTTAAACAGTCGACCCATAACACAACGTGACGTAATCTCTGGCCATAGTCTAAATATCTGCATTGACTCTCATTTTTGTGGAAACTAGACTTCAGGTCAAACCTAATTTCTTGGTGAGAGAATAATGTCAATTATTGAAAAATTCACAGATTACTTTTCGAACGACATCGCGATCGATTTAGGCACCGCGAATACTTTGGTCTATGTCAAAGGACGCGGAATTATTTTGGATGAACCCTCTGTTGTTGCTGTACAAAAAAATTACCGTGGAATGCAAAATCGAGTTCTGGCTGTTGGTAAAGAGGCAAAAGATATGTTGGGAAGAACTCCTGGCAGTATCGTTGCCATCCGTCCGATCAAAGACGGAGTTATTGCTGACTTTGAAGTGACACAGTCGATGTTAAAATATTTCATTGCTAAATCCATGGGCGAGAAAAAATCTTTTATTCGTCCGCGTATTATCATCTGTGTTCCTTATGGAATTACTCAGGTGGAAAAACGTGCGGTAAAAGAAGCGGCTCAGTCGGCGGGGGCTCGCGAAGTATATTTGATCGAAGAGCCTATGGCGGCAGCTATTGGCGCCGGTCTTCCGATCACAGAGCCTTCTGGAAACATGGTCGTTGATATGGGCGGCGGTACCACTGGTGTCGCCGTTATTTCTTTAGGCGGTATTGTTTATTGTAAGTCTATCAAGGTTGCGGGGGATAAGTTTGATGAAGCCATCATTAACTATGTTCGTCGCCAATTTAATCTTTTAATTGGAGAAAGAACTGCTGAATTGATTAAAATTCAAATCGGCAATGCTTATCCTTTTGAAGATGAAAAAACAATGGAGATCAAAGGTCGCGACCTGGTGGCGGGAGCTCCGAAAACAATCGAGATCACCAGTTCTCAAGTGAACGATGCTTTGATGGATCCTTTATCTGAAGTGGTCGATGCGGTTCGTACAGCGTTAGAGAAAACTCCGCCAGAGCTGGCTTCTGACATAGTTGATAATGGGATTGTTCTCACAGGTGGTGGGGCGATGCTTGCTAATTTGGATGTTCTTCTGAGAGAAAGAACTGGCTTGCCAGTTTCTATCGCCGAAGATCCTTTAAGTTGCGTAGTTATGGGGTCGGGGAAAGTCCTCGATCAATTGGATCTATTGCGACAGTTGACCATTGATTAAGGAAATGAATGGGCGAGCCTGAAGTAAAATCTATAGCCCTCTTTTTCTTCTTTGCTTTTTTAGATGATCGCAGGGCTCTGGAAGCTTCCACTCAAGCCCTTTCCATTTATTCAGATAAAAAAAGTAAAAATTCTCAGTTCAATAATGAAGTGTTGATAGTTATGTCGACTTTTTCTGTTTGGACAAGACATCATTTGAAGCTGAACCGGGGAAATCCCAATGTTTCAACTGATGCAGGGTGGATGATTCCGGCAGATTTGGATATAGGGCCTTGGCGCGAGTTTCAAAAGCTAGCGACCCAAGATGAGCTTTTAGCTGTCATTTGGTCGAAGGTTTTGGAAATTTCAGAGAAGAGCATCGCCCAAGGTCTTGGTATTTCTGAAGGAACCGTTCGTTATCGTCTAGGTCGTGCCCTCCGAAAGCTCGGATCCATGGCTCAAGGTGTTTCTACAAAGAAACTAAATGCGGTAAAGTGAGAGTATGTCTGAAGATTTAAATCGCGTACCGCTTTCTAAAAAAGGTCAACGCCAAGTGACTCCCTTCACAGGGAATGAGCTGCTTTATGATTACATGAGCAGCATGTTGGATGAAGAACGCAAAAAAGCTGTTGAAATATATCTCGCAGCTTCAAAGGATGCGCAGTTAGAGTTCCAAAAAATTCAGACGGGCCTTCAATATGCGGAGAGAATGAGACAAATCACAGTCTCTCCGGCCCTAGAGCAAAGACTGGCAGCTCCTTCTTCGTATTTATCAGTGCTATTTAAAAAATCGCGCTTCGATCAATGGCCTGTAGGATTGAAGTGGGGACTTGAAGCTCTCGTAGTCGTTTTCGTCATTGTGACTTTCTTGACGGTGGCTCCCTGGGAAAAAATCATGAAGCTGCGTCTCTCGATGGACACAAATGATGTGGTCCTGACAGAAGTTAATAAATCTTCAGAAGCTAAGAAAGATCTTCAGGTAGCAGCAGCTACAGGACAAGCAGCTGAAGCTCCGCAATTTGTCGACGAAGGCATAAAGGCTAATAACAAAGAGTCCGTTGCTGTTCCACCAGCGGCTCCTCTCGCCCCAGTGGAGAAAGCAACTCCGAAGCCTCTTCCGATACCCAAGGCTCAAGGCAGTGTCGTAGCAAAAGTTACAGAGAAAGCTGAAGAAGAAGAATCTGATGAAAATAGTGAGGAAAGCATCAAGACAACGGGGGGTTATTTATACCGAGGTCAAATTGCAGTCACAAACCTCGAGGCTGTGGGGCCAAAGATCAAAGAGAAGATCATAGAACTTGGTGGACGTAAGGCTGGTGAGGTCGAGCTCGGCTGGCAAAAAACTCCAGGATTCGCTTATTTCCATTTCACTATTCCCGAAGCTAAATACAGTGAATTACAGGCCTTCCTCTCTGAGTATGGAAAGGCTAAAATAAGCAAGGATAAGCATCCGCGAGTAATGCCTGATGGAATTATTCGTCTCATTATCAGTGTTGAGGAAGCTAAAAAGTAAACCAGGGAACACCTCTGTGCAGCAGTTAAAAAGAAAGCCTAAAAGATCGCTTAGAACAATCTTGATCGTTTGGTTCTTGCTATTTTCAGTCATTCCGTTGGCGTTCGTTACTGTTTACTCAATGATCAAGTATGAAAAGGCTTTGGATCGTGAGCTTTCTCAGCGCTTATCAGGAAATGCCCGCGAAATCAGTGTGATCTTTAGTGAATATCGTGCTGGTCTTCGACAAAAACGGGATAAGTACATCCGTGATCCAAATTTGATTTATCATCTCTCCATTGGTGATGGGGCCACCATCCGGGGTATTGCCAGTCAATGGTTGAAGCAAGACTTTACGTCAAGCCTGACCTTCTTTGCCCGTGATGGCAGAATGATTGTCAGTGTTTTCAGAGATGAAAATGGCGAGATCAGAAATTTTTCACCCTCTTCTCAAGCGGTTTTTCTCAACGCGAAATATATTTCAACCTTTAAGAATCAAAAGGAAGTCGGCTCTGTCGAGTTTACGGAGCAACATAAAACTTCCTTACTTCTGATCTCTCGAGTAACCAATGGCGCGGGTAAGATCGTGGGATACTTTGAGCAGATCATTGATCTAGATAAAGGCTTTTTAAATCGCTTGAAGGCACGGCTTAAATTAGAGGTTCTTTTCTTCAAAGAGACTGGCCAACTGATGATGGCCAGTCATCCGGATTTTTATCTCTACAAGAAAGACTTTTTTGAACCTTATTTCAAGCCAAATAAAGAGCCCTTTTTTGATTTGAATATTCGTTCTATGCCCTATGGATTCTTAATTTCTCCTTTGGATTGGGATTCGGGAAAGCTCTATGTGGGATTAGGCGCCTCTAAGAGTGAGGCCAAGGAAGTTCTTCGGAAGGTGAATTTCGCTTTTATCTCTGTAGTGGTGGCAATCGTCATTCTTCTTTTTATCACCATTCTGGTGACCAGCAATTGGGTTTTAAAACCTCTCTATGAATTGGTGGGGGCTTTACAAAGATTTGAATCTTCAGAAAATTCCGTCGAAATTCCGGTAAAGAATGAAACAGAGATTGGCCTGCTGACAGCGAGCTTCAATGAAATGAGCAGGCGCATTTCACAAGCCAGGACTGAGCTGAAAAAGAAAATTTTCGAGTTAGAAGCGGCGAACCAGGAGCTCAAAGACACTCAGGCCAAACTGGTTCACTCAGCCAAAATGATCAGTCTCGGTCAGTTGGTGGCTGGGGTCGCTCACGAGTTGAACAATCCGATTGGTTTCATTTCAAGCAACATGACTCATTTGCGGGATTACTCTGAAAAACTTATTAAGCTCGTCGAGATGGCCGAGAAAGATCCTGAAAATATTCCGGCCCTCAAAGCCGATTTCGAATATGATTACATTGTTCAAGATATGCCCAAGCTCATTGCTTCCTGTGAAGATGGTGCACGTCGAACCAAGGACATTGTTTTGGGACTTCGCAATTTTTCGCGCTTGGAAGAGGCCAAGCTCAAGGAGATCGACCTTCACGAATCCTTAGACACCACCCTGAATCTGCTAGCGGGAGAAATTAAAAATCGT
>DATBTE010000488.1:0-16968 GCA_036559425.1 Pseudobdellovibrionaceae bacterium | reverse complement strand
ATCATTTTAACGTAATGCTCAACGAGGTTATAGATCCTGCGCCCCAGTCCCTTACCAAAAAGATCCTCGGTCACCAACAAAAGACCAATAGGATGGCAACAGATGAACATTAACTTAAGCTGATCATCCCGTATTTCATTTTCAAATCCCGAGTCAGTGCTAGACTCGGTCATCGAAGACTGAATTGAGTCTACAAGCTCTGAGTCATGCGATACGAATTTCCCACTTCGTATGGAATCAATCGCAGAATTTTTGGAAACCTGTAATATCCACGCTGCAGGATTGTCAGGAATTCCTTGAAGGGGCCAAGTCTGAATAGCTTTAACTAGGGCATCTTGCACAACGTTTTCTGCAAGGTCTATGTGGTCCGGACCAAGAAAACGAGTCAGATAGGCAACAATTCGGCCTGATTCACGCCGAAATAAATGATCCAATGTTGCTTGTACCTGACTTTGACGCATTCAATTCCTCTAGTGGGAAGTTAATTCAAAGACTTCCACGACTTCACCATGAGTCAATGCTGGACATTCACGGGCAATGGAAACAGCTTCATCGTAGTTTTGAGCTTCGAAAATAAAATAGCCATTAAAAGTTTCTTTTGTTTCAGCAAAAGGCCCATCTACAACAACGATCCCCTTTTCTGATCGGAGTTGCACGCCACCATGTTTTAGAGCGGAACCACCTTTGAAGCGATCTTCTCTTTTGAGTCGATTTACATAAGCATAGTATTTTTCCATGATCCGTTGTTTTTCATCGGCGCTCACAGAACTCCAGGACCTATAGTCACCCTTCATCACCAACATATATTCGTTCATAAATATTCTCCTACTACTTTAAATTTAAAATTCCACTTCACGAACTTCAACATAGCCGCCCTGATAGAGTAGCGTAGGACATTCCTTTGCTGTCTCTACTGCTTCGCTATAGCTGCTAACTTCTATGATATAAAAGCCGCCGATGGTTTCCTTCGTTTCAACGTAAGGACCATCTTTGGTTCGACCATCTGCAAATTCAACTTTTCGGCCATCACCATCTTTGAGCTTATGTGCGACAATCGTTTTTGCCGCAATTTTTTCTGACCACTCACGATATTTGCTCATTACGAATTGATCGTCATTTGAGAGGGATGCTTTCTTTCGCTTTTCTAGATCTCCGTAACAAATATTAATCATATATTTTGCCATTGTTTCCTCCGCCCTATTGAGCTTTTGAGAATAAAAAGTCTTGAACAACGCTTTGGCCGTTTTGTATGCCTTCAATTCGACCAAGAAGCTGACCCTTTGATTTCAATTCGTAGATAATTCGAGTTGGAAAATCATGTTGAGGGTTTTCAAAAACCACTCGATTTGCCCCCATTTCCTTGAGATCAAAGGTGACGCCAGGCTTTCCGAATGGCATTGGCTGTAAAACCAACGAATCATTAGCTTGCTCGATCTTTTCAAATTCAAAAAACTCAGCGGTATTGCCATTAGAGATTTTTGTCTGACCTAAAATGATTCCACCTGATGCCGTCGTGTAATACGCCTCCATCGGCAGCCCCTGAAAATCGCCGACCCATTTGCCGGCTAGCCAATCAAGATCGCTGACTTTTGCCACTGGACCCGCATGGGTCACCATTACCGAGAATAAAACCGCGCTTAAAATAAGAGCCTTTACATTGAAAACCGACACAGATACCTCCTCTGGTTTGTTTGTCCGTTTGATAGAACGACGAACGAGGAGGGCCAAAATCGACAATGGTTCAAAAATTCTTTTAAATTTTTTTTGAATGAGCCCATAATCCCCTTTACTCCGGCGAAAATAGTGATTTCCTATAAATAGATACGAAACAATCAGGACGAATTAAAATTCTCCAACATCTCAAGAGGTCTCACTCACCCCAAACTCGACTAGAGGTGACTTACCTAATCTGAAGCGCCATGTCAACGCTGTGAGAAACAAAGAAAATTTCGGGCGGCTGTCATTTTTTTCCTGAATTCATATTTGCCTTCTTTAATTTGAACCCGATAGGTCGACCCGTCCTTTTTGTTCCAACTAAAGTGGACTTAGCCAATAGAGATCAGAACACTGCTAAAAGCTATTCCTATGGATCTAGAATTGATCTTTCAAAATTAAAATTTGAGACTATTTAAGTGAACCTCAACGCTCTTGTGGCCTCCGACACAGTTTTGACATGACAACTATGTCGGTTAAAAAGGGTTTTCAAATGACTCCCTTTTCGATATTTTGACTCCCTCGGAGGAATTCCTTATGATTCAACCTGAAGATGCCCACTACAAGGAAATACGTGCTCTTGGACGCAGGCTTAACCAACGGCTTGTCCGTCTCCTCAGCCGTAGAAATATAGAAGAGAGCGGAAAGCGTCTGGGGGTATTTAGACATGGCACTTTGGCTCTGGACACGGAAGATGAAATTACCATGGTAATGGACTTTGGTATTCATGATTTGCGCCATGATGGAAAAAACGCTGTAGATCGGCTTTTATCATCCCCGGAAAGCGAACTGAGTTCTGAAGAACTCGCTTATTTAACTTCATTGAGCAAAGCATTTTATTCCTTATTCCTGGCTCAGGAGAATAAACCTGGTATCGGAGTGAGAGTTCTCGATCTGGTAACTGAGAAAGAGCGTTTTATTTTTGACATCGGATTCAGTGAGACCGCCCGCAAAGGGGCCATTCTTGCTACTCGGATTTTTACACACGAAGGGATCACGATGACAACGGGGGCTGCACTCCCCGCAGGCATGGATAGACCGAGTATTTCTCATGCCGTGGCGCGCGCCAAGGAAGCAGGAAGACTAGATGAGTCTGGCATTTTTAGAATTCCATTTAAAGTCACAGCTGAGATCATTCGCGAACTCTTGAATAATGGTGCTGCCGAAGTAATAAGATATCAAGACATTCCGCCGGAACCGCCCCTTCATGAATAGATCCGCATCAATAAAAATATACCAAGAAAAAAGGAGTCTTCAAAGAGACTGATCGGCACTATTTCTTGAAGCAGCATTCCTCCAAAGTATATTCATTGGATAAAAAGTGATATTTGAATCCTTACAGCCCATCGCTTCTTAGTAATGAGCGTATTTACGCTATATCGTCGCCCAATGCCGACAGCATACAACATTTTTTAAATTTCTTGCCGCTGCCACAGGGACAGGCTTCGTTACGACCGATTTTCGGTGTTTTTGCTTGAACTGTCTTGTAATTCCGTCGCCAGTATTCCTCATACATAATTGACAATTGCTCATGCCTCTTCTTAAAGACCGCCATCAAATCCGGTGTCTTTGCCAAGAAGGCATTCAGCACACTGCGAAGGTCCGCTTCCGGAAAATCACCGACATCAACAGCGCCAATAGTGCCGGTCCTATGACTTAAGAACATTGTCGGAGCCTCACCGTTTTTTTGGGTGAGTACACCATTTTCGTTTTCAAGCAAGATAAAGACGGCTAAAACTTGGTCGCAGGCACAGCCACGCGTAAGACAGTATTGCTCATCGAGAAGAATCGTTTCCCCTGAGAGCTCAATAATAAACTTTTCTGCGTGGGGAAAAACTTGGCTGAAAGCAACAAGTTCACTATGTTCTTCTATGTCTCTAGACATTGGAAAAGGGTAATAGGTTGTGTGTGGATCAAAATTTGAAGTGTGGGCTGCCTTTTTGCCACTAAAGACACTCCACAGATATTTCCAGTCGCTTTTATCAAAAGACTTGGCCACGGTCTTGGCTAGCAAATCCTCTCTCGTAGCCTTGCCTTGTGGCGTTTGAACTTTTTCCTTTAAATCCAGATCAACCTTAAATTGAATTGGCAGCGCCCCTCCTTTTTGATTGAAAAGAGCGATGTGAATGTCTGTACATGTGCACGTCGGATTATCGCAAACATTCATTTGCATATCAAATCGCTGATCTGCAAATTCGCCCGCAGGAATTACAAGAAAGGCCGGATATTGCGATTTGGAAGGATCGTTTTGTAGTTGAATAATTGGCATCAGTGACTTCCCTCCCCGGTTATGGCGGATGTTTCTGCAAGACTAAAAAGGCGCTCCACCAGCTCTGTTCGCCGAGGTCCGACAGGTACCGCCTCCAAGGCCTTCCTAATGGATATATGCTCTTTTACCAGCGCAGTAAATTCCGGACTGTTCCAAGTTTGCCGTAGCCAGGCTTGCTCACTCTCGGCCCAAACCTCGAAAAACGGTGCAGACGTCTCCATGATATAGAGTTCTTCCTCCCAATTGCTGCCTCTCCTAACGGATGGCTGTCCATGCGGGATTTTTAGCAGCGCTGGTATCATATAAGGATTCGACAGGTGAGCGCATCGCAAACGAAATACAGCATCGTTGACCTGACCCGTGCGGAATAAAGCTAGAGCCCAACTGAGTGTATGGATGGGCTCATCGGAACTGTCCGCGAAATTTTCCTGAAACCAATGATAGTGCTCCATCGCTCCGGCGACATCACCGATAAGCAAATAATACGGTCCAATAAGGAACCGCGTTCCACCTCCATCACGATAGGTAGGATCTTTTTCAAAGTTGCGCTCATAACGACGAATAGTCGTACGAATTTTTTTAGGATCTGCGGAAACCATCATCACGACAGCCTACCGGAAAAAATCCATGTCGTCATCAGTGACTTACCGCATATTTTTTGGCATGGGGCGCAGGGGCCGAAGGCTCTCACCAAGTCGGATACCCCGCTAAGTGAAAGCGGCGGCGACTCTTATAGCTTTTCCAGGTTCTCTGAAGCGTAGAGTGTCCCATCCATACGCTGATATTTTCAAACGACTGTCCTTTTGAAAGCATCAGATCAGGAAAACCCTTTCTGCCACCATAAGTCGTAGTGCCCTTTCCAAAATTTTTGGTTACAGTTTTCATGAGCGGCCGTTTGAGTTTTCCAGATTCAACAATTCGAAGAGCGAATTTCTGTTCTGAAAAAATAATGGGGATCGGTTTCCAACGATCTTCGGGTGGTAGGGCGATAATTTTTGTTTGGAAAACCCAGAGGATTTTTCGTCCATTCGCTAATTTTTCAATTTTCCACATATTTGAATTGTGAAGGCTGTCGATTTCCTTTGGGCGAAGTCCGAACCAGACTGAAACAAAGAGCCAATTGAAGTTCAGTTGATTCATCTGCAGCTTTGTTTTCTCAAGGTCCTTTGGAGTGATCTGCTTTGACGCCCTTGTAACGCCAGTAATTTTCTGGCAATTGGCTTCTATCAGCCTCATCCGATCATAACCTCGCGGCGATTTTACTGGCAGAAAGGGACGTGCCATTTTATGAGAGACGAAGTATCCCCACCAGTTTGCCATCGACAAAACCGAATGGGCATAACGGACACTCATTTTTTGGGAGATCATATATTCGTAGATATCGCGGCTGTGATAGACCCAGTGAGATGGCTCAACGCCAACTGCAACAATCATCCGCTGTGCGGCCCGCCAGACAACATCGGCTCGGGAGGTCCGCCTCAATCCCAGCTCAGTTTGGCTGTCACTTTTTCTGACAAAGACTTTTTCAAACTCCGCGACAATTTCTGATGGCAGCACCGAATCGTGCCTCAACTTAAACTGCCTTTGCTGCTCATTGATTTTTACTATCTGTTCTTCTTGTCGCTTCAATTGATTTTGCGCATTTAGCTGACGAGCTCGACCTTTGGCCTCTACTAAATTCATCGATTCAGAAAATCCGAGCGATAACCATCTATCTTTAGAAATATCCCATTCGCGTTTTGGCTTCTTCGCTTTCGAATTTTGCGTATCGCATTTTTTGAAAGAGATGAACTGAACTTTCCATTGTGGATTCGACTTTTTAAGTGGCAAAAATTTGATATGATAACCCATTTGCGGACCTCCTGTTTTTGAGATCCACATCGGCTTTTAGATTAGCCTGCTTTAGTTTTACGAGGAGTTGCCGCTGATAACAGAGCCTGAGGATCACGGGATGCTACTTGTAAGAGCCTCCTTGCGGCGCCAGATGGTTTTTTATCCCCCTGCTCCCAAGATTGAATAACTCGGACACTGACCCCTAAAAGCTTTGCAAAGGCCCCTTGGCTCATGTGCAGATTCCGAGATCTAATTTTAGCCACATCCTTGGCAGACACATCAGGTGGGGGCGCTAACATTTCTAATTCAGAAGTTCGAAGAGTGATTTTACCCTCTTGATGAGCGATAATCTCTTGCATACCTTCCAAAAGTTCTTGGCCCAATTTAGTTTTTTTCATAATCACTTTTCCTTTATTTTTTTAGCGAAAGCCTTGAGTAGAGATTTTTCTTCGTCCGAGATATTTTCCGAATCCCTTTTATCTAAAATCGTCATCAAGTAGGTCTGACCTTTTTCTGGAAGATCCAAGTAAAACACTCGGTATCCGCCACTCTTCCCGCTTTTCGCTCGCGCCACTCTGATTTTTCGGATACCACCCGCACCCTGAACGATGTCACCTTTACTGGGATCTTTTAAAATCTCTGTTTGAATAGCTCTCAGAAGATCAACTCCACCAAGAGCATCCACTTTGTTTTTAAAAATTGAGATTTCGATGAAGACTCTTGATTCCACTACTTAGTAGTATAGCATACTCAGTGGTATAGAAAAAGAGAAAGTTTTAGACTGAAACGAATTGGCATCGGCTGCCTCGGCTGAATCAGCCGAGGTTTTTCTTTCTAACTATGTGATTTTATTAGTAGTAATGGCGGGCCTTCCCAGAAAAATCAAAACCACATCTCATTGAGATGATTGATTTTATTCACACCGAACCTTGGAGATCCAAAACTTTCCTCGAAGAAAAATACGTCAAAAATGGCCGTTCCATAGCCCAAATTGCGGAGGAAACTCTTTCCTCGCGGGCCGCCATCAGAGACGCTTTGATCGAGTTTGGAATCCCACTGAAGCAACAAGGAAAACCTGGGCTCAGACCCGCGCAAGTTCCTTACGGCTACAGAAGATCGGAGGGTTTGTTGGTCCCCCATCTTGGTGAACAGCGGGTTATTCAGTCGGTCCGAAAGATGTCGAGTGATGGGCTCTCGTACCGGAAGATCTGTGACTTTTTGACGAGCGTTGGAGTTCCTACAAAGAATCAGGGTAAAGGCTGGCAGCCAGAAATGATCCGACGAATTTTGAGCCGAGTATAAGTCTTCTCGGTTCAAATACCAACTTCCGTGAGGACTATGAATCCTTGATACGGGGAAATACCGGCAAAGTGCCTATTGTCCGTTCGCCGTGGCCATGCTGGAAAGGTCCTAAACGGACCACCATGAAGATAAACTTTGGCTCCATCGTCCAAGGATCGACACCTTTGGATATCATCAACTCGCCATTTTGATCGAAACATGCCACTACATCGCCATTCTGAAATGGTAGTGTCTGGCCTTCGGCAGCTTCAATATTGGCAATTTTGGCAGTATAAAATTCCGACTCTCTTCCTTCAAAGCCTATTTGTTCGGGCCGATTACTGAAACCTTCAACTCGTAAATCGCAATGGCCAACAAATATCACATCTTCACCATCTTTTGTCTGAATCTGACCACCAAGCACATCATAAGTTTCAAATCTCCAGCGAAAATGCCAGTAGCTATGTCGCCGCTCATCGCCGCGCGATAATTCACAGAGGTTTCGCAAATTATCCAGACGAAGAATCCTTGTGTGATTGTGAATGGCCGCTGTTTGCTTTTGAATCGCATCCGTATTCGCTCTGATAGAGGCTGCTACTATTGTGCTTTCATCACTCAATTTTTTTGAGAACAAGATAGCATAAATTGAAATAGCAATTCCTACCAGCGCACCAACAATTGTCGCCATATTGATCCAGCCGGAACCTATACTTGCGAAGAAATCATATACGCAATTCATATCCAAACCTGCCACCATTTTTTGCTGAGGCGCTAGGAAGCCTTGTTCGCGTTCACGACTGCTCACCCCACCACCAGTGTTTAATTTTCACGCACAAGGCCTTTTATCGAGTAATGACAATCGTATGCCAGCATGAATACCACAATCAAAAAGAAAACAATAGCCTGTGCATTGCTATATGCGCTAATATCTTTCAAAATGAGTTGATCAGATTATGCCGACCAATGGATGGAAAGCGACAAAGCTATGTTGACAAAAGACCGCGCTAAGTTAGAAATCTTAAAATTGGTCGCGCGATTCGAAGAGCATAAGATTTCATACCAAAGCTCAGACTACAATGAAACCCAAACAAGAAGAGACTTTATTGATCCATTCTTTCGCGCTCTTGGCTGGGACATCGACAATCAAGGGTCCATCGCGGAGGCATACCGAGAAGTTATTCATGAAGATAAAATCAAAATTTCCGGGCACCTTAAATCGCCAGACTATTCGTTTCGAATTAATGGAAAAAGATACTTTTTTGTCGAGGCTAAAAAGCCTTCTGTTGACTTAAAACATGCCCCTGAACCAGCCTATCAGGTGAAAAGGTATGCATGGTCTGCAAAATTAAAAATTAGCATTGTCACCGATTTTGAGGAGTTTGCGGTCTATGATTGTACAGTCAAGCCGGACCCCGATGACAAATCAACTAAAGCAAGAATCGATTATTTTACGTGCAAAGAGTATGAAAATAAATTCGACTTCATTTGGAACACTTTTTCTAAAGAAGCCGTTACATTAGGAAGATATGATTCTTACATTCAGATTGAATCAAAAAAGGGCACAAGCTCAGTTGACGATGATTTCTTAGAGTCCCTTGACCAATGGCGCACGGTTCTAGCTAAAGACATTTTTAAAAACAATCCAAAGATTAGCGAAATCGATTTGAATTTTGCGGTTCAGCATACAATTGATCGGATCATATTTTTACGAATATGCGAAGATAGAAATATCGAACCATATGGAACTGTCCAAAAGGCGATAGAAGCTAAAAATGCCTATGGAGCTTTGATAAAGATTTTTAAAACTGCTGACGAAAAATATAACTCGGGTCTTTTTGACTTTAGCAAAGATACGCTTTCACCTTCGATTAGGATATCAGAAGAGTGTCTAAAATCGATCATTGGAAATCTTTACTTTCCCAATTGTCCTTATGAATTTTCAGTAATTCCAGTCGAAATTTTAGGCAGCGCCTACGAACAGTTTCTCAGTAAAACCATTCAAATTAGCACAACCGGCAAAATTAAAATCGAGCTAAAACCGGAGGTCAAAAAGGCTGGTGGCGTATTCTATACGCCTCAGTACATTGTTGACTATATCGTCGCGAATACCCTCGGCAAGTTGATCGATGGAAAAACGCCACAGCAAATTGAAAAATTTAGAGTTGTCGATCCTGCTAGCGGAAGCGGAAGCTTCTTATTAGGCGCTTACGACTTCCTTTTGAAATACCACCAAAGTTGGTACTCCAAGCACTCATCGAAATCCAAGGGCAAGAAAAACGACCCTCTAAATCCAGATGGCTCGCTATCTACAGAAGTAAAAAAGAAAATTTTATTAAATAATATTTTTGGCATCGACCTCGATGCAAATGCTGTCGAAGTAACTAAACTGAGCCTCCTTCTAAAATGTCTTGAAGGTGAAACCCAAGCAAGCATTAAAGCGCAGTTGAGTTTTTTCCATGAACGAGTTTTGCCAACCCTCGATGAGAACATAAAATGTGGCAATAGCCTCATCGATACTGACTATTATGAAATTGAAACGGACAGCGACCTTCTGAAACAGTCAAAACCATTTAATTGGAAAAGGGAATTTTCAAAGGTTTTTAGTCAAGGCGGTTTTGATGTGGTGATCGGCAATCCTCCGTATATTCGGATTCAAAGAGTTCCTCATTCAAATTTAGATTATTTTTTTAATACCTATTCCACGCCTACAAGCAAGATGGACCTCTCACTTCTTTTCCTTGAAAAGTCCTTCCAGCTAATAAGGACCCGTGGCCTCATCGGTCTAATTTGCACGTCCCAGTGGTTGACTGCCGACTATGGAACGAAAATTAGAGAGTTTCTGGCAACGGGAAAACTTCACGAGATTATGGATTTTGGAAGCCTCCCGGTATTCAAAGACGCTAGCACGTACCCAGCTGTTCTTATTTTAAGCGATACACCAAGTAAGGATCTTAATGTAAAAAAAATTCTAACTAGAGACCAACTGCATTTCGACGGTATTACGAAAATCCGAGGCTTTTCAGTTGCCCTTGAAGCGCTTTCAGAAAAGCCCTGGTCATTGGGAGCATTGGACATTACCAGGTGTCCGTTGCCAATCTCACCACTCAGCAAATTCGGAAAAGCATTTATAGGAACTAAATCTGGTTTAAACGAAGCGTTTGTTCTTACGAAAGCCGAGGCAAAAAAATTAAAAATTGAAAAAAAGATCATACTCCCATATGCATATCGAGGTGGCGAAGTAGAATCATTTAAGATTCTAGAGCCAGAGTCTGTGATAATTTATCCTTACATCAAAAATAGTGAATCCACCCCAAAGTTAATGACAGAAAAATATTTGAAAGAAAATTTTCCGAATGCTTATGCACATTTACTATCTAAGAAAACTGCTCTTCAAAAAAGGCAAGATAGTCGAAAATATTATGCTAAGGGTACAGATTGGTATCGGCATTTGCGCGCAGGAACCTTTCAGATTGTTGAAAACAAAAAATTGGTAGTGAAAGGGATCTCACTGGAATGCAACGTGGGGTTATTTAATGGACCTTCAACGTTTGACGGGGCACGATGTCCATGCATAATTATTGAGCAGAATAAGCCCTACTCCGAAATATATTTTGTCGGAATATTAAATTCAAAGCTGGCCAGCTATTATTTGAAATCAATATGTCCTCCAAAGCTAAACGGTTATATCGAGTTCACAGCCAGAGCATTAACTAACTTCCCGATTCGAGTTGTAGACTTTTCACGAGCTGAGGAAAAGAAAATCTACGACGACATTGTGCATTGCGCTATATCACTTTTGGAGCTGAATGCATCTGAAAACTCAGATACTAGGAGAATAGAGCACATGAAAGTGCAGCTTGATAGCCTGGTGTATACATTGTATGGCCTAACTACAGAAGAAATCAGATTGATTGAAGGAAACCAGCATGGCGACTCGTAAAACTAAAAAGAAACAAGATGTATTAGCCAAGCTTTTCTCAAAGCGTGACGAGAATATTCTTAAGGCCACGAATTGGAACCCATGGGAGATTGAGGAAGAGTTAAAAAGAGCCAAATCAGCTCGTGCAAGTTTTCTGGAAATAAATCCCCACCATGATTTAAGTATCATTGATGAACATATTGATCAGTTGACAACTTCTCTGAAAATTAAAACTGAAAAGACCAGCCAAATTTAATTCAAAGCGCTAAGCGCGTATCTGTAAAATCCGTTTCAGATTCCTTTAAAGGTCCAATCCAGCCCACGCTGAAAATGAATAAGATTTGACCATTAGTCTTTACGCGGAAGGAAAGGCTAACTCTCATAGCCTTCCGAAACACTGCCTCGATTTTGCGCACAAGTCAATATCAGGGAAGGACGCATAACCACAACAATCGCTATAGCCTTGGATTTGCTGTCGATAACTATTTGAATTCAAGAAGCAATTTTTCAAACTTGTTTCGTTTATAGCCGGAGCATACATGATGATGGAATGCCTGCGTCAAACTTTCCGACCTAGAAATAATCTTGTCCAAAGTAACGAGGTTGGTTTTACCTTGTGCGCTTATAGCGGCCGCCTGTTTTACAATTTCCTCAAGCGAGAATCGCCCAAGATCGGTAAAGAGTTTGCCCAACAGGCCAATGATTAAATCTGAAATCTGCACGCGACTATCGTCATCAGACTTCACAAACTTAAAATCAATTTCAGGAAAGACCGAAAGAATTATATCATTTTCTAAAAAGGCTTTCACTTCGAGTTCTTCATCGAGCACGTGCACAGAGTTTTTAAATAAGACAAGACGATGCCTGTAGAACGCACCAAACTTATCCATTAACATTCCTCTCACGCCGGGATCTTCAAAGCTCAAAAACGGTAAGCTTTCTACTCTCATTGCTTCGTTGAGGAAAACCAAAAGTGCATCTAAACGATCTGGTAAAATTGCGTTGCTCATCTCGACTAGCATAATAATCTCAGCAAAAAATGAGGGAATATCTTCGTCACGAATATCAGGAAAGTTATATCTTTCGATGATATCAAGACACTGAGCTTGGTTCTGATTTAGACTCTCAAACAGATCTGATTTTAAAATGTATTGATAGCCAATACACTCTTCAAAGAATGAAAAAGTTAAAAGAGAATCTACGATGTCTGCAAGCGCCCAATAGAATGGGTCGATGTGAGAAAAATGAATGAGCAATTCATTTTCCAAAAACCAATCAAGAAATGGAGCCATTTTTTTGGCGTCTATCAAATCTAGAAATCTACCTTTGCCTATGTGGCGCAACTTAATATCCTTGATACCAGCATCCAATCGCATGCGAGTACGCAACTCTGAGATGGGTGGCTCCATATAACCGGGAGGAAGTGCCAAACCACCTAAGACGAAATCGCCGACATCGCCCACGTTAAACTTTCCGTTGTCGACATATATCTTTCGGGCGTTGTTAGTTTCGTCGTAAACGAGTAAAAATTTTTCGTCGGTATTTTTCAATTTATGTGTGGAAATTTCCGAATCTCTTAACCACAAATTGTAACCTCTGATGTCATCAATGCTCGGAATGTTCAATTTAAACTCCCTTGTATGCGCTATTTTGTCATAACATCGGCGTACCTAGAAAGATGAAATCGTTGCGTTCTTTTTGGTCCGGATTGCAGCTACTGTAATATCCCACGCCCAAGCTAGACGTTTATACAGTTATATGACACCCAGCTCTTGAAGTTTAAAAAATTAAACCGATAGGTGTTGACATGGGAGCCAGCATGAACCATCTACATTTCGTTAGTTTTCTCGAAACCCTTGCTCAAGGTAACGATCCCAAAAATATTGCACTAAATGCCTCAGTGAAAAAACAACTTTCAGAAATGGACATCGGAGTCGGCATTTTCAATCCCAATTCAGAACAGATCGAAGGGTTCATGGGAAGTTCGATCGAAACGATTCAACCTTTTGTCTTTGCTGCGTTCGATCAAAAGGGACCAGAAGTCACGACTCCAGAAGAAGAACTTAGTTTGCCATTTAAGAATACATGGATTGAAACTTTCGATCATTCGTTATTCAGAGAAGTTGTTCATGGCTCACTAGAGACAGACGGGAGAGGGGGAATCTTCATTACTCCTCTTCATTCAGAAGAGATGAAAGTCTCCGAAATCGTTAAAGGCAGGCGCGTGAGAATCACCATGATGCGCGATATGGTGGGTGCGCTAATAATCGAGCCAGACGAACCAAAAAATCCTTATCAGGCAGTGATGTATCAAGAAACTAGGCTACTTGCAGTTCACCCAGACGATCAAGGCGAAGACCTATTTCAAGCAGCAATCAAACGCTATGGCAACAAAGCCGTTATTGTAGAGAATTACGCCGGGTCGTTATATCACTCAATGGCCGAAGGATCTTATTCTTCGTTAGGACCTGAGGGACGGCTTTATCGGGCGGCCCAATACCTACTCACCACAATGAGAAAAAGCTCAACACAGGCAGGAACTGTGCGCGTGGACGCAAGGGCTAAGGTTGGAACTGGGCAAAACCGTCGACTAATGAAAATCAAGAACTTAGTAATTGTGGTGCCTAAGAAACAGCGCGAAGGACTTGAGAATCTGATTGGATCTTCAAAAGAAATTGATTGGTCTCATCGTTGGGACGTAATGGGTCATTGGAGAAAAGTCGGCGGAATTGGAAAAGATCGAAATGGCGATTATTCCGTGAAAGGCTATACTTGGGTCATTTCACACGTTAAGGGACCTGACGAGCAACCTTACATCCGAAAAACGCGTTTTGTACAAGATGATGACGAAACCGAATAACTAAAAAAATATTTCTTTCCACAGGAGGAGCTATGAGTGAAAGCTTAATAAAGAAAATCGAAGACGAACTCAAAAAGCGTCTCCCCGTCAGGGTGGCCGAGGATGGCTATGCGCCGGGAGAGCCCCAAGCATTTTCTGAGGTCGAGCGGCGAGTTAACTCGAACATAAAAGATCTTCCTTTTGAAAAAGCCTCAGAATGGGAGGAAGCCAAGAATAGGTGCGAAGAGATCTCAATTGAGATAAGAAAGAGCGCAGAAACAATATTTAGTGATCCTCGTCGAAGTGGCACGCCTGTGGAAAAAATCAAACCACATTACTACGATGCCAGGGTCGATGAGCTGGTTGAAAACTTAAAAGACAAGCTTGAAATTACAACGCCAAACCAGGATGCCGCTGTTTATCAAGATTAAAAAAACGGGATATCATCCAGCTCATCATTCAGAAGGCCATCGTCCATAAAGACAACAAACTCGAAATCTGGATTCGGCGGGATGTTGCAAGTAAAGCCTCGAAAAGCCTTACGGGCTGTGCCGAGCCTGTTGCGGGGGAATGTTAATATGTGGGTGGATGCTCAGTTTTGATCCAAAAGAGGCCGTCAAAGAAATTGCTCCAATTTTGCTCTTTGAATACATATCCCATAGGACGAGCTGATATTTTTCCAAAATCTGTGAGCCTTTTTGAAGAGACAAAAATGTAGGAAGAATTTCCATCGTTGACTTTTCCCTCTAAGGAATCTGCGGGAGCCTGTGAAATTATTTCGATGGGCGATAGTTTAGAACCAGCGCTTCCAGAAAACGCCGAGAAGGCTAAGAAAGGCTTGGAAATGATGGATGCGATTATCAGTTCGCCACTAAGCAAAGATCAGAATCCCGGACCAAGAACCCTGAAGCCTTTAACAGTGTGTTACTAAACCTACGTCCTACGGGTGCCGAACCTAAACTTAATCTGACTAAATGCCGATCTATTTGCGAGTAATTCCAACAACGTAAAAGCTCTATCTCACTTGGGGCAAGGCGGTTGGACTGGGAGATGCATGCCACTAAATCCAAAGTTTACCACCACCAAACCAACAGCGGCAGGATACGTTTGGGTTAGGCAATCTCATGGCAATTTAGTTCACCAACAGGCACTCGCAGATGATCTCGCGGTCCATATTGTAAGATCGAAATTTTCATCCGCTACTCACATCTTTCAAGCTTGGTCACAAAAGCACACAACAGGTCAAGCAAATGCCGCACCCATGAAGCAGATACTTGAAGCCACAATCAAAGTATGTATTGGCACTCAAGCACAACCCAAGGTCGTCGATCATCGGCAAGGATGGGTAGCTGAGCATCTCTGGTACTTTCTAGTGAAGGGCTCCTACCCAGATGGAAACGTAGCGATGGTTTTTGACGTCGGCATGTCTCCGACTGATCCAGGCGGCGATGGACTCGTCATCCATAGAACTGGTCAGGACACTTTTATTTTTCGACTTTGGGAAATAAAGAAGGTCGCTGGCGAAACTGATCCAAATGCGACAATTTCAAGAGCATCAGGCCAACTTGAAGAACAAGGACTCGCTTATCTTTCTCGATATGTTGTGAATAGCCAGGAGAAGGACCTACCACAGGCAGAAAAGGAGTTTATTAACCTCCTCATGGATAAGTGGGTCGCAAAAAGCGATGACTCTGCTGCTGGTGTTTCTGTGGTTTGTTCTGCCGCGAAGCTTACAAATCCTTCATTTGCGTCACTCTCCACTAAATTTCCAAAGTTCTCATCCAATGGAACACTCGAAGGACGCACAGTTGATCTAGAAGACTTTGTTAGTTTCTGCGAAATGGTCTGTGAAAGCCTATGGAAAGGTATATAGACTTAGAACTCCTAGCTGTCGCGCTGGGCGGAATACAAAACTTACCTTCAAATCAAGAACTCTCGAAGATCATTTCGGAAACTGAAGTTAATCTTCTTATAAGCCAGGGAGCGGTATCAAACTCTCTTATTGAAGTCGCATGGTATCTGTTCACCATAGCGTCCATTAAGAGTGCCAATGAAATCTACGGTATAAAACGCAAGAGAGCTGCACTCCAAGTTGCGGGACACATTTTTGACTTAGCTCTCGTTTCGAACAAACACGAAAGTCATGCGAAGATTCGTTTGGTTTTCGCTTCACAAATTGCATATCTAAAATCCCAACATCAGCCCAATGCGATAGCGATCAGAAAAAAACACATGCGAGAACAGGAAAAGTTCTCTTTGCTTCCAGAAAATTACAAGGAGCTATCCCTCAACTGTGGTGTCGCACTCCTGGCGTTCGACATTGGATATGTCTATGATCTAACTGCTGGCCTTGAAGAACAGGCCACGTCTTTGGCTAGAGAATGGGGTGTAACTTCGCTCTATAACACACCATTCGGTGCAGCTTTTGGTCTTGCGCTCGGCTGCCGTAGCTTAATCAACTTTCTCGTTTACGGCAGAGACTCTTCATTTCAAAAAGCTAAGAGCTGCTTTCTACAAGCTGCGAATTGCACGTCAGCATATGAAGATACTGACTGCATTTGGATGGCGACACTCTTGCACGGCCTAGCGGATGAACTTTATGCCACAAGTATCTGGAAAGTTCTCCCCGCAGACGTGCCCTATCATGTAAAGCGAGCATTCACTCTGGGCAGTCCGCGTGTCCTTTCACTTTGGCCTCCGCAAATAGACTACCTAGGACAGCACAATCCATTTGCCGACGAAGCCAGATTTCAGTTTTTATCGACTCCAACAAGCGGTGGCAAAACACTGTTGGCTCAAGTATTGATAGCACATCATCTTTCCACTAGGCTGACCTCCGCGTGCTACATTGCCCCTACTAGAAGTTTATGCAGAGAGGTGGCAGCATCCATGAAGGATCGACTGCGGTTTCTAAATCTCAGATCTCAAATACGTGAAGCAATCGAAGATTTTGATCTCGAAGAAAATGACATCATTGAACCAAGTATTGATATCCTCACTCCAGAGAGTCTGGCTGGCCTGTTGAGGCGTGATCCTGCCGCTGTCTACAACAAGTATGGCCTATTTGTATTTGATGAAGTTCACGCAGTTGGTGACATCGGTCGAGGGTGGACG
>DATBTE010000487.1:0-6405 GCA_036559425.1 Pseudobdellovibrionaceae bacterium | reverse complement strand
ATAGGGACTAACCTCTTTGATTCATTAAATAACCGCCGGTTAAAGACCGGTAGCGGTAAATTACAACTATCATCAGACTTCTTAAACAATCAACCAAACCCCTAATCTTCCAAATAACTAATATTTGGAACTTTTAAAATTGACATCGCTCCACTTTTCACGATAAAAGATTTCTCGGAAACAGAGTGAATGGCGTCAAAAAAAAGCAGTCCTCCAAAAAACAAGAAAACGAAGCTAAAAAATAAAGCGCAACAGCTTTGCTTTTTTAATAAGAAAATACCCCGAAACTTTGGCGGGCTTTTGCTAAAGGGAAATGCAAAAAGATCGCGCCCCCTATCCATCAAAGAACCCCTGCACTTGGTATTAAAATCCACTCAAGCTATCGGCTCCCGCTCGATGCTCCATTCTACTCACGCTAAAAAAATTGATAAAATCATCCGACACCATGCTAAACAGTGCCGCATACGTCTCTATCATTTAGTGAATGTGGGAAATCACCTTCATCTGGTGATCAAACTCGATGACCGCAAGCTCTACTCGAAGTTCATTCGCGCCATCACCGGCTTAATCGCCCGGCAAGTCTTAAAAGCCGAACGTGGCCCCGCCAAGGAAAAGAACAATTTAAATATCGAAAATCAAAAGAAATGTTTCTGGCTGGCCAGACCCTTTACCCGTTTGATTGCCTGGGGAAGAGATTATAATTTTATTACCGGCTATATGAAAAAAAATAAAGACCAAGCTCAAAGGTTTTTTACTCCTTGGGGCTTTGACGTCCTGGATCCTGAGTTTATTCAATTTCTCAAAACTGGGTGAATAAAACACAGCTTCTGTTCAAGATCTTTTAAATTTACGCCATTCAGGAAGATGTCAACGGACTTGGCTAACTCCCGCAAGCTTCCCTTACTATTAAATAGAGATATTTTTTTCAAAGCCTAATTAAACTATTGAACTTACATAAGGTATTTACTAATGATAGCGCTAATGGAGGTTTTTATGAGTAAAGCTATTTTGTCGGCTTGTTTAATGCTGATTTCAGGAACCGCCTTTGCAGGTCATTTAAATTGTTACAATGCAAATTATAATATTTCTGTTAAAGGTTATTTTGATACTCAATCTAATACATCTTCAAAACTGACTGTTTCTATAGGTTGGCCAGAACTAGGCCAGCAGGAAGTGTTTGAGTCTCCAAAAGTATTAGCTGAAGGAACTCATAATAACGATTCAAACGTTTATTCATTTTTGGGTGTTTATTCGGGTGGCCCCTTCAATGTGTTAATTACACTTGATCCATCCAATGGCTCTCTAGACTCTGTCAGAGCTTTTAATAGAGCCCTAGTTTGTAAGTAATTAGGGAATTTGGCCCTAACTTTGAACTTCTTCGAGTCAAATCTCCCCACCCAGAGCGGTATTCTTGCTCCACTTTAAGACTTTTACCGTCTCAAAGTGGGACCCACCTTCAGTTTTTCCTGATTTTTCGCGATAATAAAAGCAGGGGGATACCGTGAAAATTCTATTGATTGCATTACTGGGCTTCTGCTCATTGGCAACTCCTGCTTATGCTCAAAGTTATTTGAGCGATTCGCCCATACAACCCATAGGCCATCCATCCGATAAACATTATCTCTTAGCGCAAACAGACCCTGATGAGGCCTACGATCCCTTTAGCGACTACAGTGAATTCGATGAAGCTTCCGATGAGGAAGCCGATATAAATTTCTTTCGAAATGGTCGTTTTTTTACCATTGGCCTTGCCGCTGGAGTACGAAACTTCACCGGCAATTTTTCAAAAATCTATTCTAGTGCCCCCACTTTTGGGCTTTACTTAAGCTACTTCTTTGATCTGCGTTTAGCCTTATCCTTGGGCTTTCTTACAGGTGACAACGGCGTCAATATTGAAACAGCCACGACCACTTATACCGGGAATGTCTCTTTCACGACGCTGAACTTTGACCTCAAGTATTACTTGAATACACAAAATGTGACCCGTGGTCTTGCGGATTTGAATCCTTATCTGATTGGCGGCTTTGCGCAATTTTATCGCACTTATACTTTGGCGGGACTTGAAGGCTATAGCCGAGATGCCACCATGGGCATTGAACTTGGAGTGGGACTCGAGGTTCCTCTAATGCGAAAAAAAGCTTTTCTCGGAATTCAAGGAATGTATCACTACGTGAACTTTAGCGATGAAAACGGCAAATTCATCAATGATGGCACAAGCTCCATTCCCCTTGTTAATACCATATCGGGTGATATCTATAATATCTTGGTTATCTTGGGAATGAATTTCTAATTCATTTTTTTTCTAATTCATCTTTAAAACGAGACCTAGAATTTGTAAAAGCATGCCCAAAATAATAAACCCCGGAGCATACCAACGAAGCACCCATTTCCAATGAGGATACATTGAATAGCTCACAAATCGGTCCTTGGCGATAAACTGAGTTTCTTTTTCTTTCTCGGTCATTCCCCAATTGATACTCACCATCAGTCCTAGAGCGATCATCGGCAAGATCCAATTGATTAAAACTGAGTCCATTGATTCCATCAGGCCTTTTCCAAAAATCTGTACATTTCTAAAAACAGAACTGGAAAAAGCGGGCAGCATTGCCAAAAACAAGGCAAAAGCTCCTGTGATCCATGAGGCTTTGCTGCGATTGATTTTCTTCTTCTGACTGCTGTCCACTAAATTGGAGACAATGGTCTCCATCAAACCGATGCTCGCATTGAGTGCCGCCAAATAAAGACAACTAAAAAATAACAGACCAAAGAGGAGACCCCCGCGAAAATCCAAAAAGAAACGGGGCAAGGTTTCAAACAGCAAAGCGGGGTCCGTCAGGGGAACATTCGAAGCCTGAAAGGCGATAGGAAACACCAATAAGACCGCCACCAACGAAATCCCTGTGTCCACCAAGGTCACCCGGAATCCCGCCGTGGGAACATGGTCTTCTTCGCGCATATAACTTCCAAAAGTCACCAGCGTTCCAAAGCCCACTGAAAGTGTAAAGAAAATATGCCCCATAGCATGAATCAAAGAAGAATACGTCAGCTTTGAAAAATCGGGATAAAAAAGAAAACGCAAAACCTCTGATTCTGAAGGCAAGGACGTCGAACGAAAAACCAATAAGAAAACAAGCGTCACAAACAAGGGCATCATGTGACTTATGAATTTCTCCAGTCCCTCGTGAACCCCTTTTGCCACCACGATGATCGTGAGCAAAACGTGAACACTGGCCAGCGCCCACTGCAACCAGCCATTTTGCATTAAAGTCGCCAACGAAGCCGCTGATTGATGAGCCTCTGCCGGCATCAAGATTTCCATTAAGAACCGGCTGAAAAAATGCAGCACCCAGCCGCTGATCACGGCATAATAAGAAAAAACGACAAGGCTCAAAAGAACGGAGAATCTGCCCGCCCATATAAGACTCTTGCGGCCCGTATTTTTCGCAAGTTTTTGCGTCGCCATCAGCACACTCTGACGAGTGGACTTACCCAGACTTAATTCCGCAATCAATAAAGGGAGCCCCACCGTGAGCGCCATAAACACATACAACAAAACGAAGGCACCTCCTCCGTTTTCTCCCACCACATAAGGAAAGCGCCACAGATTCCCCAGACCACAGGCGGAGCCTATGGCCAAAAGATAAAATCCAAAACGCGTTCTCCACGATCCTCGTTTGGCCGGCATTAAGAACCCTTACGACTTTTCATACAAAAAATCCGAATAGGGATTCCCTGTAAACCCCATTTCGCCTTGATATTTTTAATCAAAAATCGACGATAAGCCGTGGTCACTCCCTCAGGATGATTGGCAAAGGCAATGAACGCGGGGGGTTTCTGGTAAGTCTGAGTCAAGTAGTAGAACTTCACGTTATTATTGCCATGCACCGGCGCCGGGGCCTTGCGAATAGTCTCAAAGAAGAAATCATTCAACTCAGAAGTCGGGATTCTCATGGTGAGTTGAGCCGAAACTTTATCGACCATCTCATAGAGGTCATTCAAACCATGGCCCATCTTTGCACTCGTGAAAACCACCGGCACATCCTCAAAGAAGTGAAATGTCCTGGCCACCTGTTCGCGGAAAGTCTTTTTATACTCAGGAACTTCCTTTTGACCAAGGTCTGATTTATTCGCCACCAGAATCACCGCTCGATGATCCTCGAGAATGGCTTGCATGATCTTCGCATCTTGCTCCGTGGGGCCCATAGTTCCATCCACCACCAGCAAAATGATTTCAGAGCGGCGAATCGCCTCTTTTGACTTAAAGGCCGAAATAATTTCCAGATCTTCTTCACGTCGCGACGAACGACGCAATCCCGCCGTATCCACGAGAATATACTTTTTATTATTGGCATAAAAAGGACATTCCACCGAATCAATGGTCGTGCCAGCGATATCAGAAACCAACATGCGATTCGTCCCTAAGATGGCATTGCTCAGAGAGCTCTTACCAACGTTAGGTTTTCCCACAATCGCAATCTTAACCCCTTCAGCGATGGTTTCATTGCGATCCGGAATTTGTTTGGTGACCCACTCCAGGATATCAGAAAGTCCACGGCGCTGCTCAAAGGAGGCCGCCACGATGTCCACACCAAACTCATAAAAATCCGCCTTAGAAACTTCTTCTTCAGCGACTTTATCGACTTTATTGATCACCAGCAAAAAGGGCTTTCCCATTTGCTTCGCGATTTTTATAATATCGCGATCTTCCGGTAAAAGTCCGGCCCGGCCATCCATCACTGCCACAATAAAATCCACACTCAACAAGAATTCAGAAACCTGCTCTTTGATCAGTTTAGAAAACAAATCGCCAGCTTCGGTAATACCGCCAGTATCGATCAAATCAAATTGCTTGCCCCAAATATCCACGGGCTCAATAATAATATCGCGAGTGACTCCGGCTTGATCTTTCACCACCGCTTTGCGGGTCTCGGTGATGATATTAAATAAAGTCGACTTTCCCACGTTGGGCCGACCAATGATGGCCACCTTAGGCACATCCGTCATTAGGACTTCAGCAGGAACTTCCACATCATCAGTCTTCATTGTGTTCTCGGACATATCCCAGCTCCTGCATAATGCGCTTGTTATTGAACCAATCGGCTTTAAAATTAACTATTAGATCTAAAAAAACTTTTTCGCCCAAGAGCTTTTCAATCTCTTTACGGGCGGTGGTGCCAATCTCTTTCAGATTCGCCCCCCCCTTACCAATGACGATGGCTTTATGATTCTCTTTTGCCACCAGGATCTCGGCGTAGAGCTTCGGACAAGGAGTCGCATTTTCATCAAACTTTAAAATGCGCACGGCCATACTAAAAGGGATCTCTTGGTGGACAAACTCAAAACACTTTTCACGGATGACTTCCGCAACCAGGTCCCGAGTATTGTGGGGAGTGAAAAGCTCCACATCATAGAGCGGAGCCGGGCTCTCGGGAAGCAGCGCCAAAAACTCCAACAAAAGGGCTTCGCGATTTTCAGGATCCGCATCCATATCCTTGGCCGTCACTTGAAAAGCTTTCCCTCCCGCGTCTTCGATCATCTTTTTAAGAATCATAATTCGATGTTGCTTTTCCACCAGATCGGATTTTGTGATGACACCGGCCCAAGGCTTATGACTGCTCGAAACCATTTTAATCACCTTTTCGGCGTCTTCCGCACTTTTCTCGTCCAAACTAATAATGGCCAAAATAGCATCGGATTGACCGATCACGTCTTCAGCTTCCTTAGATAAAAAGCCATTCAGCCCCTTATCCGCATTGATTAAACCTGGGGCATCGACAAAAACAATCTGCCCCTCATCGGCGCTCCACACGCCTAAAACGCGGCGGCGGGTGGTTTGTGGTTTTTCCGTGACGATGGACACTTTTTCATTCACAAGATAATTCATAAGAGTGCTTTTACCCGCATTCGGCTGGCCGATAAGCCCTAAAAATCCTGCTTTGTAACTCATGAATTCTTCTCCTTTAATAAAATCTCAAGGGCTTTTTTAGCGGCCTCTTGCTCAGCTATTTTTTTACTGCGTCCGGTCCCCATGGCTAAATTAACTTCTTTCACGCGAATGCAAATGGTGAAAGCCTTATCATGGGGAGGCCCCTCCTCGCTGATCAATTCATAAACCGGGGCCTCTTTGGTTTCTTTTTGTATGCGTTCTTGAAGACGGGTTTTATAATCGCGCTCAAAATCCTGAGCCGGATCTAGATCTTTGATAAGTTTTGCGAAGTCGCCACGGGCAAATTCGCGAACAACCCCATAGCCCCCATCCAAAAACATGGCGCCTACCAAGGCCTCATAGGCCGAAGCCAAAAGCCGGGGTTTTTGCGCTCCCCCTGTAAGCGTCTCGCCTTTTCCCAGATATAAAAACTTCGACAACTCCAACTCCATTGCCAGCTTCGAAAGAATCTCTTCATT
>DATBTE010000486.1:0-2082 GCA_036559425.1 Pseudobdellovibrionaceae bacterium | reverse complement strand
AGATATCCTTACAATGCCGATACGAAAGAAAGCTTTTATCAAGCTATATTTAAGGAACTGGGCCTTCCTTATTCTAAATCTGAAGACAACAACAGCATAACAATGCATCAGTTGTTACGAATGATGTATGTCGATCAAATGACCTCGCCTGACCGGTTGTTTAAGTTTGACCGTTTCGATTCACCTAACAAGCGTAAAGCCATTGGTGAATTATTGATCGGTCTATCGGACTTTTCGCTTTATGAAAAGCGCGTCAGTTTGCAAAAGCTCGAAGCCACTTTAGATAATAGACTGAAAGAGATTAAAACCATTCACACCTTTTTAGGCGGCACAATCAAAACTGTTGATGAAATCGATAGTGAGATTCATGAGAAGCAAGCTGAAATTGACAAATTGGAAGAAGAGATTGAGGACTCTTTCAGCAACACTGGAAATGTCGAGAGTGAAGAAGAAGAGGCTATACTCCATAAGCTTGCTGCGGATATAAAAAAAGCAAGGGAAGAGCATACAAGGATTAATGAAAAAATATCCAGAACATCATTTGAGATTAACGATTCCCAATTGTTTATTGCTTCTTTGAATGCTCGAATCGTTGCATTAAGAGAAACAAAAAACACAATTAATGCGCTATCTGATATAGCCTTTAACCATTGCCCTGCATGTCAAGTTGAGCTAGTGAAGAAAGCCTCTGGTTGTTCAGTTTGTGGGAGCGAAAAATCTGAAGACGAAAATGACATTGATCCGACATTCAAAGTAAGAAAAGAGATTGAGTTTCAGATAGCCGAATCTAAAAAACTTATTGATATTAAGCAGCATAGGCTTGGCGAGTACAGAGTAAATTTCAATCAGATTTGTACACGATTAGGTGAGCTTGAACGTAACTTAGACGCATTGAGAAAGCCCCAACGTAATATCAATATTCAATTGAGATTGAAACTCAATGAAGTTGGCGCACTAAAAAGTCAGATCACTGCTTTGAATAACAGCAAGGGAGAGTTTGCAAAGCTGTATGGTTTGTATGATGAACGTGAAGCTCTGCAAGGCCAGGTTAATTCACTAAAAAGTGAAATCCAACGGGCCGAAGCTAAAGTTGAAAGAGAGATAACAAATAAGAAATTACGACTTTCAGCACTGACTCTTGAGCTCATTCGTGCGGATAAGAACCACGAGGAAATCTTTAACGAAGGGCAAATAGTTGACTTTGATTTTGCTGAGGATAGAGTAACTATTGACGATAGAGCTTTATTCTCGGCGAGTTCAATGGTTTATCTTAAAAATTCATTTAGGCTGGCTATGCTAAAAGCATCTTGCGAAGATGCCAGCTATCTATATCCTCGATTCTTGTTGATGGACAACGTTGAAGACAAAGGGATGGAGGAAGAAAGAAGTCAGCTTTTCCAACATGAGATCATTAAGATGTCGGAGGACTTAACAACTGTTCATCAGATCATTTTTACAACATCAATGATTGCTCCTAAACTTAACTATAGCGATTATTGTGTTGGTGATTTCTACAACGAGCAGAATAAAACTCTAAAAATATGATGGTGTTGCTTACTTAGCTGTATCAGGTCAGGATACGGTGAGGTACGAACCGCATCGTTCGCGTGAAACACCATCCCAACTTTGGCAATGAAAAATGGCTAATTACCGTCGTATTTACAGACCGGGAGCTACATGGTTTTTCACCGTAAACCTTGGCTGAACGAAAAGGAAATAGGCGGCTGGTGGAAAATATCGATGGTTTACGTAACGCTTTTGATCTGGTTAAAACGCGACACCCGTTTAAAATTGATGCTGTGGTAATTTTGCCGGAGCATTTGCATTCGACTGCAGGGACAGGAAATGATCCAGTCATTTTTCTGCATTTCCCACATCCTTGTGGGTCATGCAGGAGGTAGAGCACCAACAGTAGGCGCTTTAGGCGACGCAGGGCGCAGTTGCCGGGTATCTGGACTTTGCCGCTGAACGATACCGCTTTTTCTACACGATGGGGATTAATTAAAGCTACTTTCCTCTCGCGCCATCGAAAAGGGTGAGCGGGTTTCACCAAGCCGACAGAAACGGGGAGAGCGTGGGTTA
>DATBTE010000485.1:0-3318 GCA_036559425.1 Pseudobdellovibrionaceae bacterium | reverse complement strand
CGCGTCACTCTTCTTAATGTGAAGAAGTTTCTTCGACTATTTTCTTTTTCAGATTCGGAGTTAGATGACCTGATAACTCTGGATTTGTTTGTAATGTCATTTTGATGTAATCCAGCCATTTGAGGGCTTCTTGATCCTTCTTCAAAGCTTCATTGGCTCTCCACATACCTTCCGCATCACTGATGTCTTTGCGGGCCGCAAAAGCCATTTCAAAGGCCTGACTGGCTTCTTGGGGATCACCTGATTTTAAATAAGCCCAAGCTTTCACATTATAAAAAGCCCCCAACACAACTGCGGAAAGAGGGGTTGAGGAAATCTGAATCGCTTCAAGCAAAGACTTAGCTTCAGTATATTTTCCCAATCGCAAAAAATTTTGCGCCTCGCGAGTCACCTCTTGAATAAGTTCGACAGAGGATGGAGGAGTTTCCAGGACTTTGACCAGAGGTTTTAAGGCTTCAGCCTGCGACGGTTGAAGCCTTGCAAAAGTCTGCTGGTAGCAAAGATCCGCCAACATCTCTTGAGGAGAGATAAAATCAGATCCAATTTGTTTTCTGCCATGCACTTCGTAAAAAAACAGATCATCTAAGGTAGATTCCTTAGCAAAAATCACCTTCCCTAAATCCATCACCGGCTTGGGAGTCATCTTAAACGAAAATTGACGATCCGTCCGAGCAAAAACAAGGAGTTCTTTTTCCTGAGTGGGCTGAAACTCATTGCCGCAAACTTTAATTCCATATTCCACATTTAAGGAAGACTGGAGCTTTAAAAGATCTTCTCCCTGGGCCGTCAATTTTAAATTGAGTTCTTCCAGGGGAAGAGCGGTCTTAAACATTTCATTCAATAATAACTTATCGACATTCACAGTGAGGCTCTCATTTTCATAAGTGAATTTGATCTTATCAAGCGTCATACCGCCCTCAATCTTAGTGCCTTTGGGAGTTTTACCAACAACTCCCTTCAGATGAAAATCCACCGGTACTTTCAGAATAGGTAAAAACTCCGACCCGAGACCTCCGGTAACAGCAGCCACTTCAAGACGACCAAAGGAAGATTTGAAGTCTTGGGCTTTCATCGTAAGCCCCCCGGTTTGAAACTGCGCCTCGTTAATGAAGAGTTCCTTGTCGGCCATTTCCAGATTCTTCAGGGCGAACTCTTGCAGTTGCAGGATAACTTTTTTATTATGTTCAAAGAAAATATTTTTAAAATGAAGTTTTCCCATTTTAAAATTTCCTAGACTGATTCCTAGATCTGAATCTTGACCTTGATCCCGGGTTGGGCCCAGGGAAATAAGATTCACAAAAATAGTGGCCCAAGAAAAGTTTTCTGGAACTTCAATATGTCCCTCTTCCGCGGTCAGCTTTTCAATAAAAAATACTCTGTCGTAAACCAAGGCGGATAAATTGCATTTTACATCTATAGAATTCAAATAAAAGCTTTGATCCTTATCTTGACGTTTTATTTCTGAAAAATGCAGTCCCCCGGCCAGGCTTCCGCTAAGGTGCCCCACTTGAATCCCTGATACTTCGATTTTTTCTTTAATTGAATCTAAAGGCAAAGATGTATAAAGGAAAATGCCTAAGATTAAAGCCACACCCAAGGGAATCGAAAGAATCCCCAGCATGATATGCTGAAGTTTCTGTAAAAGTGTTTTTTCTTCTTCCCATATAAGAGAAATCACCTGGGTCTTACTCAGGTAATCATGCCATGCCTTATGCTCAGAGTTGGTATAAGCCCAGATATACCCCAACCCCAAAGGGAGACAGCCCAGAAGCTTGCCCCCACTCTCCCGCAGAATGGCTTGGCTCCAAGTTAAAGCCACCTGGCTCCCTGCCACTGGAACCACTTTCAAAGAAAGAAGTCTCTTTCCCACAGTTTGACCGGTTTTTTTCGTGGGATAAATAAAGTAAAAGAACGCAGTCAGAGACCCCAAAAGAAGAGAATTTAACGGAGCCCTTATCTCCGGGAATATTTTTGCAATAAGCATATTCATGGACTGCCAAAGCAGTCCAAAGATAATCATATCCAGATTCATCGCGGAAAAACGAGAGGAGATGCTAGCTCGCATTCTTCTCCTCCCGATGAACTTGATGAATCAATTGGCGAATCTGGGTTTGAAATTGCGTGTCGGGATGATTGTCATTATATACTAACAAGGCCTCTAAAATTTGAATTTTAATCTCTAAGTCAAATTTTTCAACTTGATCAAAAATCTTCATGATCTCTGAATTAATGTCCTGAGCTTGGGGATGAACGGCGAATTTCGCAAAAAACATGTCATAGAAACGCAAAGTCTGGATTAAATCACCCTCAAGTCGGAACTGCTCGGCTCTTTTAATGAGTTCTTCGGGCCCAATTCTTAAATCTAAAGACGACAAATTCCATGTCAACGGAATTTTCTCCAGAATCTCCCGAGCGATCGCATATTTTTCGTCTTGCTCTGGATATAAGATACAACTGCGGACAATATCAGTGAGGAATGTTTGATCTTCTTCGGTGAAATTCGCTAGTAAGCAACTGTGCTTTTCAAAGTAAATAAAGAGAGCCCGAAAAGAATAAAAACTTTCTCTATTAAGTCTATAGATACGCCGAAAGAGATCCATTTTTTCTTCCAAAACCTGAGTTTCTTTGGCGTCATAATAAAGTTTGCTCTCGGCGGGAAAAAGAAAATTATTCTTCATGGGAAAAAGATCCATTTGCATAAAGGCAAAAATAAAACCTGCCAAAAATCCGGTGAAATGCGCTAAATGCGCCACTCCGCTGCCCACCCCTGTCATGCCAACCACATCACTGAGAAGGAGAAAAAGGCCAATGTAAAGCCATGCAGGAATTAAAATCATGCGATTATAAACAAAACCAACACTCAACAGACAACGCATTTTCTCGCGCCAAAAATAAACAGCAAAGGCACCAATCACTGCACTCACAGCTCCTGAGGCTCCGAAGAGCCGAACACCCATCGGTAGAAATGGCAATTGCAAATAATTCGAGCCTAAGCCGCCAATACAATACAAAAGGATGAGTCCAAAAAAACCAATTCGTTGCTCTACGAAAATCGCAAATAATGCAAAGATGAGCATATTACCGATAAGGTGCACCCAGCCTTCATGGGTCACCAAAGCTTTCAATGACGCCATGATTTTGGCATTGCCCCGAATAAAAACGAGATCTTCTCTGGATTGTTCGAGACTTCTATGTAAATAAGTTTCTCGAGCTTTTAAATAACCCTGATAACTCGGAGAATCCGCAAACTCAGTGTTCTTGAGTGCCTTATCAATACGATCATCGGAGAGCCAACTTACAAGCGAATGCATCTTCATG
>DATBTE010000484.1:0-1735 GCA_036559425.1 Pseudobdellovibrionaceae bacterium | reverse complement strand
AATGAATTAAATCTGAACTCATTTTTCTCGTGAAAAATTGAACAGGAACAGAAAGCGCCATAGCTAGCTGGCCAAGTGTAGCTGCATCAGGCTTCAAATTAACGTCTTCATCCTCAAACTGACTTATCGAGCTAGGAGTTTTCCCAACAATATCTGCAAGCTCAGCTTTGGTAAAACCTCTTAACTCGCGAGCTAAAGTAAGTCTCTTCGACTGAAAGAGATGAGCAGCTGTATGTATATATTTGCTTCCCAATGGAACTATATTGTCATTCATGATCTAACTTCATTGTGCCTTTTTCTTCTCGTGGAAACAAAAGAATTTCACCAAGTTTTTCTTTTGGCTGCAATTTAATATCACCAAGTTTTTCCACCGGAGCAACTTTTGGTTTCATAGTTGGTTTGAATTCTTTATTTTCAATATCAGTTTTCCAAAGTTCGTGTGTAACATCCCAAGCGATAGCATTTGCTTTTTTACTTGGTTTACACAAATAGACTCCTGACAAACCACCAGCAGGATCAGCAAAATGCCCCAAAACATATTTTTTTGAAGGTTGAATGTCGAACCCCTCACCAACAAAGGCTAACTGCTCCTCTTGCTGAAAAAGAATCCTGGAGACCGCCCCTTCATTATTAGGGAAAGAGTTTTCAATGCCTTCAGAAACGTCATAACCAACTCTATGAAACGCCAACTCAAAGCCCTCTACAAAAAGTCTGAATAAGTTACCGCTAGCCAGATACCTAAATATTTGTGGCTGTTTGGTTACCAACTTTTTGAGTTCATTGATTCCAAAGTTATAAACATCCACTCCAAAAGTCGTGGCATTGCTGCCAATTGAAGGATTGTACTGATCGCAGGCATTATTAACCGCCGTTCTCACTGCATCGACAATCATGTTGACTCGTTCATCTGTGAACGTGTCTTTAAATGTGTTACTATCATCTGTGTTCATTTAACCATCCTTAGCTGCCAAACTTAAGACAACTGCTTAATTTATGATTAAATGTTAAGTAGATGGTCATTATATTTCAAATAAATTTATTAAAATTTTCACTTTCATCAGAAAATTAATTAAAATTTGATTCGTAGCAACATCAATTAGCCAGTAGTTTAAGCACTTTTAGTTATATCTCAAACACATGCTGGTCTTTAGTCCAAGTTTCAATGCCAATATGGCTTCTGAACAAACTAAAGGATTTTCAACCAGGTATATTAGGCACAAGAATTGGCTGAGGCGACGAGCTTTCACACTTTATCACGAGCGGGGAGGAAATAATTTTAGACGTACAGGGAGTTACCTATTCTTTAAAAAGTTTCTTGGCTTTGTCACTTTTTGATTCGATAAGCTCCATCAAGCTAATCAAATTCTGTCGTTCAATGACAGAGTCTCCTAAGGAGGCAATTAACTCTCCATCGCACAGAACAACCACCTCTGGCCAATATTTTTCCAAGTAGTCATAATCTGGCTCGGCTGATTTTTTTTCTACAAAAAGAACTTTATATTCATCACCGTCCCTAACCATTCTCGACTCAAACTGACGAAATACGAGACTCGGATTAAAAATAATATCAGAATGGGCATTTCGCGAAATAAGCTTCCACTTCAAATCTCCACCCTTTGTCATTTCGTATATTTCCTGAAACAGCTTTTCGTACTTGTTCATGGGTCCTCCGAGTAGGAAGACCAATCATTTATGACTTCCTTTAATTCATCCATTTTTTCCTCGGTTATTCTAT
>DATBTE010000483.1:0-2171 GCA_036559425.1 Pseudobdellovibrionaceae bacterium | reverse complement strand
GGTAAAACCAAAATGTCCGCCCTGGGGGCTGCCATGCGTAAGCTGGTGCATTTATGCTTTGGCGTCTTGAAAACTCGTCAACCTTATCAATCCAATTATGCGATTTAAAGTTGACTTTCAAGACGGTATCTACGGCACTGATTGCTCACTACCCCCAAGAATGTTTTGATTCATATAGGCCAAAATTTTCGTTTTATCATTCTCAGATGAAACCATGTGTAAATCTAACACAAACTCCTGACCGTATCCTTGATAACTGATGATTACATCGTCACCATCTAAAATAAAATTTTTAAGAAAAGTAAATGCTTGTGGTTGATTAAAACAGGCGGGAAGTCTCCAAGTAGAACGCCCTCGATATTCCATGCATTCGGTTAAACAGCGAGAAGTGGAATAAGACAATAAGCCCCCTTCCTTGGATATATAAATCCGGTTTGGTGCTTCCCGCCAATCAGCTAAATGAGGGTGCCGATGCAAAAACTGGTAGTTGGCTTTGGCTTGTTCACGTTGACTTTGTGTTCCTAAATCAAATGTCTCACCGATCGTCATCCAACTCCAAATTAAATGAATGTCTCTCGAACTTGGTAAATATTGCCAACGCCCATCTTTTTTCTCAACCTGCCGAAACCATCCGTAGAATAGAAAGATGTCCCCTATGCCGACACGCTGGTTTTGCAAATGAATTTCGGCATTCCCAGCTTGACCAAGCACCAACCGATTCGCCTGATGTATCGGCATCGGGTCATAGTGACAGCGCTGTTGTGTGAGAGAAAAGTCGCAATCAGTACGTTGTTTATTATGTCTTATCCGTTTCCCCGTGATTTCATTCAATATTGATTGGATCGAATCACCTTGGTATTGAAAAGAAAGTTCTGAATAACAATAATCATCCTTACTGCTGGGGATTGGTATAGAGAACAAAGTCCTGTCAGGAAAAATCAGACTAGGTGAGCCACCTGCGGAGCTATCAAATCCTTTTCTGCTGAAAATGATTTTCATGCACAACCCTTATTCTTCTGGGTTCCTTTTGATGATGAATACGTCGGACCCACGGGGTTCGCTGTGCCCAAAATATCTCTCGCTGGAGATTGTGGAGCGTCATCTGCCAATTTCAATATTGCCTTAAGTTCGTTATAAATCATTGGATACTTGTCAAAATTTTTGGCTTGGTGGGGGATTTTACCTTCTTCAAACATGTGTTTGTAGAGTTCAGGGCAATCGTCGCTAACTGGTTTATCCAGAAAAAGGAATCTATCGAAAGTCACCATACGGCCTCCGAAATCTTCAAATTCAGGGTTATTCACCTTCATCCTTTCCTTATCTTCTTGTGTTACGAGATGCTTCTTAGGGCATATTCCTATCCAAGTGATTTTTTCTTTTATTTTTTCATAACCACGATCAGGCTTAGATCCTCCAATGCCTATGACCGCATCGTATTCCCAATCTCGAACGCTCTTCATGCAATCGTTAAATCCAAAAATACCACCACCATCACCATCATTTGGATCGCCTGTATGGGTTCTACGGTATACCAATATCACTGGATTTTCTTTATCTTTCAATTTATTTCTCCATCTTTTATTGTTATTTTCTGATTTTATTTATCACGCCTTGTTGGATGGGCATATTTTAAACTTCAAATATCAACGTATTTCAGCTTGCAACTTTCGCACTGATGGAATTCATCTCGATCCAACCAACCGAGGAGTCGCTATTTTTGCGAAAGCTTTTATGGGCCTCCCTGCCCAACAAGCGGCAAAAACTACGCGACCGCTTATGCCTGCGGCGGCCCCAGCCGTCCCGCTTCTTTCGTTGGATACCCAACAAGGGGTATCCAACATCATTCTCGCAATGACTCGACGCGATGTCGGGAAAGCCTGCATTTTCACTACGCAAAAAACGCTTCGTGAAAACACATGCGCTATCGCTTCTGGGGACTACTCGACTCCTGTCTCGCAGCGTATGCTGGTAGTTGGAACGTCGCAGAGATTTGATGATGACCGGCTTTGACACGTTCTAACGTTTCAATTTTTTATTTATTTTTGGATGTCGGCTCTGTCAGGTTTTCTGCCCTATTGAAGTGGCTACACTAAACCGGACACACAATCTAAAATAATCTGAAATTAGAGAGTGTGTCGAAAATGGATCAAGAAAAACAAAAAATAAAAACT
>DATBTE010000482.1:0-1718 GCA_036559425.1 Pseudobdellovibrionaceae bacterium | reverse complement strand
CCAAGAGCATGTTCAACAATAGTATCGGATAAGTTTAAATTTCCCGATGAATCGAAGTGTGCAAATGGGCCATCAATAATATCGCTGAGTCTCGCATACACTTCTCTTTCGGTTAAATCGGGACGGCTTGTAGTTTCGCTGAGCTCCTTAATTGATGTTAAAGAAATGCCGTCACGATATTTTCCAGCGATTTCTTTTAGCCAATGCCGCCAATCTCTCTCACTGAATGATGTTTCGGCACGTTCTCCCAATGTATCGCGACCATATTCCCAAAGCAGTCTATGAACGGTTACTTGATTAGCTTCTACAAGCGTGCTGCGAAACCGAACGACCAGTTTGAATAAGCGTGGAATGCGAGCCAATTCAATTAGTCCTGAGTGTAAATCGGTTTGGGATAAACCTTCGAACGCGAGCATCTGATCGAGCTCACCTCCTGGCATACGATCATAGCTGTCTACTACAACCGTTACGGCCTGCACAATGAGAGCACGTAAGTTTGCAAGTTTTTCTTCGAAGTGATGGTTGCGAGTACTAACGATCACTCGCACACGTCCACAAAAAACTTCACTTTGCAGAACTTTCATGAGCAACGACCATTTCACAGAAGGCTCCTGATTCATACCGTCGAAAAATACGGTTAACACCGGCCCTTCGGTCTCAGGTCGCTCAAGCAGGTTTTCGAGACGGCGCAACCAGTGCTCTGAATTTCTTACACCGGTGACCTGATAGAGACAGTTTGCGAGAAATTCTTTTACGCTGATTTCGGAAATGCTCGAAAGCATTTGAGGAGTGGCTGAGGACGGCACAATCAAAATGATGGGCTGTTCGTTTTTGTTGTTGACCAGCCAATCCATCGTTGCCCAGGTCTTTCCGACTCCGTCCAATCCGACCACGGCAGCAGGAGCATCGTTCCGCGCTTCTCCTTGCCACCAAGAATTAAGCTTCTGATGAACAGCCGATCTTTTTACTCTTTTTTCCTGAGCACCTCCTGCCGCATCTTGTCCGAGTTCTGCATTCGATGTTTTCGGCGAGCTCCAAATCTTGTCGAGTTTTTCGTGCGAACGTAATCTCAATGTTTCGAAGCCGAGGCACCAAGGCTGAAGGTCACGGCGCAACATCGCGATGGCATCGGCAGAGATAGGCTGCAAGGCTCTTGCTAATGCACCGGCCTCTTTAGAAAACTCTGCTTCCACCAGATCAGGATCAAAAGCGCATAATGCTGCGAGAGAGGCGAGCTCATGATTTTTCCAATCAATAATTACGACTGGAACGCCATGTTTCTCACCATGTTGAAATAAATCCTGCTCAAGTTGCTCTGGAACTTCACGAGTTGCTACTAGAATCCAGGCTTCAAGGGCATCATCCCGCGCCAGCGCTTGATCAATTTCGCCAAGCAATTCGCGATCACTAAGAGAAGTTTTATCACTGTATTTTTTACACTCGATGCGAAATCGCCGCTCTTGCCGCCCAGCAGGTCCGGCGTCTCCTCCATGTTGAAATCCAGATTTCGCTATAGAAATTGATAGACCGAGAAGTCGGCCAAGCAGAGCTGCTGCGAGATTTTCAAGTTTGGCCGATTGAGTTTCGTTTTGTAGTTCGTGCTTGAGTTTTTCCAGATTTTTTAAATCACTTGCACTTAGGAGCATGATTTACAACGCCAATAAAAATTTAGCCATTTCAACAATCTCCCTCTCATCAATATCCTTAATCGAATAATC
>DATBTE010000481.1:0-2621 GCA_036559425.1 Pseudobdellovibrionaceae bacterium | reverse complement strand
TCTATTGTGGTGAATCCTTCGTGTTTGAACCATCTAGACTTAGCTTTGTTGGAAGAGTGTCTTACAAGAACTCACAACACTTTTGTTTCCGTTGAGGATCATCAAATCATTGGTGGGCTTGGACAGATGGTTTGTCATGCTTTGGCTGAAGAAGGAATGCATTTCAAATGTCATACTCTAGGCGTCCGCGGTGAGTTTGGCCAAAGTGCTTATACGGCGTTGGATCTTTACAAGAAGCACGGAATTGACAGTGAGGCCATTGTTGATAATGCCATTGAGCTTATTGGCTAGGAGCTTTCCCCGAATTTCAAAATATATATTAAAAAATTAGAATTAATGAAATGAATCGAATAAAAAAGGATGGTCTCAAAGCCCCATCCTTTTTTATTAATTTAAAATTACTTTTTGATTAAGCGACATCCTGATGATCGGCGATGCCGGACATACCGGTCAATTGTTCGTGCGAGAAGGCTGAAACAATGTCCACAAGTATGATCACGCGATTGTCTACTTTACCCATACCGCGAACGAAGGACATGGCCGCTTCATTGCCCAGAACTGGTGAAGGTTCAATTTGCCCTTCATTTAGGTCTACAACTTCCTTCACGGAATCTACGATCATTCCTACCTGGCCGATTTCGGTATCTAAAACGATGATACAAGTATCTCGAGTGTGCTCTTGAGGTTCCATTCCGAATTTTATACGCAAGTTAACTACGGGAATGATTTTCCCCCGAAGGTTCATGACGCCTTTAACGTATTCAGGTGTACGAGGTACAGGAGTGATTTCAACAACTCTGTTGATTTCACGAACAGTTTCTATTGGAACTCCGTATTGTTCATTTTGGAGTTGAAACGTCAGGTATTGTCCTGGTTTCGCCTTTTTTGTCAAAGCACTCATTCATTGCCCCTTTCAAGAGATTTCAAAATGTCACTTTCTCTTTTCGATCGGTTGGGCCGTTTACTTTAGCTAAAAACCAGTGAATTTTGATCCACAAAATCCTATGGCTCATATTAGGACATCGATTCATGTTTGTTGGTCCATTCAGATAACATTTTTTCTGAAGTATGCTGAATATTCTGATTAAGCAAAACGGATCCTTATTTGCAAGTTCTAGCCGTAGGGACAGTTTCTGCAACTTGAGGAGTCCAAGTAGACAGTTTCCTCTTCGATTTGCCGATAAAAACCAGAGATTTTAAAATAGGGGTTTTATGAGCGATGACAACTCTTTCTTTGTAGAACTGCAAATGGAGTTCCTAAATGAATCAGCGTTTCTTCTCGAGTCATATGAGGAATCAATGATGAGTTTAGAGAATGGCACGAACGCAGCTGAGGATCTTTCGCAAATTTTTCGGGTTGCTCATTCCGTCAAAGGGGGAGCTGCGGCTGTAGGTCTGCCGGACCTTTGTAAATTTGCCCATGTGATGGAAGACCTTTTATCAGTGTTGCGGGCAGATCCAGAATTGGTGAACTCGAACGTCATCTCTTTACTTTTACGCTCTGGTGATGAGCTAAAAAAACGTATTTCCTCTTTGCAAAATGGAGAGAATAGTCCCTGGGATCCGAGCGCTCTTGCGCAGGAGTTAGTGCAGACTCATGAAAATTTGACGGGAACTAAAATTCAACACCACGTGAAAAAAGTGGAGGATCCTGAAGAAGTAAAAGCAGAGGCCCCAGATGATTTTTTCTCGGAGCCCCCCGAAAATCATGCAAATTTAGAATTAATGGCAGAACTTCTGGGGCAAATGTCCCCCGAAGAGCGTGCTACTTCTGAACAGCCCAGCTCTCAGCCTGTCTTGAGATCGGCTACAAAAGGTTCACAAAAACCCCAGAATGTTGTGATTAAGGTCGATACGGGCCGTGTTGATTCGGTCTTGGACGCTGTTGGGGAATTAGTGGTTTTAAAAAATCAATTGGTTGATGATGATTATATTAAAGGTGGGGGCAATATACGCCTTGGAGGTATCGTGGACCAATTAGATAAGGCCGTCCGCGAACTCTATGAAAAAACTTTGAGTATCCGCATGACCCCCTTAAAATCCCTCTTCGTAAAGATGCAAAGGATTGTTCGTGACGTTTCCTTGAGTCTCAATAAGCCAGTGGATTTGCAGCTTATTGGCGAGGAAACTGAGGTTGAAAGAACAGTCTTTGAACTTCTAGGGGATCCGTTGGTTCACTTGGTGAGAAATGCGATGGATCATGGCGTGGAGAATAGTCAAATTCGCGCCGAAAGAAATAAACCAGCCATGGCCAAAGTGATGGTTTCCGCAAAGCAATCTGGTGGAAATGTCATGATAGATATTGTGGATGATGGTGGTGGCATCAATCGCGAAAAAGTTCTTAAAAAAGCGATTGAGAAAAATCTGATATCTCCCGGAGTGGATCCAAATTCCTTATCTGATGATCAGGTTTTCCAATTTATTTTTTCTGCGGGCTTTTCAACAGCCGACAAAGTCAGCGATCTTTCTGGAAGGGGGGTCGGCTTGGATGTGGTTCGCTCAAACCTGGAAAGAATTAACGGTAAAATAAACATTTCTTCAAAGCTCGGGCAGGGGACCACTTTTCGGCTGACGATTCCTCTTACCACGGCGATCACTGATGGCATCGTGGTGGCTCTTGA
>DATBTE010000480.1:0-3409 GCA_036559425.1 Pseudobdellovibrionaceae bacterium | reverse complement strand
AAGAATAACCCAGGGGGCATTGTCATTATGATATTCATCGAGGCAATATACTTTTGCGAGTTTTCTCATTTTACGATAATGTGTTCATGAATATCAAAGGTCAATATGAAGCTGCAGCATTTATTTTCAATATTTCCCGGGATACCTGAAAATGCGTTTTCGCACATTGATGTGAGCGACATTTGTTATGATGCCCGCAAAGTGACCCCTGGAGCCGTTTTCGTTGCCATTCCAGGAACGAAAGCCGACGGCCATGAGTTCCTAGGAGATGCGATTTCCAAAGGAGCTGTGGCTCTAGTGGTAGAAAATCAAGAGAAAGTCCCTGAAGGATTTTCTGGTTTTGTTTTACAAGTTCCTAACTCCCGCCAAGTGCTGGACATTTTAGCCAGTCGCTATTATGGGGATCCCGGCCGTGATCTTTTCTGTGTGGGGATCACAGGGACCAATGGCAAAACTTCGATCACCTATATGATCGAATGCATCTTTGATTGCGCAAGAATGCCTATGGGCGTGATTGGTACCGTGAATCACCGTTTGGGACATAAAGTTTGGCCTTCCGAGATGACCACTCCGGATCCGGCGAATTTGCAAAAAAGATTGAATGAATTCCGCGAAGAGGGCGCTACGGCAGTGGCCATGGAGGTTTCAAGCCACGCGCTGAAGCAAAAACGCGTTGACAGCGTGCCTTTTAATTCGGTGGTATTTACGAATCTGACCCGTGATCATTTGGACTATCACGGAACCATGGATGACTATTTTAAATCCAAGCAAAGACTTTTCACCGATCTTCTTTGGAAAACCAGCAAGAATCCGTGTTTTGCTATTATTAATACGGATGATAAATGGGGCCGAAAGCTTCACGTTGCGGATCCCGCCATCCTTTGGACCTATGGCCATCGTGAAGGGGATTTTCAGTACGAAATTATTAAGATGGGTTTTACCTCCACACGCTTCAAGGTTCAAACTCCCGCTGGCGACGCAGAGATATTATTGCCGATGTCCGGAACCCACAACGTGATGAATGCTTTAGCGGCCATTGCCGTAGCGGTGTCGGCGGGCATTGCATTGCCCGTCAGCGTGAAGGCTCTGGCCTCGTTCACGGGCGTTCCAGGACGCCTGCAGGCCGTCGCGAATGATAAGGATCTTTCAGTGTTCGTGGATTATGCGCATTCACCGGATGCGCTTGAAAATGTTCTGACGGCTTTGCTGAAGGTGCGTGAGTCCCTGCACTCGAATGCGCAAGTTTGGACCGTGTTTGGTTGCGGTGGAGATCGTGACAAAGGCAAACGTCCTTTGATGACTCAGATGGCGCTCAAGTATTCAGATCATGTTATTATCACCTCGGATAATCCTCGCACCGAGGATCCGCAGCAAATTATTCGGGATATGACGGAACAAATTTCTGCGGCTGAACAAACTAAGATTCAAATCGAAGTGCAAAGACGAGAAGCTATTCATCGAGCTCTGAGCCAAGCTAAGCCAGGGGATGTGGTGCTTATCGCAGGTAAAGGTCATGAAGAATATCAAATCATTGGCGAAGAAAAACTCCCTTTTAGCGATCTTCAAGTGGCCAAGGAGTTTTTAAAATGAGAATGATGGAATTAAAAGACGTTCTAGCGGCCACCAAGGGCCAGGTTTTATGCGGACTCCACCAGAAGTTCCTGGGGATTGGGACCGACACTCGTCAATCTTTAGAGGGACAACTTTTTGTCGCTCTCAAAGGAGAAAGTTTTGATGCTCATCACTTTCTTGATAAAGCCGTAGCTCAAGGAGCGGCAGGGCTTCTTGTGCATGAGGCTTCGCCTCTGATTGAGACTTTAAAAAATAAAACCACTGTGATTTTAGTGAAAGACACTTTGAAAGCTTTGCAGGATCTCGGCAATTGGGCACGCCAAAACACCAAGGCCACAATTATCGGGATCACCGGCTCTAATGGTAAAACCACGACAAAGGAATTCGTGGCGGCGGTTCTTGAAAAGTTCAAAACCGTTCATTATAGCAAAGGCAGTTTCAATAATCATTGGGGGGTGCCTTTCACTTTGTTGCAACTGGATCCCAAAAAAGAAGTCGCGGTGGTGGAAATGGGAATGAACCATCCCGGCGAAATTACCGAGCTGGTAAATATCGCAGAGCCTGACGTGGTTTGTTGCACGATGGTGGGGCGCGCTCATATTGAGCACTTCGGGACCATTGAAAAAATCGCGGAAGCCAAAGAAGAAATCTATGAGACGTCAAAGCCAACGGCCACCAGGGTTTATAATTTGGATAATCCTCTGACCCGTAAAATGTATGAAAAAGCACCAAAGAAATTCCCTCAAGCAAAGCTAGTGACCTTTTCTTCTCATGACCCAAAAGCGGATGTTTATTTGAAGATCGAAGCGATGGAACTGCAAAGTATTAAGATGAGTGGTCATATTGAAAGTAAAGAAGGCGAAGTGACAGTTCCGGTTTTTGGAATTCAAAATCTGACGAATCTCATGGCTGCCGCCGCCCTCGGCATCGCTACAGGGTTGGAGCCGGAGCAAGTTTGGCAGGGACTAAGCCAGTGCAAAACAATTTGGGGTCGTAATCAATTGCTCGAACTAAAATCGGGCACACAGATGATCTTTGATGGCTATAATGCCAACCCAGATTCGATGAAAGCTTTACTGGATAACGTAAAAGTTTTGAGTATCAAAGGCCGCAAAATCGGTGTCTTTGGTGAGATGCTAGAGATGGGCACTTTAGCAAACTCATTGCATGAAGAACTCGGGGAGCTGGTCGGCCTCACAGGCTTTGACAAAGTTTATTTCGTCGGCACAAGCCATGAGTCTTTTGAAAAAGGACTTAAAAAGGCTCACTATAAAAATTCTTTGAAGAGTGCGAAGGCTTTTACCGATGAAATGGCACAGGATTTTGCACAAGATCTTCACGCCGGTGACATGGCAGTGGTGAAGGGGTCCCGTGGTATGAAGTTGGAACGCTTCGTTCTTCCTTGTGCACCCAAAGATTTCAGTTTGAATAAATAGAATTCCGAGAGTACGTTCCGATAATTGGACAGCAATGGAAGTTGGCACTGTTCTCTGTCATTTTCAGAGGGACATTATCTTTGCATAAAATAAAAGCGGCCTCAGAGAGACCGCTTTTAAGGAAGAGAGACTCCCCAAAGGAGGCACTCTATGAAAAGAAACCGAACAATTTCTTTTCGGATATCTAAGGTCATTCTAAAGTGATTGATGCTGGTATTTTTATTAATGCTTAGCTGCTGCAGTTAACCTAACGATAAATTGGCTCTCCGTTTTATAGAAGGGTCTTAAATTTTCTACTAGACGAAGATACGGCTATCATAAGTCGCGAAGGCGCTTATTATTCATTTTGAAACTCGTAGCGCGACTTTACTTCTGTTTGAGTACAACCAGAAGTCCAATGA
>DATBTE010000479.1:0-4523 GCA_036559425.1 Pseudobdellovibrionaceae bacterium | reverse complement strand
TTTACCTACCAGGAAGATTTTCGCCTTGCTCGTGGTCTTTCAGTAATGTTGGAAAAGTTACCAGAAAAAAATGGAAAAATTATTATAGAACAGAGGTATCCACGGTCAGAATTATTTGGAATGCCAGCATTACAAAACATTTTAACCACTTTTCGATGTATCTATCTTGAGCTTTATTGGAATTCATCAAAAAAATTAACGCTAATTGACACCATCAAAGGGCTGATTTGTTAAGACTTTCTAAGTGCAAAATGTGAAGTTATTCGAGAACGCCGTTGAAATTGTCGACGTTAGGTCGAGTGGGATATTGTATGGATACAGATAGGAGGACGAGTTCAAGTAAAATAAAATTTCTAACATTTTAGAATTGAGAGAGCTTGATCCCAATTTCATTAATACGTGAGGGATCCACTTTAAGTTTTTTTGCCAGTTGTACCTGTGACATTTCATTTTCAGTTAAATAGATTGTCGAATTTCCAAGGATGTGCTCACGGAGTGATTAACAGCACTGGCAAATTCTAAAACCGGACAGTACTGTCCATCCTGAATCTGGACAGTACGTGCTGGAAGAGCGTGATGGATCAAATTGAGAAAAGCCTGGCCGTGCGTTACTTATGGTGTAAATTGGTAACATTTTAATTGAAAATCGTTACCTACAGTGTATATTGGTAACGATTTTGATATATATTGTTACTTGAGGAGAAGCTAAGTAATGGGAAGATCCGGTCAATACGTCCAGCAGCTAAAGGGCTATAAGGCATTTATACCGGCACCTTTGCCCCCTGATCCGGGCTTAAAACAAGACGATGAGTTTAACTATCTATTGTCAAATGCAAGCCTCGCGCTAGGTAAGTTGTCGGGATTGGCCTCTGTCATTTCTGACCCTGATCTATTTGTTTATTTGTATGTGAGAAAAGAAGCATTGCTGAGCTCGCAGATAGAGGGAACTCAGTGTTCCTTGGAAGATGTCTTATCTCCGGGAGCAGAAGAAGAGCGAAGTAAACACGATGACATCGAAGAAGTTTCTAATTACGTTAAAGCAATGAATGAGGGGCTCAAGCGTTTAAGCGAATTGCCAGTTTGCACTCGCTTGATCAAAGAGATCCATTCGACGTTGATGTCTGGTGTGCGAGATGCAAACAAAACACCAGGTGAGTTTCGACAGTCACAAAACTGGATTGGTCGTCCAGATGCAAATTTGAATACAGCAGAATTTGTGCCTCCCCCTTTTGAAGAGGTGGATAGATTAATGTCAGACTTAGAAAAGTTCATACATGCTGACGATAAAATTCCTTACTTAGTAAAAGCCGCTCTGATTCACGCGCAGTTTGAAACTATTCACCCGTTTTTAGACGGGAATGGCCGTCTAGGGCGTTTGTTAATTACGTACTTGCTATGTTTCTGGAAGGTTTTGGATCGCCCACTACTTTATCTGAGCTACTATTTTAAAGCCTATAGATCAGAGTACTACACAAAATTAATGGATGTTCGCGTGAAGGGAGATTGGGAGAGCTGGATTAAGTTCTTTCTTAAAGCCGTTTCGGAATCTGCTGACATGGCAAACAGCGCGGCGCTGGAGATCCATCGGTTGCACCAAGTAGACAAAGAACGCTTACAGCAAAGCAAGCCTACAACATACACGATTCAAGTCTTTAATGAGTTTTGCCATGATCCAATCCTGACTGGTGCTGCCCTCATTGAACGGCATTCCTCTACCAAGCCAAAGGTAAATCGAGCATTCCAGCATCTTTTGGATCTGGGAATCATCAGGGAAATCAGCGGCAAGCAGAGAAATAGAAAATACGCTTATTACAAATATCTACAGATTCTAGTGAGAGATACCAATACTAAAGTTGGTTAAAAAACGGAAAGCATAGGCTTCTGTTCGTCTCTTTGGATTCGGAAGCCAGATCGCCCTAGGAAATGAGAGGATGAGATGCAAAATATAGGTAGAAATGACGCCTGCCCATGTGGAAGTGGCAAAAAGTATAAGAAGTGCTGTCTTCCAAATCAGCAACTGGCTTCGGATGACTTAGCCTGGCAACGTATTCACAATATGCATCATAAATTGGTCAGCAAACTTATGGAGTTTACGGCCAAAACCTATAGAGCCACTGGCTACGATGAGGCTTGGGATGAATTTAACCTTTGGAATAATGTCGAATCGTTTGATCCTGAATCGCCACTCCACCCAATGTTCGGTCCATGGATGTTTTATCATTGGAGTCCGGACCCTGCCGAAACCAAGTTGAGCGAAGAAATTCCAATGGATATGACTCCTGCTGAAGCCTTCTTAGAAAAATTTGGAAACAAGTTGGATGATCTTGAGATTGAGGATCTTGAAGAAAATTTGCGACGACCGTTTAGTTTTTACGACGTCCTTGAGTGCAAACCTGGTGAATGGGTCAAGGTTCAGGATCTCTTAACAGAAGAATATTTTATAGTTATCGAAAAAATGGGCTCTCAATCAATGAGGGCTGGGGACCTTCTGTTTGGAAAGGTTGTAACGGTTAGAAATGTTTCGATGTTTGATGGTCTGGCTCCCATTCTATTTCCGCCGCAGCATAAAATCACTGTGATTGAGGAACGAAATGATTACAAGAACGATGAAGGTCAAATTACAGCTGAAGGTTTGCGAGAATCCGACCTCGAGTTGCTCGAATTGTTCTGGGACTTGTACGAAGCTGTTACCAACCCCCCAGCGCCAATACTGACAAACACGGACGGTCATTTAATGATTCCACACAAGATGACCTTCTCTATCGATAGTATTGAAGATGCTTTTGAGGCTTTGCATGACCTGGATTTCAACGATTCTAAGGAAGAAATACTAGAAAATGCTGACTATGACAAAGAGGGTCTGCTCAAGGTTGTTGAGTTCCCCTGGCTTATGAAGGGAAACAAGCAGAACCTACACTGGGATAACACTGTACTTGGGCATATTCGTCTAGAAAGCAATAAAATGATCGTAGATGTAAACTCTAAAGAACGATCAAAAAAGTTTTTAACGGTCTTAAAAAAGCGAATGCCGAAGGGCTGGACGCTGAAGACAACAGTTCTTGAAGATTTGCAGGCAAAAGTGCGCGAACAAGGAAAGCAGTCACGGAGCTTAGGTGACGATCATGAAATCAAGGAACTGAATGAACGTCCTGAAGTAAAAGAATATTTGGCCAAAATGAATGAGGGTCATTGGAAAGCCTGGCCAATGACACCGCTTCCCGCTCTTAAGGGTAAAACGCCGGTTGAGGCGGTAAAGACAAAAGATGGTCGAGCCATGGTCGATGCCCTGCTTACCCAGTTTGAGCGCAGTGCGGAGCGCACGCCAATGCCGGGGCAAACGATTGAAACATTCCAGATACTGCGTGAACGCCTTGGATTATGAGTCTGTTTTTTTTTCAAGTAATTGCAAAGGCGCGGCCTATAATGTGTTGTCCATTCCTGGCGACAAAAATATTATTTTTAAGTGATTTTTCAATTTCTACAAAGATACGCCGATCTAGAGAACACAATGCAATTCAAGCTACTACCGCAAACGCCAGTGGAGTGACCCTGCGTATGAATTCACGCAACAAAAAAAGTAAGTTCAACTTGGAAAATTGCCCTGATTTAGGAGGATATGATGAATAACAAAAAACAAACTCATAAGGGCTCCTGTCTATGCGAACCCACATACGTTGCGCACAGCATGTAGTCCAAACCCAATTCCCGAGCTAAGCTACGTGCTAGGAGATCCCATGTTGAAAGTCTACGCCTGCGTCTGGTCCGATAAAAGCGCCACTGAGATGGTCAAATTTTACAAGTCCGTATTCAAAGGCACCAAAGTGGGAAAGTACGCCTACTGGGGCAAGAACCCCATGGGCGTGAAGGAAGGCTCCGTACTCACCGCGCACATAACCATCCTGGGTCAAAAACTCATGCTTTTGAATGGGTTCATGAAAATGCCGTTCAATGAATCCATCTCGTTTGTCGTGCCCTGCAAAACCCAACGCGAGATCGACACTTATTGGAAAAAGCTGACCGCCGGTGGCGGCAAACCCGTGGAATGCGGCTGGGTGATCGACAAATTTGGTGTTCGCTGGCAGATCACTCCCGCCGACTTCGACAAGTGGAACACCACCAAGAACACCAAGAAAAAAGAAGCTATGATGGCCGCAATGTGGAAGATGAAGAAGCTCGACATCAAGAAACTGAAAGCGGCCTTCGACAACGCTTAATCCGAAGCAAAGGCTTATAACTGACTTCATCCCTAGGTTTCTGTTTATCTCTTTGGGCTCGCAGATTTTTTAACTCACTCAGCAAAGCGATGCGTTCATTTTCAAGAGCCGTCAGTTGATTTTCAGCAAGCGATAATTCGAATGATTTCTTGGTCGGTTTTGCAAAGTATAGGTGTTGAAGTTCAAGTTTGCACTTCTTGTGTCTGTAGCATTAGTTGCCACCACCATGCTTCGGAAGAACTATCGAACGACACCTTTAAATGTGCATGTACGGACAGAATCAGTCTTTGTAATATCTTTGGGCAAGTA
>DATBTE010000478.1:0-2672 GCA_036559425.1 Pseudobdellovibrionaceae bacterium | reverse complement strand
TGCAGAACGTGGCTGATATGATTGTTATGGATACCATGCTGAATCAACAAGATCGTTTCGGCAACGTTCACACGACGAATTCTTATATCTATTTAGATAGCTCAGAGGGAGTATCAGTAAAATTGAAAAATAAAATGACGGAGACTGAAGTTCGCAGTACGGGTGCGGTGCTGGTTAAGAACATGATGCTCAAAGATAACGACTGCGGGGTTGCAAAAGAGAACGCGGCGAAAAAAGCGGGCCTTGTGCAGGGTCTTTCTCATATCAGTCCAGAGACCTATGCTCGGCTCTTGAAATTGCAAGTCGAAGTATCTCAGGAGACGACGAAGAGTTTCTTTAAGGACGAGACTTTGATGACGGATGTTGATTATGCTTCCATGAAACAAAATCTGAGCGAAATTGTACAAACTCTGAAAAAGGCTTGTCGTGAAGGGCGTTTGCAATTAGATCTAGATTTGAATGGGCATTTTGCCAATAAACCTTTGAATCAAAGTTGTGAGTGATTTATGATAAATTCAGCTATTGCTTGCAGTTTAATATTTAGCGGGTTGGCTTTTGCTCAGCCATTGCCCTTGCATTTTAAACAAGTGGATTTATCAGAAAATATTTCTCAGCTTCTTCGCAGCAATGCGGACCACTGTTGGACTTACAATAAGGACCACCGGGTTCTTAAAGATTTGAATTATTACCTAGATGCTGAAGGTGTCATCAGTGGAGATCCTCATTTGGGAAATACCACTGTGATTCCAGTGAGGACCAAAGAAGGCGTCGAAGAACTTCGTTTGGTAAATGTGGATTTTGATGATGGGGGGCATGGGCCCTTTGCGCTGGAATTCGCTCGTTTTGCGACTGTGGCCAAAGCTTCTTCAAAAGAAATCAAAATCAAGGATATGTCTAAAGCTTACTTAAAGGGGCTCAACGGACAACAGATGCCAATGCCAAAAAGAATTGCGCAGGCATTAAGCTTAGATCTTAAAAAGTATGAGTCCCTGCGTGCAGAGTATGTCGAAGATAAAATGAAGGAGGGACATTTCAAGTATAAAAAAGGCGAAATCGAGAAGTGGAATGGGCACCCCAATAGCCTTGAAGTGGCCCCTTTCTTCAGAGGTTCTAAAGTGATTGACGTGGCCCAACGGCCTGCCGAGCGTGGTGGCAGCCTAGCCAGTCTTCGCCTCTGGGTCTTATTGCTCGATGAAGCTGGGGCCTATCGCATCAAAGAACTCAAGCAAACCCAAGACACCGCTCTTTCGGAATACTCTCCGCAAGCGAGCCTCCAGGAACGTATAGAGGCTTTGCATAAGACTTATTGGGAAGATTTGGATCAAAGCGTTTATGACGTGGCGGATATTCAAGGGATTTCCTTCTGGGTTCGTGAGAAAAAAGTCGAAATCTTGAGTTATAAAGACAAGCAAGAGGAAGAGGAAGGTCATATTTATCTTGCGAATCTAATGGGTCTGACTCAAGCCAAACAGACGGCGGGTCCAGCCTACGCGACCAAGATCTCTGAAGATCCGGATCGCTTCAAAAAGGCCGTGAAAGAATATGTTCATACTTACTTGGGCATAGCTAAAGATACTATGGATTAAGGAGCAGTCCAGCTCGGGTCCAAGCAGACGAAGTTTAGACTATTTAAATTTATAAAAAACTGTCGGTCCTTTTCCATGGCGTTCAATATAACCTTGTTCGATAAGTTTTTTAAAATCTAGAGTTCTGGTGGCTTTGGCTCGGTCTGTTAGTTTTGCATAATCTTTGTCTCGAATGAAACCATACTTTCTGATATAATTTAAAATCAATTCTTGGTGCGAAGTTATAAGATCTGTTGGTGTTTTTATTTCGTTTTCGAGATCCTTTTGGACCCGCGATAATTCATCCAGAATTCCATCTGAAAAATATTCTAGCCATTGTGTAAAATCGAGTTTTTCAACAACGTCATAGTAATTTCCCATGACTCCGACGTTGGCAAAATATCTCGACACATTTCGGTTGTAATAGTTTTCAAAACTAAAGAGATTGAATGTATTGATGCCAAGTTTGGCTAAAAGTACTTTGGTTGCTAAGCGAACGGAGCGGCCATTTCCATCAATAAAAGGATGAATAACAACAAACTGCTTGTGAAAAATACCTGCAAGTATAAGGGGATCCATCTCTTCTTCATTTTTTTTAACAAATGCAAACAGTTCTTTTAGAAGAGTGGGGACCTCTTGATGATCGGGGGGCCAATAGATAGTTTTTCTTAACTTTGGATCGTTTACGAAGACAGGTTCATTTCGAATCTTTCCGGCGGAGCCTTTAGAAATTAGATCCTTCATAACGATTTTATGAATTTTTAAGACGATTTCATAATTGAAATGAATATTGTTTTTCTTGATACCGGAGTTTAACCAAACAAGACAGTCATTGTAGTTTAAAACTTCTTGTTCGCTTTTGCGGACCTGTGATGGGCGACTTTTTAATATTTTTTTTACTTCCGTCAGTGCAAGGGGATTCCCTTCAATGCTCGTAGACGAATAGGCCGATAATAAATTTGCGCTGAGTTCATATTTCGCTAAGACAGGTTCAGAAAAATTTCGTTTTTCAAGTTCGCTAATTTTTATCGATATTGATTTAATATTTTTTAACAATTTATTCGAGATCAGGTGTTTATACATAGTCTATTATTAGTCTATTATTAG
>DATBTE010000477.1:0-12827 GCA_036559425.1 Pseudobdellovibrionaceae bacterium | reverse complement strand
TGATAAATTCTGATGCATGGCCATTCCCCCTTTTAACAAATTAGCATAGCAAAATATAAATAGATAAAGGTATAGAGCCTCAGTCTTACTTTAGAACGTACAAAATTTGAGATTTGAGGAGGAGGTCGTACACTCTTTTTTCGACTGTAAAACCTCTTTGCAGACGTGCAATTTATGACTACTGACTACATTTGTAAGTCATCGAAACGGTTTTTCCTTCAACAACGGCATTGTTGAATTTCAAATTAGCGCCCATTAAAACATAATCTGTTGTGGGTACATTATTAATCGAGACGCTCAAACTGCCTGCGATGGGTGAACATTCCAGAGTCAAAGAAGAAAGAGAATTCAAAATCTTGTCTTTAAAGATATTCAAGTTGGTTGAGAAATCATTTTCGCAGATGCTGCTCACTCCGCCATTGGTTAATTTGGATATTTCGATGTATTTCAAACCTTGATGGCTAGGGGATCTCTGGCCTTTTTCATCGGCAGTTTGATCTTGGGTGCTTTCACACACGGCATCTCCCACCACAATGGAGTTGAAACTAAAACGAGCGTTAGGACCAAAGATACTTTTCGCTTGAGTCAACAACGTTGATGGCTGATCCTCGGCTTCTAAAGCAAGGCAGGATGCGGGATCTTCGTTCATATTCGATTTAATGCTTGTACAATCGCCGCCAACACTACGCTCATTTTCATCAGAGATAACTATCACAGCGACGGCGGCATCTTTACGATAGCACCCGCTGGTGCCGGCAACGCCTGGTTCTCCATTATAGAAATGGTGATAAGCCGCTTTAATAGCTCGCTCATCTCCGGACCCTGGGACTCCAGCACCAATAGCATTGATGGTCTTGGTGAAGATGTCATTCAACCCCGTGGTTCCTTTTTTAAGAACATATTGAGGTCCTGAAGCTGGTGAATAACCCACCCAGTTAACAGAGGCGCCCCAATAATATTTACCGCTGATGAGCTGATCGCGCGTAACAGTGACGCACATTTGCCAATCCATGGGTGCAGAAGAACTTTCAAGCTGGCTTGCAAATCCCGAAAGCTTATTTGCCAATTTCAACTGATCAGTTTTCATAGAGCCGGAATCATCAATAATCAAAAGGATATCTACTTTATTAGCATTGGGCGGAACAACACTCGAGTAAGTGACGATGCGAGGAGCGCTGGGAGTAGGAGTCGGGGAGGTCCCCGGTGCAGTTCCACCATTGTCGTTAACAGTTCCAGAACCAGTGGTTCCAGGACTCGCTGCTTGAACAGGGGCGTCCGCATTAAAGCGAACGTTTCCGCAAGAGGGTAAAAGAACTGCGGACAAAACAAGAATAGTCAGTCTTTTCAAAGTCCAAATAGACAAAATCGAAATAGAAGACGTCATGGATTAATCCCCCAAGAAAATCTTAACATAGTGTCGTTTGGAGACAAAGGTGCTGAGACCGAAAAAATTCAAAATGAGTGATAAACAGGACTCCTACGAAAGCTTTTGCTTCAAACTGAGACCTTGGTCCGTTGTGGGGCCTAGGTTCTTTCTACTAAGCTGGAGGTATAAAGGACGATGGAGGGCCTGTGAGTTTTTGGCTATTACTTCAAGTATTGGTGGATTTAATTTTAATTGCAGGCTCTGTGGGTGTTTGGATCCGATTTCAACGTCCGCCAAAAGATGATCCACGCTTGAGTAAAGGCCTACAACTTCTGCAAAGTAAAATCGCTGTTCTGGAAGATCTTTCGGATCGTACCGAAGTACAGGTCCAGCAACTCACCTCTTTGTTAGAACAAAAAGTACGTCAGATCCAACAGCAGGTTCAACATTCTGATAAGCAACTTCTAAAAATTGAACAAAGTATGCAAAAGAGTCTTGAAGTGGCAAAAATATTTCAAGATCGAATCCCTCACAATGAGATCGTGGAGCGGCAGAGTACAATTAAATATGTCAAAGCAGCCCGCTTAGCTCATCAGGGAAAGAGTGCCGCCGAAATCGCCTCTCAAGTGGATCTTTCTTTGGGCGAAATCGAAATGATCGCCCAGGTGAATAAAGATCAATTGATGTTTTGTGAAGAGAGCCTTCCCGAATGGGCCCAAGCCTCCACCCAACCAACGCCCCCAGAATACGCTGAGTCAAATGAGGTGGATTCTTTTCAAGAATCCCGTATTGATATGGAAGCACCTCTTAGTCGCGAGATTCCAGTGGATTTAACGAAAGCATTTGAAGTGCCCACAGCGGACCAAGAAGCTTTGAAGAAACTTGGCGATGCTTTTCGCCAAGCTTGCGAGACCGCCAATCACCTGCAGCAGGTGACCCAGGGATTTGTAGAAGATAATAAATCACCGGTAACTTCCGAGGATACATCTCAAACAACAGATGCCGCTGGGAGGGTGATTCGTCCGGTTAAGTTTCCGCGTATCGCCAGTACAAAATTCTAATAAAATTCTCTCGTGTGACGAGCGTGTGACTGACCAAATAAGCTTTCTTCAAAGGCTTTGTGCTCACTATCCTGAAGATAAAGGATTATGGCATAAGGTCTTTCTATGGAAAATTTATCAGAAAGAAAAGCCGAGAGTATTTTTCAACCCCGTGACTTTGTAGTTCTTCTTAAAAGACATGGAAAACTTTTTGGGGGAATCTTCATTGTTTTCCTCACGGTCTCCCTTCTCGTATACATCTTCAAAATCCCCTATGTCGGCAGAGGCCGGCTGTTGGTGAATGATTCACAAAACAGCTCTCTCCAGGCTTTTTCAATGGCTTATTTTGGAATGACAAAGTCAGTGGTCGATGGAAAAAAGGGAAATACTCAAATTGGAAAACAGGTCGAAGTTTTGAGAACTCGTGAGTTTTATGAAAAACTTCTTCAACGTCTTGACGAGCGTGGTAAAAGTTTACTTCTAAATGTCGATGAACAGTTGGCTTATCAATCCATTAAAGACAAATATCTTATGCAAGCTTTCAAGGATGAGAGCAGCCGACAGAACTTTATTGTAAAACTGGACTCTTGGTCTCAGGCGAAATTGGAATCCGATTATGAAATTCGCATCTCTTTTTCCACGCCTTCAAAAGAGCTTTCGCTTTTCTTGACCAATACGGCCTTAGAGCTTTCTTCGGAATACTTACGCGATCGCGAGATGGATGAAATAAATGAGGTCGAAAAATTCATCAATGATCAAAAACAGAGAGTGGATAAGAACATCAAAAGTCTGACCCAGGAGTTAGCCGACTTTCAAATTCAACCTGAAAATCTCATCTCTCTGACCAGTCGGGATAAAATGGGTGAGTATCTTTCGGATCTCATGGTTCGAATCAATGAAGCAAAGTTAAAAGTCTCCGAAAATAAAAAAGATATGGAGTTTCTCCAAGAAGATAGTGGAAAAATCGGTGACAAATATGAGGGCAGTTTTCTCTATGGTGTTGGCGGCCGACTCGAAGCCCTGCGATTGGAAAACAAAATGCTCGAAAGCCGCATGGTACAACTTAAGGAATCGGTGGACCGGATTGGCAAATATATGAAAGTTCTCCCGGTCGCCTCGCAGATGCTCGAAGACCGGCGTAAAAAATCAGAGCTTGAATATATCAAGTACAAGGAGTTAAGCGAAACTCTCGCCAAGGTCGAGGCACAGAAGTTATCAGTTCGGGATCGTTTTGAAATCCTTGAGCGTGCTCGCCCAGACAATACCAGTCCTCAAGTGGATTTAGGGACTTTGATTTTTTTAAGCCTGGTGATGTCTTTGGTTTTTGGTCTGACTTTCATTTATCTCCAATACCTTTGGAAGCCTGTGGTATTACAAAAAGAGGCTCTGCGGAATATTATGACTTTTGATAATTCCGCCCCTGAGTCTCCGTTTCATTTAGGAAACCACGCCTCTCTCGAATAAATGGGAAAAGATATGAAAAAAAATATTTATATAATTATTTTTTTAATGAGTTCCTCCGCCTGCACGAATTCACTTCACCATGAAATAAGACAATCTATAAGCGCTAACCAAAAGGCGCGAAGCCTTCTCGAGTGGGAAACCGCCGAAGAGAACCCAAAAAAAGTTTTTTCGAGACTTCGTGAAGAATTTAAGACCAACTCCAAACTGGGATCCACAGTTTGTGAAGAGCTTCTTCTGCTGAAGGGACAAGATCTTTCCCTTTTTGAAGAAGAAATCAATAACCCTGCCAACGGAGCTTTATTGAAGGAGTGTATTATTTCCTTAAAAAAGAAATTAGAGGAGTATTGGTTACTGCAGAAAAAGCCTTTTCAGTCCTCAGGGCTTAATTTTAGTTTCGAACCTCGCATCGAAAAAAGAGATCTTTCCAAAGGGTATCGCGCTTCCAGTGGCGATGTTCAGTCTAAAGAATTGATTATCACTTTCGATGATGGGCCGCACTCCGACTATTCTCCGAAAATATTGGATATTTTGAAGTCGGTGAATGCCAAGGCGATGTTTTTTCCTCTCGGTCCGCATGTACGTGGAAATCCCGCCATTGTGTATCGTGCTGCGACAGAGGGGCATGTTATAGGCAGTCATTCCATCACTCATCGATGCCTAGCGGATAATACCGTCTGCGCCAAAGCCAATGGCGGAAAGCCGCTTCCTTATGACCAGGCCGTGGCTGAAATTCGTGGGGGGCATCAGGCAGTCTATGAGGTTCTAGGTTTCGTGGATCCTTTTTTTCGTTTCCCCTATGGAGAGTCAAGCTTCCAGCTGTCGAATTTCTTAGCCAGCAGACAAGTGGGGCAGTTTTATTGGAGCATCGACTCAGGAGATTGGCGCAGCCAAACCAATGAAGAGCTTTTGAAAAACACTCTGGCCCAGGTTGATAAAAATCAACGAGGAATAGTTTTGTTTCATGACACTCATCGAAGAACTTTGGAGATTTTGGACGAATTCTTGAGGGCTATTTATGAAAAGGGCTATACTCTGGTTGTTTTACAATCTACAGACGAGAAGGCCCGTTACAACAGTCAGCTCGTGACAAAGCACTGGGATATTCCTTAGTATAGGCCAGATGAGTAAAGTGGATATCGATCGACCGTCGAGCTGGAAATTTTATCGTAAAGGTATGTGTGACAACTGTTGGGGCGGCTGTTGCACGATGCCGGTGGAGGTGAAACTTAGTGATTTGATTCACTTACAAGTGGTCACCGAGGATGAAGCTTTAGGCTCTATTAAAAAGCTCGCAAAGCGACTCATGCGAGAAGGCATAGTCAGCAGCTACCGGCAAGGAACGGAGCTTTTCATGCTCACTCAGAAATATGGTCGTGATTGCTATTTTCTCAACTCCGCCACTCGTCTTTGCACCGTTTATGAAAGACGCCCCGGAGTCTGCCGTGAGTTTCCCAACATCGGTCCCCGTCCTGGCTTTTGTCCTTCTATTAATAAGAAGGATCGTTAAACGCCAGGAAAAATCGGCCTACTGTCATATGAAGACTGAACATACCGGTAAGAAATTCAACAGTGTCTAAAAGTTGGACATCAAGGCGCGTAAATTGCCCTGGAGTGAAAATATTCTCAGAGTAGCCCTCTCAGCTCTGCCATAATCCATCTCTATTGGCACACACTTAGCTTATTGAATAATTGTAACCAAGGGAGGCCATTTATGGGAAACACAAATCGATATGTATCAGGAATGATTCTGGCGATTGTGGTTGTTGCCTTTGGTAGTTTCTATTTTTTGCACGGAGCTATTCGAAGCATTCGTAGCAATACTGAATTTGACATGTCTTACAGCATGCCACGTCCTAAGGGGTCACTTTATAATTTTATTTTTGGTTTAGACGGCCGTGAGATCGACCGTAAAGAAATCGACCCTTTTAAGGATAGAATGGCTGCTCAAAAGGCTAAGGCTGAGGCCGCCGGAGTTGGTAAAGAGCTTCCTAAGATTGATCCTAAAAAAGCGACTCCAGGCGTGGCAAAAGCTGCTGCACCTGCCGCTACAAAAAAACCTGAAGTAAAAGTGAATGTAGTCGATGCAGAACCGCAAAGTCCGCTGACGGCGGGAGAAGTCGCTGAACAACCGCTGCCAAATGCTGGTGCGAATCCTCAAGGAGTTGTTTCCGCTCAAGGTCATGGCGAAGCGAAGAAAGAGGCTGATACGATGAGTGCCGCTCAATGGCGTGCTCTGATTCTTGGCCAACCTACAAAAGAAAATGTGATGAAGCTTATTGCGGCTTTTAACGATAAAGAAGTGGAATCCACCACTTTATACTTGATTATGAATGACCTTATGCAAAGTTCAAATACCGAGACTCAAGGTCTTGGTTTGATGATTGGTCAGAATATTCCAAGCCTTAAAAGCTTTAGCATTGTTTCTGAAAATTATGAAAAATTCGATGCAGCCACTAAAAAAGACGCGGATGCTTATTTGATGTCTTATATGCAAGGTTCAAAATTACCAATTCTTGCTTTAGCCCTTCAGTCTGGGGATAACCAGGTCGTTGCACGGGCCGCACAAGTGATGGTGGCAGGTCTGGAACAGGCAAAAAATGGGAAAAATACAAACAGCAATAATAGGGAAGATAGTGGACGCGGAGTTATTGCCGCAAGTACGAGTAAGGTCTATGCTCAGTTTATTTCAATTTTCCAAGGTTTGGTTAAAAGCTCTGACAGTACAGTTGCGGGCCTTGCGCAGAATGCACTGACTCAAATCCAGGCCCTCTCAAACACCTAGACTAATTCCCTGAATTGGTTTTTGATGAAGAGATGTTGAGATTTGTCATAACTCTTTTTATTTTTTTTCTTTCAGTACGGACTCCGGCCGCCATGTCGCTCCCAACCGGTTTAAATGCTTCAGATCGCGAAACCACTTTAGGTATCTTAGGCTTTGGCTCAGCCATTAAACTTCTTTCGAGTCCCTATCCTTTGGGCGGATACGATGGAGTTGAAGTGGGATTAAGCAGCGAATATATTCCGTCCTCAGACCTAGCGAGCTTGGGGAGTAAGTCGACTTCTGGAAATGATATCAATTATTTCAGTCTGGTTCTAGGTAAGGGGCTTTTTTATAATATCGATATTCTGGTTCAATTCGTTCCCCTGCCTCAAGAGGAATTCATCTCAGGCTTTGGAGGGCAATTGCGTTGGAGCTTTTACGAAACCAAATTTATGCCCTTGGCCCTCAGTTTGGTTTTTCATGGCTCCAGCATGAACTTTAATAATTTGTTAGGATGTGAAACTACGGGAATGGATCTGATGGGGTCGGTGAATATGCGGGATGTTTCTTTATTTTTTGGTGCGGGCCAAGCTCGTTCGGTAGGGAGTTTCATTGGCGGAACGGGTGGTATCACAGATTCTGGAAATGCGGAGACCTCGGATATTTCTTCCCCGCATACCGTTTTCGGAATCAGTATTAGAATGTCGAACGTATTTTTAGCTCTCGAAGTGGATCGCTATGTTCACTCCACTTATGCTGGGAAGATGGGCTTCCGGTTTTAAAGGTGCGGCTGAGTCTCATTGCGGGATCTGCATAACATGGAAAGCAAGCCCGGTGAAAATAATTTGAGAAATCGAGGTAAATTCTTGTGGTTTTGTTACAATATCCCAGGGGAATATGAACGTTATGGATGAGAATCGGCCAGCTCTAAAATTAAAGTACCGACTAAACTGCCGACTTTTTGGTAATGAAGGTCAAACTTTGATTTCTGTCCTTATCGGTGCTGCGGTGATGATAGTGAGCATGTTGGCATTTATGGGGATGATGAGCGCCCAACAAAAAGAGATACGAGCCATGTCAGAAAAACTGGCGGCCTTGGATTTAGAGAGGCTTATGATTGCGGCCTTTTCAGATCCAGCGATTTGCACAGCGGAGCTTTCAAACAGTGCACTCAATGCCAGTGCTCCGTATGTAGTCAATGTAGGGAGTCTATCCAACTATGTGATTAATCTCAACTCCATTCATTCAAACGCGGCACCGGCTTCACCAGTTTTAATTTCCGCAGGAGCGTTAGTCACTCCTACGAGTTCTTTAAAAGTGAGCACAATTAAGGTCAAAAATTTCACAAGCAACTCCGGTACGGGAACCAATTATCTGGCTGAGATTGAAATCAGTTTCGATCCAGCAAGTCTCGTGCGCTCGATCAAGCCTATCACACTTAAAGTGAGTATCACCACGGACGCCACTCAAAAAATTACCACTTGCATGGGCAGTTTTGGGGCCTCCAGTACCACTGAAGTTATCACTATTTATCAATGTCCCAATGTTCCCAATGCGACTTTGCTTAATCCCAGTAATGGGTATGTTAATGTTACTCTTATTCAAACAGGTCCTCTTATTACGAGTGTTTCGGGTTGTCAGGGAGGCTCTACGGAAGTGGGTGCTTTGGTCACTCCTTGTTCTGGTCAATTATCGACTCACAGTATCTGTCAGGCTGTAGGCATAGCCGGTAATGCCTTAGCCAACACCTCTACTTCCAGATATTGCAGCATTGCTTGCACCGCTCTGGGTAAGTTGGCCAACTAATCCTTATTTTTTTACTTCTGAGCTTTTTCGATGAGTTTTGTGGTGGACTTGCCATCAACGAATTGCAGAGAGAGGACTTTGCCGCCGTTCATGAGAACGAAGTCTGAACCGACGATTTGATCTATTTTCCAATCGCCGCCCTTCACCAAAACATCGGGCTTCACGGCTTCAATAAGATTTTTCGGAGTGTCCTCTGTAAAGATCACGGTGAAATCCACACAGCCCAAAGCTGCGAGTATCTCTGCCCGGTCTTCTTCAGTTTGCACCGGTCGGGCTGGACCCTTTAAGCGTTTAATGCTGGCATCACTGTTTACCCCAATGACGAGCACATCTCCAAGTTTTTTAGCTTCTTGTAAATAACGGACATGGCCGACATGAAGCAGATCAAAGCAGCCATTGGTGAAAACTATTTTTTTATTCTGAGCTTTTAAAAGGGCCAGAGCGGAGCTGATTTTTTCAAACTTCACGATCTGTCCCATGGAAACTAAACCTTTTTCAGCAGTAGGGCGCCGGTGATTTCGCCCGCGATATCCTTTTTAAGGATCAAGGACAAAATAGGCAGCACCACAAATCCAGTGGCAATGACGAGAGCACTGCGGGCCAGGATTCTTAAAGAGTAGGTTGCGGAATTCATCTCTTGAGGTTGACCGATCCGTTGTTCAAAAGCCCATTCCCCGGGAGTGGAACCCACAAATATACGGTTCACTAAAAGATAGATAAAGCTGACGGTCGCGACTAAAGCAAAGGTAGAAAGATAAATCATACCACCCTCATCCGGAGTGGAGAGGTTTGCAATCAAATCGGCTTTGGTGACTATTAAAACAATGATCATGCAAAGCAGGCTGGCGGCAATGACCAGCATTCCATCAAGAAGGGCTGAAGAGAAATTCCAAACGTCTGGCTTATATTCGTCAACTTTAGGAGCTGGAGCCGCGGTGGTTTTTACAGTGGCTTTCTTTTCGAAATCTAAATGACGGTTTTTTTGCAGAGTTTTAAGGATTTCATCAACGGCGGAAGAGGAGGGAGTGGTTTCGGACTCCACGATTGTCGGCATTGATGATTTCCTAGGGAGTGGTGGACGAAGGGGATCCACCGCTTCTTCTTCCAGAAGAGAGAGGCCGCTTGGGTTTAAACTTTTACCCGGCCCTGTAACTTCAAAAGAAGAATCCAAATCTGTTGGTTTTTGAGTTTTCTTTTTATGAAAGCCTAGACCTTCCGTGAGGGGCTTAAATTCAAACTCTTCAAATGGATCCATTCCATCTCCTATCAACACATCAGATCAAAATCATACTTTAAGACGGAGACTAGAGCCATGCAAGCCGTTTCCACTCTCAAAACTTGCGAGCCAAGAGTGACTGGATGAAGGGCTAGGCTGCGCAATTTCTCAACCTCATCATAAGAGAAGCCACCTTCGCTGCCCACAAAGATCCAAATTTCTTTGATAAGTCTCATTTCTTTTTTCTTCTCAGTTACATAATCCTTAATGCTGAGAGTCGACTGGCCCTCATATGCAAACAGACCCATAACCGAGGACTTCTGGTTAAAGCTTTTTAAAAACCCATCCAGTGGCAGAGCAGGTGTGATCGACATGAGATCACCACGGCCGCTTTGCTGAGTTGCGGAGCGTACGATTTTGCTCCATCTTTCGACTTTGTTAGCGGACAGAGCACTGGAGGTGCGAACAAAGCTAAATTCAGTAAAGAGAGGTTGGATGCTCTTAACCCCCATTTCCACAGCTTTTTCGACGATAGCATCCATGACTGGAAAGCGCGAAACAGCTAGAGCGAGATGAATATGAGGTTCCGGTAATGGAGGAATCGTGCGTTTTTCGAGGATGCGAGCTTCGGCGGATTTTTTGTCAATGGAGAGAACTTCCACCAAGTAAGCTTTGCTTTCCTCGTTCAGCACTTCAAACTTAGAGCCTACTTTTTGGCGGCAAACGTCGAAGATATGATGAAAGGTTTCATTTACAAAGTGAACGTGTTCGCCAACGAGGTCTTTTTTTTCAATCCAATAGCGACGCATTTTTATTCCTCGACCTCAGGCTTTTGCACCCAGTATCCCACCCATTCTTCTTTTTCAAGACGACGCAGCACCTTCAAGTTAGAAGCTTCAATGAATTTCTCAAAAAAGAGACTATCTCTTTCCGTAAGAATCCCGGTAAGAAATAAAAAACCGCCTGGTTTTAAAACACGTAAAAGATCTTTCCTAATATTGATCAGAACGCCATCAATGATATTCGCAATCACGACATCGTATTCTCCACGCACCTCTTCAAGAAGGGCCTCCGAAATATCAATTTCACCCATCTTATTGATTTTCACATTTTCTTTAGCGACACGACGAGCTTCAGGATCAATTTCAATTCCTGAAACCAAACCAAAGCCGCTCTTGAGCGCGAGCATTGCCAGAATGGCCGTGCCGGTGCCCACGTCCAGAAGGGCCCACTGAGGAATTTCTTCTTTATATTTCTCAGCCAGTTTATGAACAAAGTAGGAAGCCATTTTAGTCGTTGCATGGGTTCCGGTTCCGAAGGCCATGCCGGGATCGATATAAATTGGATATTCACACTCCGGAGGAGGCTGAAGCCAGGAAGGGATGATCCAAAAGGGCCCTACCAATTGGAAAGGTTTAAAGCCTTTTTTCCATTCTTCAAGCCAATCTTTATTCTCTTCTTCGAAGATATTCCATTGGATATTTTGATCTAGCTCGGCAAGCGCTGAGAAAAACTCCGGCGTAGGTTTTTCCAGGAAAAACACATCAAGATCATGACTTTTCATCGGAACTAAATCTGGATCGTAGGTCAGATCGGGTTGAATGAAGACAAGGGCTTCAGTGACACCGGTGGCTCCATGTTCAAAGGAGCAAGAGGTGACCTCATCTTCAAGAAGAGTGGAAACGTGGCTAAGACGGATGCGAAAATATGAATTCATAGACCCGTAGTTGTGCCCTAAAATTTCTCGCGGGTCCAGCAGGGAGTTAATATCTTAATCTACTGAGCTTTCTTTTTGTGAACAGGCTTATTATTGTCAATAAAAGAACCCTTAAGATCGATTTTATCTCCGTTCATCAATCCTGTCTGTTCAAGCATAGGCAGCTCATCACGTGAAAGGAGTTTATATTCACGGGCGACGGCAATTCTCCCATAAGTGGCAATCACGCGCAGTTGTCCCACAGGCACTTGGATTTCTCCATAGCTTTGGGAACCATTCGCATCTCGGATCAGAATTTTACGAACAGCGGTGACGATAAGATTCTTCTTAAGGCCCTCGGCTTCGCCGCCGTTTATATAAAAATCTTTATAGACTGTTTCCTCATCGGAAAGAGTGATATTTCGGCGAACATCCACTATATTGAGATCTTGGGCCTTCGTTGCATTGGCGACAAAAAAAGACGCTGAAATTAAAATCACCCAAGGTTTCATAGGATTCCCTTCCTTGAGGAGTTTGTCGGTTGTTTCATTTTAAAACTTAACAACCCCCCTTGGTCCAGCTTTACTGAGAAACAATGGCACCTTGAACGGTGCTATAAACCTTAAATCCGGAGGCAGTCTGGTGGTAGAGGCTATTATTCACCTTATTAGTGCCTCCCACTACGCCGATGGAGGCGGAAACCTTATAGGTTCCGCTTGTAAGATCCTTTTTCATCTGGCCGCTTCCGGAAGTAATGCCATGGGCTTGCCCCGGGGCTTTTAGGGATTTAACCTCTTCGGCAAGATTTTGAATAGAGGCTTCCATCGAACAGGCGCTCAAAATAATTGCTAGAGTTGCAAATACCAAGATGGATTGTAACTTAGCGGTTCTCATTTGAAAGCCTCCCATTGCCTGACTTATCGGATAAAAAATTAACAAACTTTAAAAGTTAAAGAGTTATCCTGTTTTGAGACGAATACGCGAATGAGTTGAGTTGCTCCGTTGAACAAGCGTCTTTAAGGGATCTTACTCCAAGTCATTTTGACTACTTCACCAGTAACCGTACCACCGCTAAAGTTGACAATACTTAAACTGGTTGAATCTGTCGTCCCATTAAGATAAACGACGGCTGAAACATTGGCAAAATATCCTTGAGCGGCAACTAAAACAGCCCCTGCTACCGGGGATACAGGACGATATTCGTGAACCCTCCATCCACGAAATTCCCGCCCCACACACGCAGGGTTCCGGCAGTCGTGCCAGTAAATGAGCCGGGTTGGCTCCCACTGTCCACGATATGCAATCGAGAAAGGGGGGTCCCCACCCCAATACCGACGTTGCCGCTGGGATAATAAATATCCGCCATATTCGCGGGAGAGATTTGCCACAGTGAATCCGCAAGTCCCAGGGCATAACAACTATTGAGATTATAGGAAGCATCCAGAGTCGCTTGCAAAAAAACCGTCGTCGTCATTTGT
>DATBTE010000476.1:0-1714 GCA_036559425.1 Pseudobdellovibrionaceae bacterium | reverse complement strand
TCATCCGTGGCTATGTCGTACAAATATCTAAGCTACTGGGACTCGACGAAAAAAGAGTTGCTGATTCTTATATGAAATTATTGAAAGAAACCACTCCTCAAAAATGATTCTCTCTTTTAAGTGCACTGAAGAGCTGCAAGGACTGAGACTTGATAAGGCATTAGGCCTGCGACCGGAAATTGAAACGCGCTCCCGAGCGTCCCACTTGATAGAAGATGGTCTTGTCACCGTTAACGGGCAAAAAGTAAAAGCATCGGTCATTTTGAAACCGGGGGATCATATTGAAATTCAGCTGCCGGAGCCGGAACCCACAGATCTCATCCCTTACGATTTCCCATTAGATATTCTCTTTGAAGATGACCACCTGATTGTCGTCAATAAACCTTCGGGATTAGTGGTTCATCCGGCGGCCGGACACACTCAGGATACGTTGGTAAACGCCCTTATTTATCATGTGAAAAATCTTTCCATGAAATTTGGTGAGCAGCGTCCAGGGATCGTTCATCGTTTAGATAAAGAAACCAGTGGCATCCTGGTTATAGCAAAGAACGATAAGGCCCACGAAAATCTCACTCAACAGTTCAAACAACGAAGCATTCACCGTATCTACTATGCAGTGTGCATGGGCGTGCCAAAGCCTCAAGCGGGTCAAATTCAATCTTACCTTGCAAGACATCCGGTGGATCGCAAAAGATATGCCTCGGTTCTAAATTCAGGCGTGGGGACAGATAAAAAAATCCAGACGACTAAAGAGCCAATACCGCCCATCGGAAAATGGGCTGTGACTCATTACGAGGTTTTAAAAAATCACTCTGGTCTCAGCTATTGCAAACTCAAGCTCGAGACCGGCAGAACTCACCAGATCCGCGTTCATCTTGCAGAAAAGGGAACCCCCATTGCGGGAGATAATCTTTATGGCGCTGATAAAAAGATCAAGTCTATTGCAGCGAAAAAGATACAAGCAGATCTCAAAAATTTAAATCGCTTTCTCTTGCATGCCGCGGAATTAGGCTTTCTCCACCCCCTCACGGGTGAAGAACTTCTTTTCACTCAGGGCTGGCCCGAGGATATCCAAGCCCAAATACAACAATGGGGTTTACAATGAAAATTACAGAAACAAATTTAGGGTTTCTTATTGAATCCCCCAAATTTACAGCTCTTTTCGGAGGAGAAAAAGCTCAGATTCTTAATTTGAAAAGCTCTTTTCCAGATTATGACTTTATTCGCATCAAACAAACTCATGGTGACACTATTGTCCACTCGAATGATCCCAAACTAGATTATCAAGTGGAAGCCGACTCCCACTTTACAGAACTCTCGAAAACTGCCCTTTGCATTTCAACCGCCGACTGCATTCCGCTGCTTGTGTATGATAAGAAAAATGATATCATTGCCGCAATTCACGCAGGTTGGAGAGGAGTTGCAAATCGAATTGTTTCAAAAACTCTCCAACACTTGCAAACTCAAGGTACGAAAGTGGAGAACACTCAAGTCATTATTGGGCCGCATATTCAAATGCCCAGCTTTGAAGTCAGCTTTGAAGTGCGCGATGAGATTCTTTCTAGCATTGACTTTAGCCCTCATGAAAAAGAAAGCCTCTATCATCGAAATATCAGTAATGAAAAATCTTTAGTAGACTTAAATCAGGTCATCAGAACTCAGCTTCAAAGCGGTGGAGTCACCTTTGACAATCTTCACAATATACATATAGATA
>DATBTE010000475.1:0-4775 GCA_036559425.1 Pseudobdellovibrionaceae bacterium | reverse complement strand
CCGGCGGCGGCTCACTCCAACCCTGGCCTATCAAGAATCCTCTCTCGAAATAAAAGAAAAAAAGTGGTAAAACTCAGAAACCTAGAAAATCCTCATCCAGTATTGCTGCGATCGGACTCTCGATCAGTCCCTATATCTTTTGAGACACCGTTTTAGATTAAGAAGATTGCGGTCTATGCCGATACATAGGCGCACATCATTGCCTCCTCCGGAGACGGTACAATTAAAGCCAGCAAACTTAACGCAGCAGGAGTCGGTGGCAGTGAGCAATCGACCATTCGCAACGGCGTTGCCATCGCGCCCCAGGAAAAATCTGCCACGGCCTCCTATGACCTCGGCAAAATTACGATTACCGGAAACAGCTTTGAAGGCGAAAACATCGGAATCGCGTTCATTGGAGGATCGAGCAACAATGCCATCTCCTCGGGTGGAAAAATCAGCGGCAACCAGATTTGGGCAGGCAAAAGTGTGGTCGTCGCATCAGGCCCTCTGATTCCTCAGTGGGTTAAGAACTGGAGGATTACGAACAATGTCCTACACCACTTCAAAATTTCACAGGCATTAGACGGCGTGGCAATCGATCTAGATGGCGCGGCAGGAATTTCTATAGGCCTTTACTAACTCCAAGGCACTTGAAAATAACTTATTAGTAAAAAAGAGTCGGCCCTTCGGGACTGATTCTTTTACTTTACACTTCCATCAGGACTATTTAATACTCGACTGGCAAATAAGGCTGGGAATTTGCAATACCATCAGATCACGAAAATGTCAAAATGATGATTGTTGACAATTCAATCTACAGAAATGTCCGCGAATTTTTGCGCTTTCTCCATTTGTCTTTAAAAATGATTTGAGCGCTTGGTTGTATGAAGATCATCTCATTAAGAAGCAGTTATTATAGGAGATTGAATGCTTTTATCCATTTGAGTCGTTTTTGCCACTAATCTCGATTAGTCTCTCGATGAGATGTCAATTTTTTAGTTAAAAAGTCAGATCGTAAGTGCTTTATTTTCGCTTTGGCAGGACTCCATTTTGCAAGACACAACTGTAGCAAGACTGTAGATAGAAGTCCTTTGGAGTTAAGTCGACGACTTCCTCCAAACCGAAAAGTGCTTTGTATTTGATTAAGGTAAAAAGAACTTCCGCAGGCTCAATATGAAATAACCGAAATCTACCGGAGGTAACCTAATGAAAAAGTTTGTTAAGGCGATGGTCGCCAGCACTATTTTAAAACTTTTCACTACGCTGAAAATGAGTATAGTGACCAGTCTATTATTTATGATCATCATGACACTCGCCACGTCAAAGACTTATGCAGCGAATATGCTCTATAAAATGAATTTTGGATCAGACACAGTTCTTTACTCGCCCCAAATTGCTTACAGCACCGCCGGTTGGCAAAACATCGCTGGCACGTCTCCCAGCGGCCAAGTCGGACCCATCTCCGTTTGGGGTGCGACTAGATCTGGTTTTGATATGATCGCCGACGCGCCAGTAACCACCTCGACCTTAGGCAATTATATGACCAACCAGATCCAACAAGTGGTTGGTCCCAACGGACAAATGGTCAAGGCTCTCTTCCAAAACGTAAAGATCAGCACTGCCGCTCCTCCGACTTGGGGTCCCTCCCAAGATGCCTTCATGATCTATAGAGGCTCAGTCGACTCTGGCGATAAAACCGATACGGGTGATGTTTATTATACCTATTGGTTCAAATTCCAATCAGATTTGCGCAGTCAACTGGGTGGTGGCGATGGCAGGAACTGGCGGGTTATGTCAGAATGGAAAACAGGCGGCCTGAACAACACCTGGAAAGGCGACTATCGTATCATCACGCACGTTGTTTTAGACGGGAGTGGCCGTTTATATTGGAACACTCAAGGCGATAATAACGCCAATGGTATTTCTGCACGGCAAACCTTTTGGCAGGTTCAAAATTTCAATGTCCCTGTTCCGGCTGGAGAATGGTTTAAATACGAAGTGTTTTGGCATCGCTCCAGTGGAAGTGATGGACGCTATTGGGCAGCTGTGAATGGGCAAACGATTGTTGACCATTGGGGCCCTAATAAGGGCGTTTATAATTTGCCAATCAATCGAATCATGCTTGCAAACAACTACAGTGGCGGTAAAACACCTTGCCAGCAGTGGGTAACAGGCCTGGAGATTTGGAACGGATTCCCTTGTGGTGTCGGCGCTTCTTGCTACGGCAAAACAGGCACGACAACTCCAACCCCAACCCCCGCTCCGACAACTGGTGCCGTTCTGACCGCGCCTTCGGGTTTGGTTGCGACTCCAGTCTCTTCTACATCTGTCAAATTGACTTGGAACGTATCACAAAGCAGCGCAGGTGGTGTCACTTATTGGATATATCGAAACGGCGTAAACATCGCTAAGAGCACTGTACCTAGCTTCACAGATACAAAGGCTGTATCTGGAGCAACTTATGGTTATAATCTCAACGCCCATGACAGCGCTGGGAAGGTCTCGACTCCGAGCAATTACGTCACCGTGAAGGTCCCATAATCAATTGAACCGACGTACGAGTTGGCTCTAATCCAACACATGTAATCATTACGAACCTCGGGGATTAGCCTCCGAGGTTCGATCTAAAATTGTGACTAGCCCAAGTTAAAACACACTCAGATCATCGCCACCGATCTTTTAGATCCAATACTGAAAAACCAAGTCCGTGATCGCGCGTCGTCACTAGCCTCGGTATGAGGCTCTATCATTTCATTTTGAAGCAGTGCCCCTTGATCGCTTTTGCAAAAACAGTTCATTATGCTCAAATGAAGTACGCTACGATCTTAAAAATCTTACTCAGTTTAATCTATTCATGTGAGCTCACGGCCATCGCTAACGACGATATCATTGCTCACGGTAAGTCGCCAAAATGGCATTCCGGAACACCCACTGAAGAATTAGCGAAGCTTTGCAATTTAGAAAAAAATCAAAATCAAAAGATTCTTGTTTGTAATGCAGTTATTTCCAGATACTCAAGTTTGGCATCGGGAACTGTTCCCAAAGAAGCCAAATCTCAGGCTAATTATATTTTGCAAATATATGATGCCAACCCCAACGACGCTCAGTACATTTTTGGCCTTCACGACAGTCATCTCACATTGGGAAGAATAGCGTTGGCAGAGGGGAATTTGAAAATAGCAAAAGAGGAGTTGTTAAAGTCCCTTCAAGTTCCTGAGACTCCGCCTCTTCAGCATATTGGACCCAGAATGATACTTGCCCGAGAGCTTCTAGAAAAAGGTGAAGCAAAAAGCGTTCTTAGTTATCTAGAACAGGTTGAAAAGATTTGGAAGGGTGAAAAGGCAAAAAGTAAACTGACCAAGTGGCGTACGGAAATTAACGCAGGCAAGATTCCAAGTTTTCAATAATAATAATAATAATAATAATAATAATAAAGTCTTACTAACCGCTGACTATTTCCTGTTCACCATAAATCTTTATATTGAAGGGAGATGAGTGTTCAGATTAAAAATTTCGAAATCTTCTGGTTTCATACCCCGTCGAAGATCCGTAGGCTTTATAACCATCCCCGGTGTAACCGCAATACCATATAAGCTCTGTTAGAACTGTGGTCTAAAAATCTGAATATTGATTTGGGCCAGTTCTTCGCAGCCAAAAACTACTTGTTGGTCCATTCTTTGAGTTAAGTTTTCAACGAAGGAAGTAAATGCTTTTTGAATTTCATCAATGGAATTTGGAGGCACCGTCAGTGTCTGGCTAAGAAACTTCCCTTTTTTTTGTTTATATCCTCGTCTAAATGCCTTTAATGACTGTTCAACTTGAACATAAAGATAACTTTCTTGAGCCAGACTTATGCTTTTCGGATCATGGAAGGTGATTTGCTGTGAAGAAATTTGCATCTTTCCTTCATTGAATTGTAGATATTCGAGTTCGATCAGCTTTTGCAGAGTATTCTGAATAGCTTCCTCCGAAATAGACAGTTCTATTTTACATTTTTGAATGGCCTCTTCCATATCCCGCCCATGTGCTAGAACCAAAATGCCGGTCGAAAACCATTCCTTTAAGATTTCAGCTGGCGAAGATTTTTGAATTTTTTCTGGTTTATTCCATTTAAGATGGATTAATCGCTTTTTATAATAGCTTTGCTCAGCAGCCGTTTTACTTTGATTAAAAAGGACCAACGCTTCGAAGTACTCGATTTCATCTGGTCTTAGCTTAAGACCAAAAGCAAACTGCTGAATATTTGCCGTAGTTAAATTCCGTGATCCCTCGATAACAAGTGCAAGATAATTCGGAGATTTAATTCCTGCGGTTTGGGAAAATGATCTGTATGAATACAGAGGATCCTTTTTCTTTTTTAAAGAATAAAAATCCTCTAAGTACTTTCGATAATCTTGATATGAATAAACACTTTGCATGAAATTAGTTATGAACCGTGACTCCAGGATGAGGTCCAATTATTGAAACTCTTGAACAGAGGCGCATGGAAATTCCGCTTTTTGTCGTGTAGTAAGAGCCTACCGTATCAAGAATCCAAGCTGCCTGTTCCGCTTCAAGTTCAGGATTCAAAATAAATATTATTCCACAGGACGGCATAGGAGCATCTTCTTTGTGTCGCCGGCCAGCTGACTCTTCAAGTGAATACGGCTTAATACAATCTCCACCAATAATTCCAATACCTTTTTTGTAACGAGCTCTGTCAAACCCCTTCCTTTCCATGTCAATCCACACGGCTCTCATATCTTTTAAATCCTTTGAGCTACATAGACTAGGAACACCTGAGTCAGCTTTCG
>DATBTE010000474.1:0-2965 GCA_036559425.1 Pseudobdellovibrionaceae bacterium | reverse complement strand
CCCTGATATTTCAGGTTTTATTTCTATTCTTTGCCATGATCATTAATGTAGGGCTTTTGGTGCATCATAAGGTAAACCTACAAAACTCTGTGGATCTCGCCGCCTATTATGGTGCGATGAAACAGGCAGAGATGATGAATGCCATCGGTCACGTGAATTATCAGATTCGCCAAAGCTGGAAGCTTCTTTCGTGGCGCTATCGTCAGATAGGAACAGCGGGAGACTATAATGTCCATCCCTATGATAAGATTGTGCGTCAGATAAGGCCTGATGACCTTGAGGGATTGCCCAAGTTTGGCGAAACGAGCACTGCGAAAGATTATTATGATGCTCCGGCTTTTTGTATTACCTATGCTCCATTTTCTCCGATGCCTACGGAAAACGAGAGTACTTGTAAGCATCAGAGTACATACAGGACAATTAATTTGTTTACGCCTCCGCCAGTCATTGCAGGATTTTTCAGTATTAATTCGGCGATTCGGCAAGCCTCACAGAGAGCCTTGAATGAGGCCATTGATCGCTGTCGCTATGTAGGCCAATTTAATTTTATGATCTTGGCGGAGTTCATGGCGGCTTACAATATTGACCAGGGTGATCGGAAGCAGTTGATCAATTTGCTCTCACGCGGACTCAGTGAAAAAGAAGATGATTTTCGCGAAATTAATGGAGAATTAGCCAGCCTAGGAATTGATGCCACTCTCAAGAACAACCTCACAGAGGCCAATCGGTCCTCGGTAAATTATAAAATCTTTAATAGTCTCGGGACCGCAGATTGTAATGACGTCGGTCAAGTAAATACGGATCCCGCAAAGTGGCTTTCAGAAATAAAAGTCAAGCCCGCTTTTATTTATATGGATTTTGACTGTGAGAGTGACCCTTCTAATCCAAGGGTTATGCCCCATCCAAAAGAGCTGACTTCGCAAAATCTTCCTCGATATGTGAATGAGTTGGCTGTGGATGTAAATTATCTTAAGCAATTCGCAGATCCTTTGGAAGCGCCCTATAATAGTTCCGTAGGTGTTGAGAAGAATCCATGGTGCATGGCTTATGTTGGAATCAGTGCGGAGTCTACGCCCAATATTCCTTTCGCCCCCTTGGGGGGAGTGAGTTTGAAGGCGCGCTCCTTCGCAAAACCTTTCGGTGGGAAAATCGGTCCCTGGTATTATTCGCAGTGGCCGCGGGGATCAAAGCAATCTTCAGGAGGAAAGCGCATAGATCCTCTTTTGCCTTGGCGTGAAGGTGATAAGACGGCTACAGCAGATCCTAGGGATCCCACGAGAGCTGCGAATTACAGTCGCTTTGTTGGCGATAAAGCAGGCATGAAGTCTCGGGCGGTTCAGGGACAATTTGGTCGCGCTATTTTTAACTTGAGCAGCGCGTGGAGTGGAAAACCACCCACTCCCAGTGACCTGGATCCAAGTATTCCTCCCGATTGGAGACCTTCAGCGGAGCCGAATTTTTATCATTGGAGTCATTTAGGACAAACCTTTAAAGCTGAGAAAAGCGGAGATATTCTTGCATGGGATGGTCTTCAGAATAGCCCTCCACGAATGAGAAACTTGGAGCTTGCGGCGATTCTTCCAGATCAATTTGATCTGACTTATTATTCAATTGATCCAGACTATTACCATAATTACTATCTTAAACTTATTAATGAGTATGTGAAAGTGGTGCCAGGATTTAACTATGTGATCCGGCCAGATTTGGGATCCCGTCTTGGACATAAGGACCTTGAAGAGTTCAGTGTCCGCGAACAATACAAAGCTTTGGATTATGTAAAAACCGACAATCCCCAAATAAATGAGCCGAAAGTGGATTTTGAAAATAAAATTCTTTATACCGCAAAGGATGTGTATCAAGTGCTCACTTCCTGGGTCGGAAAAAATTTATCGGATTATTCTCTTGATCCCGAAAAGTTCGGGAAATGTAAAGTCAGCCAAGACAAGAGCAAGAATGTTCCCACGAGTGGCGACTGCAATAATGGGGGACGCACGGGCTATTCAGTAAAATTGGTTTCTTCAGAATACCTGAGAGCCAACGATCTAGAATTGGGTGGAGAGAATTCAGGCCAAGGTGCTGTGTTGAACCCGCCTCCGAGTGATTTTTAGCTTTCGGAGTTATGGCTGATAATAGCCCTATTTTGGGCCATATGTTGGACGAAAATAGGGCTATTTCGTTGACACTGCATAGGCTCAGCACTATATTAAACAACAGTATAGTTCAGAGTGCTAACCCTCTGATAAAGGACTTCTTTGAAGCGTCAAGCTGAAGATCATCTTAAGAAATGGTACCAATCTAAGAGTGGAAGAAAACCTCTTGTTTTAAGAGGGGCGAGGCAAGTGGGAAAATCAACGCTTGTTCGAAATTTTGCAGCTTCGATGGGGCTTGATCTTATTGAAATTAATTTTGAAAAACATAGTTTAAAGACAGCCGACAAGAGTTTGGATTTGGATCTCATTTTGCCTGAGATCGAATATTTAACAAAAAAGAAATTTGGTTCCAAAACCCTTTTGTTTCTAGATGAGATTCAAGACAGTCCGAAAATGATCACCAGCCTTCGCTTTTTCAAGGAGGATCGGCCTGATATTGCAGTTATCGCGGCTGGATCCTTGCTGGAATTTGCACTGACTGTGGAAGAAATATCAATACCCGTGGGTAGAGTTCAGTATTACCATTTAGGTCCCTTCACCTTTTCCGAATTTCTTGAGGCTCTCGGCGAACAAATTTTAATAAATATTCTTTCAGATCCTGAACATATCCCTTCTTTTGCGGATCAGGCCTTAAAAGAGTTTTATTTGAAATATCTTTATATTGGCGGAATGCCTGAGGTGATTCAAACCTATATCAATAGCGGACAAAACCTAGATCAAGTACGAAATGTTCAAGAGTCGATTCTTCAGTCTTTTCGCGAGGACTTTCATAAATATTCAAGTCGGACCGAGCTTTCCAGAGTTCGCAAGGTCTT
>DATBTE010000473.1:0-21483 GCA_036559425.1 Pseudobdellovibrionaceae bacterium | reverse complement strand
TCCTATGGACGCCGCACGAGAATTCGAATGCTGTTCACTCAGCACTCGAATCCCATTGTCTAATTCAGATTTATAGAAGGGAATCATTAATTGAGTAAAGCCTTGCGAGAAAGTTTAATACGTCCTGCGCGATCCACTTCCAGAACCTTAACGTCAATCAAGTCACCCTCTTTAAGCACGTCTGTTACGCTGCGAATTCTTTCGTTCGCAATTTCAGAAATGTGCAATAAACCTTGAGTGTTGGGAAGAATTTCAACGAAAGCGCCAAATTCCGCAATTTTCACAACTCGGCCTTTATAAGCTTTTCCTACTTCAGCCTCAGCGATGATCTCATTGATCATGGTGATGGCTTTTTTAGTGGCTTCAGGATCCGCGGAAGCAATATTGATCGTTCCATCGTCTTGGATTTCAATTTTCACGCCGGTCGCTTCTGTAATACTACGAATAACCTTACCGCCCGCTCCGATAACTTCACGGATTTTATCCGGCTTGATTTTGATGGTCTCAATACGAGGAGCAAATTCAGAAATTTGTCCACGAGCCAACTTCATCACTTTTTCCATTTCACCTAAAATGAAAACACGGCCTTCTTTAGCCTGCGCTAAAGCTTGTTCCATAACCGCAAATGAAACAGAGTCAATTTTGATATCCATTTGCAGAGCGGTGATACCTGTAGTGGTTCCCGCCACTTTAAAGTCCATATCTCCCAAGTGATCTTCATCACCCAAAATATCAGATAAGACCGCAACGCGATCCCCTTCTTTGATCAACCCCATGGCGATCCCCGCCACATTGCCCTTGATATTAACCCCGGCATCCAAAAGCGCCAAGTTGCCTGCACACACTGTCGCCATAGAACTGGAACCATTGGATTCCAAAACTTCAGATACGATACGGATGGTGTAAGGGAATTTAGCGTGATCAGGAAGAATTGATTTCAAAGCCCGCTCTGCCAAATTTCCGTGACCGATTTCACGACGACCCTGGCCGCCGAAACGACCGACCTCTCCCACTGAGAAAGGAGGGAAATTGTAATGAAGCATGAATTGACGAGTTTGCAGACCTAACAAAGTGTCCACCATTTGCTCATCATCTCCCGTGCCCAAAGTCACTGTACCCAAAGCCTGGGTCTCTCCACGAGTGAAAAGAGCTGAACCGTGAGCCCGTGGCAATAAAGCCACTTCACAGGTAATAGGACGAACTGTCTTCATATCACGGCCATCGATACGAACCGCTTTGTCCAAGATCATGCTACGAGCTGATTTATATTTAAGATCTTCAACGATCGAAGAAAGTTCTTTGCTACGAACACTCAGAAGTTCTTTATCTGTGATAGTTGAGAGCAAAGTTTCCTTTGCTTCGGCAAGAGCCGCATCACCGGCGGCATAGCGTTCTTGTTTCTCTTTAATCGTCAAAGATTTAGAGATTTGATCTTTCAACAGCTCTTCCGCTTTCATACGGAATTCAGGATCTATTTGCGCGGCAGTGAAAGCACGTTTTGCTTTTGATCCTGTTTTTTCACGCAATTCATCTTGAGCATTCAAGAGGGGCAACATGGCTTGGTGCCCAAACTTCAAAGCGGCCAAAGCATCTGCTTCCGTGATGAATTTAGTTTCACCTTCAACCATCAACAAACCATTGCGAGTTCCCGCAACGATAATGTTCATATCAGATTTTTCCATTTGCTGGGGGGTTGGGTTTGCGATGAACTCACCATCCACACGGCCCACTTGAACCGCCGAGGTAGGACCAGAAAATGGGATATCAGATAAATGCAAAGCTGCAGAAGCACCCAAGCTCGACAAGATTTCAATAGGGAAAGCGCCGTCAGCGGAAAGGACCGTCGCCACCACTTGCGTTTCGTATCTATAACCTTCCGGGAACAAAGGACGGATCGGACGATCAATCAATCGAGCTGTCAAAATCGCATCGTTGGTAGGTCTTCCTTCACGTTTAAAATAACCTCCTGGGATTTTACCAGTGGCATAGAATTTTTCGATGTATTCAACCGTCAAAGGGAAGAAATCGAGAGTAGAAGCTTTTTTGCTAGACACAGCCGTAACCAGGACCATGTTGTTACCGCAGGTAACAAGAACTGATCCATCAGCCTGTTTCGCCAAACGGCCTGTTTCGATGGTAATCTGTTTTCCGCCCACCGAAGTAGTAACAGTCGTTTTCATTAATTCTCCTTTAGTATAGTAATATCCCACCTTTTTCTTTTTGGTGGAACGGGCCTTGGTGGCCAAATGTTTTTAAGTATGTGCTTGAGTGAAATTTTAGAGATTTTTGACCAAAAAGCAACAAAGGCCCGGGGTCCCCGAGCCTTTTTATTGCTTACTTACGGATATCTAATTGTTTAAGCAGGACTTCGTACTTTTTAACATCAATGCGACGAATATAGTCGAGAAGTTTTCTTCTTTGGTTAACAGCGGTAACCAATCCACGACGACCGTGATGGTCTTTTTTATGAATTGCGAAATGACCAGTTAATTCATTAATTTTAGAGGTTAAAAGTGCGATTTGAACTTCAGAAGAACCTGTGTCCAAATCTGAACGTTTGAATTTTTTAACGATTTCTGCTTTTACTTCTTTTGTGACTGCCATTAAAGTCTCCTTTTTTGAGAAAGCTCGCTTTTCCTAAAGCTTTTCTGAAGCTTTTTCTCTGTTAAACAGGCCCTTCAGAACCCGTAACCAGCGTGGGAGCGTCATGGCTGTCGCCCGGCTAGTCTGTGTTTTATTGAGTAGAGGTTGTGCCATGAAGTTAAAAAAGGGTCAATACCTTATCACTCTTTTAATGACAAAACCTCGGTCTTTTTCAATACCTACAAGCGCCAATAATTTTCCCGTAGTTAAAGATAAAACCTGAATAATATTATCCTTTTGAGGATCAAAGAGAGTGATCAGAAAAGATCTCAGCTCATGGCTAATCTGACCGTTCCCTAAAAGAGTCTGATCATGCCCCTTCACCCTCACTTTTTTGACGAAAGGCAGGGCCATTTCCATAGGAATCATGGCTGCAATCGGTCTGCCCGCTTTAAAGTCCGCCTCAAGATCTTCCAGCCAAATGGACTGTTCCAATTTATATGGATCCGACCAGGTCCGCGTCAACGCACTCATTGTGGCTCCACAGCCTAATTTACTCCCCAAAAGCTCAATCCAAGAGCGAACATAAGTGCCCTTCGAACAGCGAAAACTGAACTCTGCCTGGGTCCCATCAAAGCCTAGAAATTCCATATCCCAAAAATTCATATCCTTATGCGGAACCTGAACCTCTTGCTCTTTGCGAGCGTAATCATAGAGCTTTTGACCATTGATCTTCATCGCGGAATAAATAGGCACCTTGAGATTCATCGACCCCTGAAGCTGGAGACCCATTTCACGCACCTGATCCGCTGCCAAGGTCACCGGACTTGTCTTCAAAGTTTGCCCGGTAATATCGAGGGTGTCTGTTTCAACTCCCAATCGGGCTTTCAAATGATAGCCCTTATCGCCTTCAAGAATATACTGACTCAACTTTGTGGCTTCATTCACCAAAGCGACCATCAAGCCTTCAGCCAGTGGATCCAAAGTTCCAGCATGACCTACGGATTTAGTTCCTAGGATTCGGCGAAGCCTTGCCACCACATCATGACTCGTCACTCCTGTGGGCTTTCTTACAAGGACCAGTCCATGAAATGTGCTCATGAGTCTTCTTCGCTAGAGTCGTCTTTAACTTTTTTAGATTGATTTCGTTCTGCTTCCAGATCTTGCAAGATTCTCTCAACCTTTAAGATTTGTTGAGTGTCAAAGTCGGCATAAAAAGACAACTTTGGACAATAACGCATCTTAAGCTCTTTGCCCAGATAGTTTTGAATTTCAAAGGCGCGCCCTTGAAGAAGCTTTACCACTTCATCCAATTGAGAAGGTTCTCCAATAACACTGATATAAACCTTAGCAGTGCGCAAATCCCCTGGCATTTGCACCCGAGCGACAGTCACAATGCCAGGCAATGGCAACTTAAAACCTGAAATTAAAAAACGGGCGATTGTCTGCTGAACTTCTCGCTCGACGCGGGCAATTCTACGCCCGCCATCGCCTTCTTTTTTCATTATGGATTTGCCTCATAAGTCAACTCACGGGCCACTTCTTCTTTAATAAAGGCTTCGATCGCATCACCCACTTTAAGATCATTGAAGTTCTCAATACCGATACCGCACTCAAAGCCACTGGCGACTTCTTTCGCATCATCTTTGAAGCGTTTCAGAGAAGAAATTTTTCCTTCATAAACGATCTTACCGTCACGGATCAAACGGGCCATATTAGATCTTTGGATTTTGCCATCTGTAACGAAGCAACCGCCAATGGTTCCGATTTTAGGCACGGTGAAGGTATTACGAACTTCAGCGCGACCCATAACTTTTTCCACCACATCCGGGGTAAGAAGACCTGACATTGCTTTCTTAAGATCATCCACCAACTCATAAACAATGGAGTAGGTTCTGATATCAACACCTGAGCGCTTGGCCGCTGTTTGAGCGCCGCCGTCAGGACGGACATTGAAGCCGATAATGATGCCATTCGCTGTATTTGCCAACAACACATCAGATTCACTAATACCACCCACTGCTGAGTGAATAATTTTGGTTTTTACTTCCGCTGTGGCTAATTTCTGAATCATCCCACTTACAGCTTCCAAAGAACCATGAACGTCCGCTTTCAAAATGATTGGAAGATCTTTCACGTCGCCACGAGTCGCTTTAGCGAAGATATCTTCCAAAGACATTTTTGAAGCTGGCACGACTTCAGCTTTTTTCGCCTGTTCTGCACGCATTTCAGAAACCTCAACAGCTGTTTCTTCATCTTTTACGATGTCAAAACGATCGCCTGCTGAGGGAGTGCCTTCCAGCCCCAAAACTTCCACCGGAATGCCAGGTCCTACAGAATCAACACGTTCCCCTTTATCATTAGTCAAAGAACGGACACGTCCTTTAATAGTTCCAGCCACAATGTGCTGTCCTACTTTAACGGTTCCATCTTTCACCAACAAAGTGGCAACATTGCCTTTGCCTTTTTCCATTTTAGCTTCAATCACCAGACCTGTTCCTGAACGCTCAGGATTTGCTTTCAAATCTTGAAGCTCAGCAACCAAGTGAATGTTTTCAAGAAGCTCCTTGATACCCGTTTTCTTCAATGCTGAAACTTCAACGAAGATGGTGTTACCGCCCCATTCTTCTGGAACAATTTGAAGCTCAGTTAATTGCTGCTTAATACGCTCAGGATTTGCTCCTGGCTTATCGATCTTATTGAGCGCCACGATAATCGGCACGCCTGCTGCTTTGGCATGATTAATAGCCTCCGCAGTTTGCGGCATCATTCCGTCATCTGCCGCCACCACGATCACCGCAATATCAGTGGCATTCGCACCACGAGCACGCATTTTCGTGAAAGCCTCATGGCCCGGAGTATCTAAGAACGTCACTAAAGAGCCATCATCCAAAGTCACACTGTAAGCTCCGATGTGTTGAGTGATTCCACCGGCCTCGCCCGCTGCCACATTCGCTTTACGAATAGCATCTAGCAAGCTGGTTTTACCATGATCGACGTGACCCATAATAGTCACGACTGGAGGACGTGAAATCATCGCTGCATCCAAATTTCCGAAAGCAGTTTCTGTCGCCATATCATCAGCTGTTTTAAAGACGTTTTGCGCTTCCCAACCAAACTCTGGAACAATCAAAGCGATGGTATCAAAATCAAGCAGAGTGTTCATGTTTGCCATCACACCATTTTGCATAAGAACTTTGATAATCTGAGGCGCTTTGATGCCCATTTCCATCGCCACATCGCTCAGTTTCATGGCATTATTCACTTTAATAATGCGTTTCAAAGCCTTTGGAGTCGTGATCTGAGTCTTCATACCCGCACGTTCCAACATGCCTTTTTTCTTTTTAGGCTGGAAAACCATCTCGCGTTTACGAAACTCAACCGGATTAAAATTGGAGATTTGCTCTTCTTGTTCACGCTCTTTTGCAGACGGACCGGCCGCTACAACCGGAACTGGAGAAAATTTAGGTTTTCTCTTATCATCAAATTTTCCATGACGGCTCTCAATAGGCTCAACTGGAACGTCTGGTTGAGCTTGAGCCACAAATCCTGGACGGATATTACGATTTTGAGTGGAGGTGCGTGCGGGGCCACTAAAGCCACCTGTCCGAGGGGCTCCACTATTAAAGCCACCTTGGCGATCGCCGGCGCTGGTCGAACGCTCAGCGGATCTTTGAGGAGCCTGCTGAGCCACCCGAGAAAGATCCATACGACCGATAATATTTCTTCGACCAATACTGGGAGCTGCGGTTGCGGCACTCGCCACCCCACTACTGCCAACTGTTACTTCCTTTTTACGAGCCACACCCACAGATGTGGCTGCAGATACCGCTGCAGCAGGAGTCGGTGGAGCCACAACTGGCGGAGTCGGTGCCGACGAAGGAGCTACAGGCACTTCTACGACTGGAGCCGCTTCCCTCACTGGAGCTTCTATCACCGGAGGAGCCACTACAACTGGCGCCGGAGGCATTTCAACTACAACTTTTGGCGCTGGGACCTCTTTTTCAACTACAGGGGCCGCTTTTTTAGGAACAGCCTTTGCCACAGCTTTTGCCGTCTCTTCAGCTTCTGCTTTATCGGCCGCCGATTTTAACTGAGCTGTAATTTCCGCGTCCTCGGCCTCTTTTGTAGCTTTTCGACGAACGACTGTGGATTTAGCAGTGACATTCGCTGTTGCGGCAGCGGCTTCAGCCGCTGGGGCTGCTACTTTTTTTGCAGGAGCTTTGCGAGTCGTCGTTCTTTTGGATTTCGCCTCCTCAGTGGATTTATTTCCGCCACTGAGTTTTACTTTAAGTTGCTCAAGAACCTCAGGCTCTAGCTCAGACATATGGCTCTTCACAGGAATTTGCCACTCGCGGATCTTATCCATCAAGGCCAAGGGTGTAAGCCCAATTTCTTTGGCAAATTCAAAAACTTTTGGATTACTCACGCATTCTCCTACAATAATTTAACTACTACTTAAAACTCAGTCCAACTTCAGCCCATAAAGGCCGAAGATTACTCCTTATCTTCAGCTTGAGCATCGAGTTTTTGTAACTCTTGTTTCAAACGAAGGTCTGCTTGTTCTTTAGCAGAACCAGAAGCTTTGCTTTCCTTTACAGCCGAAGGAGCTGTGGGAATAGGCAAGCCTTCTTTTTCATACTTCAAGATCAAGTTTTTAGCTTCCCCCATCAACTTCTCAGCACGCTCTGGATCATCGTAACCAGGAATTGTCATAATCTCTTCAACAGAAGCATTTGCAACTGATTGGAAAGAACCGAAACCCGATTGGAAGATATTTTGTGCCATCGTTTGGCTCATACCTGGAAGCAACATCAAGTTGAAAATAGCTTCTGCGGTACGAGAAGAGGCCGAGGATTCCGAAATAATATCTAGTTTCCAAGTCGTCAATTTCGCTGCCAAACGCACATTCTGGCCCCGTTTACCGATAGCCAAACTCAATTGAGAGTCCGGAACCACCACTTCCATTTCTTTGTTCGCTTCATCAACGAAAACCCGAGAAATTTCAGCTGGAGCCAAGGCGTTGCAAGCAAAACGGGTGACATCTTCGTCCCAAGGAATAATATCAATTTTCTCACCACGAAGTTCTTGAACGATGTTCTGTACACGAGAGCCCTTCATACCTACGCAAGCGCCCACTGGATCCACTGAGTTGTCTTTAGAACGAACGGCGATCTTAGCGCGTTGCCCAGGTTCACGAGCCGCACTCATAATCTCAACAATTCCGTCATAAATTTCTGGAACTTCCATTTCAAAAAGCTTCATTAGATAACGCTCATCCGCACGGGACATGATAATTTGTGGACCACGGGTGGTTTGCCGAACTTCCGATAAATAACCCTGAATACGATCACCGGGTTTATAAGACTCACCAGGGATTTGCTCACGAGGGGGAATATATGCCTCTGTACGCCCAAGATCCACAACAATCGCACCTTTTTCTACGCGACGAGCGATCCCTGAAGCAATTTCACCTTTTCTCTCTTCAAATTCATTAAAGATGATGGAACGTTCTGCATCACGCACCTTTTGCATAATGATCTGTTTAGCCGTTTGAGCGGCAATGCGCCCCAACTCACCGGCATCCATTTTGATACCGATGGAGTCCCCTTCTTGGGCTTGTGGGTCTAATTTCAAAGCTTCATCCATAGGGATTTCCACTTCTTCATCGATATATTTTTCACGAGGCACAACTTCTTTAAACTGATGGAGCTCTACTTCACCCGTTTCTTCGTTATATGTGGCTTCGATCTCACGATAAGTCCCGTATTTTTTGCGAGCTGCAACAAGCATCCCTTGAGTAATAGCATCCACTACGACTTGTTTGTCGATACCTTTGTCTTTGCCAACTTGTTCAATAACGCGACTGAGATCCGTAAACATGTTGTCAGCCATTCCTGCACCTCTTCTAAGTTATTTTTTTTGTCCCTTAGTTAATACAAATAGCACTTTTGATTTTTCTACAGCAGAGAGAGGGATATTTACTTCCACGTCTTTAACTTGGAAGCTCAGAGTCTCGCCATCAAAAGCCTTTAAAACTTCATCAATTTGTTTTGCCGCTTTGAGTTTCTTGTCAGTGACGCCAAACGATTCAAAGGATTTACTGGTTTTCACCCAGATTTTTTTGCCCACAGCTTTTTCAAAATGCCAGGGCTTACGAAGAATGCGCTCCAAGCCAGGACTTGAAACTTCGAGATTATAACTCTCACCCGGGATAATATCTTCAACATCCAACAAAAGGTTCAAAGCCTTCGATACGTTGGAGCAATCGGTAATACTCACACCCTGACCTTCTTCTGAATCAGGAACTGCTTGCGGAGTGTCTTTATCGATGTATAAACGGAGAGTCCGGCCTTTATTACCCACACCAATAAACTCAATGTCGTAAAGAAAACAGCCTTCGCCGGAAGTTGCTTCTTCGGCCATTTTTTCTACTTTTTCCATCCAAGATGGGTTTGATTCGGTCATTATTTATTAAATTCCTAACGTCAAATTCCTGAAGCGTCGGGCGCTGGCCGGAAATAAAAAATGGGCCCTTCAAGGCCCATTCATGGCTGACCCTAGCAAAAAAGGCTAAGCGATGCAAGGGTTTATCTCAGAGTATAGAGCCAAGCTGTACCCTGGTTAGGGTAATAATTCTCTCGCAGCCCAGTTCTCACAAAGCCCAGGGACTCATAAAGTCGCCAAGCCCTCGTATTTTCACAATGAACTTCCAGCCATAGTTCTCGATCGAGAGGTTTAATGATGATCAAATGTCCAAGGAGGCTACGCGTTAAACTCTGTTTCCAAAATTCAGGGTGACTGGCAACGACTGAAATCTCCCAAGCCACCGGCGTCACTCTATAAAGTACAAAGCTTACTAAACGCGGGCCCTTAAAAACCCCCCAGCCATCGGTACTTTGGAACTCCGCTCTTAAAGTTTCGCTGGGCCACTGAAAACCTTCCAGATAGGGATGAAGGCGGTAAAGATCGGCAACAAGCTGTAATACCTGGGCTTCATCATCGGCTAATAAGGGGCGCATCTTAAAGCTCACTTTGGACCCACCTTATTCTTCATATTCTCGGCCAAGATATTACGAACTTTGTATTTACGCTTAATAATTTCAAACCAGGTCCGGCTACGCTCTTCCAACTGCTGCTGAGCTAAAAAGGTTTTGATATTTTCTTTAAAAGAGGAAAACGGCAAATCGCCAAACTTCAAACGGTTTTTTTCATAATAAGCCAAAGCTTCCGCATCACTGACCACTCCCACCATTGAGTTTGTTTTAAACTGAATGAAAGCTTTCGCAGTCAATTTTTGCAGGACAAATCTTTTCAGCTCGGCGGGACTCACCTCCAAGGACTCCCAATAAGTCTTGCCCTCTACGACTTTTTCAATTTTCCGCAAGGACTGCTGCAATTCTTCCTCAGAAACTTTAGCCACAGAGAAGCTCTCGGCCTCTTTGTCCACCACCACCTCTAATAACAAGGCGGTCACCTCTCCCATAAAAGCGGAATCTCCCAGATGCACTTCATAGAGGTTTACACTTGGTTTTGCCTCTTTGATTGGAAAAAGCGCGCGAGTTAAAACGGCCGAAATCTGAACCTCACGACTCGTGACAATTCGCTCGCCCACCCGCCCTACGGATTGAGAAATCACCGCAGGAGTGGCAGCCAAAGAAAAAATACCAGACAAAACACTCAAGGTTAAAACAAGAAACATCTTCATAAAGCTAGAATGACACTAGCGTAAAAAAAAAGAAAGCTCTTATGATTTCTCATAAGAGCTCCCAGGCACTCCTTGAAGAGGAGAATAAAAAATAATGACTAGAAATTCACTTTAGCCGCGAGAGCCATCGTGTAATAGCTCAGTTTTTCGATGGGAGTCCCATACTGAGGTCCAGTGACGATAGACTGATTATTAACCCGGCTGGAAAGATTGAACATGTATTTGTATTCAAAGCCGAGCGCGAACTTCTTACTTAACTCTAAATCCACTCCAGCAGTTACACCCAAATCCACCGCATGGGAGTCACTGCTGGTTCCGTAATTGCTATACGGATAAGCGTTCACCACATTTGTCCAATTGTACTTACGATAACTATAAGCAGCCAAACCACCCACCACAGGGCGAACAAGTCCCGACATCATTTGGTATTTAGCGGCGACAGCCCCTTGATACTGATTGGTATCCACCAAAGTCGGATAATAACTTACACAATTGCAATCAATTTTCTCAACAGTGTAATTGGACAATAAAAATGATCCCTCAACGATGAGTTGATCATATTTAGTGCCAAAGGCCGCACCGAAGGCATAATTTCCGCGAACATTTCTAACATCGGGATAGTCGCCAATACCAGCGATGGCCGCGAAATACTTGGTCTCTACGGCCGCCACTTCGATGGGTTCTTCCACCTTCATGGCGTTGTGAAGCTCTTCACGAACGACATCACGGAAATTTTCTTTGGGTTCAATGGGGGTTACTGGGGCCTGCACAACAACGGGGACTTGCGTTGCCTGTTGTTGAGTATTGACGCTCACATTTGAGTTCTCGGCTTTAATTTGTGTGGTATTTCCCTGCATTTGTTCAAATTTATTACCGAAGAGAACTTCCGCACGCTTCTTTTCATCCTCAAGGCGAGAATACTCGAGCTTCTCGACGATCTTCTGCTCCGTCTGAACTTCAGCGTCTTGTCGTGATTTTCTCATTAGCTCGGCTTTAGATTCTGTCAACGGCGTAGATTCAATCAAAGTCACAGGCTGTCGTTGCACCTGAGCCGTTTGAGTTTGCACATTGGTGTTGGTCGCCGCAGTGGGCGTTGCCTGATTGAGGATGTAAATCGGCTGACTCCCTTGAGCCGCAACTCCGCCAACAGATCCTCTTGTAGGCGCGGGTGAGGCCACAGTTCCTGCCTGCTTATTGGCATACATTTGATCAAGTTCTTGATCGACTTCAGCATCAAAATTTCCCGCCTGAGCCAAACTCAAATTCGGTACGATACTGAGAGCCGCAAGGATATAGAAATATTTGTTCATAGTGTTCTCCTCGGGAATTAGCATTCTGATTCGCAAGAACCTAGAGCAACGAATATGCCATGAGTGACTTTTTTGATATAATGCGTCTAAGCCTTTGATATCTATACCCGAACGGGGCCTTGAAAGAGGGGGGCATTTTGACTCCAAAACTTCAAAATTTGACCAGTTTTGCGACACACCTTGAAAGGATTTCATGATCTTATCCTGGGGTAGCCGCCTAGCTGCATGAGTTCTGTTTAACAAAAACCGGCTTCGTCTCAAATTAGGACATTCTATTGGAAGCTATTCCATCTAAATTGGCCCGACTCTTGGTTATAAAAAGGCAAACACCTTAAAAGGATTTAAAGGGAGATTCAGATGAAAAAAATAACTTTGATGACGATGATATCCTTAACACTCACTTCAATGAGCCTGGCCCAGGGGACTGCCACTACCAAACTTCGCAAGACGGCTCCACCCACTTATAACTACGACCCTGATACCCTCGTTGGTCCCTCGCCCTATATGGTGGATGGTTTTAATCTGGGGTTTGAATACCTGTCCGTCAATAGTTTGCAAAGTGATATTAAAAATAAGCTCACTGGGAACCTCGAAAAAGGTCTTAAAGAAGATGCCTCCAAAATTCCCAAACAGCTCGGCTTTAAAATGGGATATAAGCAAATTCCCCGCGGAGGCATGGGATTCGATCTCAACTTAAGTATTTTAAAACTGGAAAAGCGACCTGAGGGCACGTCCGACCTTACGAATGTAGTGCCCGCGGTTAATTTTATCGTGGCGGCTCCTAAGTATGCCTATGCGGCGGTGGGCGTAAACACTTCCATTGTTGCAGGCGACGACAACGCCCAACACTCTCCGCATATTGGTTATCAAGCTGGCGGAGGGATTGTCCTGCAAAAGAACTTTAATTTCGAAATTCTTTATAGCTGGATTAACCAAGGGATCGAGTCCCAAACAGCCCTTACCGAAGAACGTATGACCTCAACCAATGCGCGCTTAATTTATGCTTTCTAGATAGGCACCCCTAATAACTCGCCGCTCCCTTGTTTAAGAACTGCTAAAAACAGCTTGAATGAAGCGGCTCTTTTCAATTACAAGATAGCTCTTCTATTAAATGGCCCTGTGGTGGAATTGGTAGACGCGCTGGACTCAAAATCCAGTGCCCGCAAGGGCGTGGGAGTTCGATTCTCCCCGGGGCCACCATTATGTTCTACGATGTCGATACAATCTTACAGAAACATTCCAAGGAAGAAGAACGGGACACTGAAAGTGTCACGGTTCGATTCCTGTGGTTTCAAAATTTCCGCGGGCCTCAAGCCAGCGGAACCAGCGGATCTCCTGCGGGGTTCGATCCCGGAAGGAACCCAGGGAATGTATCGTGTAGAGATTTTATATTACAACGTTTTGCTGCCGCCAAAGGCTCTGGCTAGAGTTATTCTCCTCTGGGGAAAAGCTCTTGGAGCACTTTGCTAATTTTGAAAATGTTTTGGATTGGAGTGCCCCAATTCCAGGATTCTATTTTATTCGGGTCGTTACCTTCCCAACCGGGTTCTCCCAATTTGTGAGGACCGCCCGTGACGATCCCAAGGAGCTTCCCATCTGCCGTGAAGATCGGGCCACCGGAATTTCCTTCAATCACTCCAGCATTGAAAAGTAGCGGATACTTAATTTGACTGTCGGGAAGAATCACGATTTTGCTCCCGCTGGATTTCATTGGATTTGGGATCTTGTCCCAAGGAGAACCCAAGGTAAAGATATCCATAGTATGAATTACGCCAAGTTTGATCTCACCAGGCATAACGATGGATTTCACCCATTGTAGACCAGGCGGGATGACTCCATTCTTCCACGAGATTCGCACGATCGCATAATCGAGGGCTGCGTCTTCCTCAATGATGGATTCGAACTTGAAGTAGTAATGGTCGTTATGGGGCCCATAAAACATTGTGGCCCCCTGGTAGGAATAACTCTGCCAATTCTTGGTCGTATGCTGCGCAGTCAAGAGAAGAGACTCGCCCAGGAGAATGCCGGAGCTTTTCGCAACCTGAACGACCGGTAGGTGCCGTTCATTTTCCGTCATCACGGTGCGGGTAACGTGGTCATCTACGAAGAGATCAGCACGCCCAACTAAGGGCGCGAGCATTAAAATGTAACTTAAAACAAAGACCTTCATAAATGACCATCTCTCGAGTGAGTCCATGCAATAAGACCTCCGTTTTGAGTTGTATTTTTTAATTCAATTCGGTTTTTATACTACCTGATACAGTAGCACAATTACTTTTTAAGTAAAATGGGCCGAGGTTAGAATTTAAAAATGATTCGTGTTTGCGGGGTTCCTTACTGTGCCTTGAATATTTGACTCTTTTGTGAAATTCTGTGACTAAGGCAGATAAAAGCATTTTTCCTAGGGGCGGACCCTACCCAAGTCAAATTTGAAGACTTAGTGTTTTCTTTTACTTTCATATTTTTCAATTTTTGCTGTCATTTCTAAATCATGGATATGCCCATCATAAAACCCTTTCCTGCACGTTATCCCTTCAGAAAGAGGATAGGAAGTTTAAACGCCATTTTAGAGCTATTATATATTTCATGGGAGATGTTAGTGGTGCCCATATAAACCCGGCCGTTGTACCTATTCGCGCAAATAGGCGGCGGCCTTCTAGCCTCCTTTTTTCTAAGAGCCCTGTTTGGAAACACTGGACATCTTGGAGCCACAGTTCCCATTCCCGGCTTTGAAAGCTGGAAAGCTCTTATGATAGAAACAGTGTTGACGACCGGATTGATAAATACAATTCTAGGCGCAGCGTCAGGGCCCGGCAATGTAGGCAACAATGGCGCATTGGCGATTGGATCTATGTCGTTGCAACCTTTATCGGCGCCATTATCGCAGTCGGTTTTGAATGGATTCTGAAAGGCAAGCCCAGCCGTCATGCCGATAAAGAAGCCCAGGAAAAAATCGCTAAAGATGAAAAGTAAAGTGGTTGGGAAGTTGATACGATTAAGATTCCTGCTTTGGACTGAACCGCCTTTGGCGGTTCAGTCCAAATATTAAATTACTAGTCCAGAATGATGCCTCTGGGCGCTATTCGTTATGTAAGTACGTAAGTTAGGGCGCGATTCCGAATACTTCACATCATAAATTTTTGGTGCTAACCTGGCATTGGCGTAATTTATTTTTTGATAGGGAGACAGATCGTGGATGTGGACAATAAGCAAACCAGCGCACCAGATAGTTCAGCCGTGCGGGTCGCTCTGTGGCGAGCCATGCACGTTCAGATCGATCCCCTCCCGCATGTGCTCGAAGACGAGATTGGCCTGCAATTGGTAAACCCGGACGCAGGCTGGCGGCAGCGTCAGGATATGCATCCCCAGGGTACAAGGGGCTACCGTGCCGGAATCGTGGCTCGGGCTCGACTTATTGAAGATCTGGTGGTGGAAAAATTAAGCCACGGCATCCATCAATATGTCATTCTCGGAGCAGGACTAGATACCTTTGCCCAACGCAGACCTGAGATCGCATCTCAGTTGCAAATTTTTGAAGTGGACCAGCCCGGCACTCAGGAGTGGAAACGGCGTCGGTTGATCGAGCTTGGTTTCGATACTCCAGAAAATTTGCACTTTGTGCCCGTCAATTTCGAAGCGGGAGAGTCGTGGAAAGAAAAGCTGATAGCAAACGGTTTTGATGCGAGCCAACCCGCGGTTATCGCCTCCACTGGTGTCTCCATGTACCTCACTAAGGAGGCGAACTCGATGACGTTACGCCAGATTGCTTCACTCTGTCCGGGTTCCATCCTGGCTATGACATTCATACTGCCACTGCAACTTATCGACCCAGCAGAACGCACTCAACTGCAGATGGTGTATGAGCGGGCACGGGCTGCGGGAACGCCGTTTATCAGCTTCTTTGAGCCGTCAGAGATAATGGCGTTGGCCCGCGAAACCGGCTTCAAAAATACCCAGCACATATCCAGAGACGGTATCATCCAACGTTACTTCTCAGGGCGAACCGACGGGTTGCAGCCCTCTAGTGGTGAAGAGTTCCTTATCGCAACTACCTAGAAAATGTAACCTAAGTGACAGTCTAAAGCCAATCCGCCAAGGCCTGAAGTTTTTTGGCGATATACTTCTTCGCCGGTGTCATCCTTCACAAGAATATCGCTATCTTGAATCATGCGCAAACCAGCGCCGAGTGCAAATCGCAAGTTATTCGCTGGATTGACAAATTGATACCCAGCGGTCAAGCGAGCTTGTGGTGACGACAAGGATCCTTTTAATTTTAATACTCCGTAATCTGAAATGCGAGTGTTTTGATAACCAACAGCCGGATTGAGATAAACTCCGTTAGTGGAGAGGCTTCCGGTTAACATGATATTGCTGCCTAAATTAATTTCATTCATGGACCAACGGTAAGACTCACTGGTGAGGCTTTGGTCTTTTGAACTTGAGGTCTCAATTTGATGTTCTGGAATGTAAACTCCGTTGATTCCAACTGAAATATGATCTGTTACAAAGTATTCGAATTTAGCTCCGACGCCACCAACCAATAACCAGATAGGCTCAGCACTAAGGCCGACTTTGACTTGATGTTTTGGAACTTCGATAGAGAGGGTATCTGTCGACTCGTCATCCTTTACTGCTGCCCAGCCAAAGTGAGTTGTTAATAAGATCATAGCAGTCAAAATTGTTTTTAGTTTCATTGGCAAGGCCTTTCCTAGGTCAAAAATTTTGTAGACGGCACTTATAACCGTTAAAAAAATATTTTGGAATAGACCTGTCAACTTGTTGGACGATCGGTGAAGGTCCTATCGCAGATAAATTATCAAAACTTATAAGTACTCTCTCTTTTCAATTTTAAAGTGCCCGAGACGCCGGTGTAAATACGTGCGTTCGATTTCAAGGAGTTCTGCAGTTTTGCTGATATTCCCCCCCACCTTCTTTAAAACTCCCACGATGTATTCGCGTTCGGCAGAGTCTCTGAACTCTTTGAGAGAAACCGGATGAAGGGACTCCTGAGTTTCTTTAAAAAAGAAGGGCATTGTTAGGTCTTCCGGGAGGATCAAACCTGCTCCCCCCATAATTAAGAGGCGTTCTAGAAAATTGCGAAGCTCACGGATATTTCCCGGCCAGGACCAACGTGAAATAAGCTCTAAGGCATCCGCAGAAAAAGTTCGTTCAATATAACTATTCTCCAGAGCAATGTCGCGAATGAGTTTCTCGGCTAGCAAAGGAATATCCTCGCTTCGCTCGCGCAAGGGACAAAGATGAATCGGCACGACGTTGATTCGAAAATAAAGATCCTCCCGAAACTCACCCGTCTGTACCGCCTTTTTCAAATCTTTGTGAGTCGCGGCTATTAATCGAATATCTACCTTGCGGACGCTGATTGAACCCACTGCCTGGATCTCACCACTTTGAATGGCCCGTAAGATTTTTGCCTGGGCAGCAAGCGACATGTCCCCTATCTCATCTAAAAATAAAGTGCCCTTATTCGCCAACTCGAAATAACCCTTCTTAGACTGGGTCGCCCCCGTAAAAGAGCCCCTTTCATGACCAAAAAGCTCACTCTCGATAAGAGTTTCCGGAATCGCGGAACAATTTATTTTGATGAAGGCCTCATTCGATCTTTTGCTTTGCAGATGAATCTGCTTTGCGATCAGCTCTTTTCCAGTGCCACTTTCACCAGTCACGAGAATATGCGCGTTACTACGAGCCACCCGAGAAATCAACTCTCGCACTTCGCGGATGGGATTTGAATCTCCATAGATCTCATCTTCTTTCGGAGTCTGTCCCTTTTCCAGATATTGAATGCGGTTTTGAAGACGCGAGAACTCTAAACTTCGCTCGATACTTAAAATCAGTCTTTCCTCAGTGAAAGGCTTCTCTAAAAAGTCGGCGGCACCAAGCCGCATCAGTTTGGCGACCTCTGTCAATGTCGCTTCTCCTGACATGAAAATAACCGGCGTTTCCGGATACTGTTGGCGGATTCGTGAGAAAAAATCGACGCCCGAGAATTCTCCCAAGACGACGTCAACGACCAAAATATCAAAGCTCTCTTTCTGCAACGTTTGGAAAGCTTGTTGTGCATCTTGCGCCAAATGAACTTCAAATCCTTTGTTTTGCAAAGCCACTTGAAGACTGCGCCGAATGTTTTTGTCGTCATCAATCAATAAAATCCGGCAATAATTATCCATGCCCTTCTCCTATCAAAGGAAATGTCAGCTTAAACCTGGCCCCCGTAAAACAATCTTCGACGTTGATATCGCCGCCATGATCGAACACGATTTTTCTGACAATGGCTAAACCCAGGCCGAAATTTGCTGCTGCGGATTTGGTGGAAAAATAAGGCTCAAATATTTTTTCCTTCAAAGCGGCCTCAATCACTTTTCCGCTGTTTTCTACCACCAACTCCACATGGCCATTTTTCTGGGCTACTTGAATGTGGACAACAATCCGATCCTTGCAATTGGCCTCCACCGCATTGGTTATCAGATTGGCCAGGACTTGCCGTAAAAGCTTCACATCGGCCTGAATAAGAGCTTCTTTTGAGGTGACTGCCAACTGCCAATCCACATCCCAAGACTCCTGATAGCGTTGCTGAAACTCCCGAACAAATAAACCGAGGTCAACTTTGTTAAATTGAGCCTCCGGCAGACGGGAAAATTGGGTGAACGCATCTACTAGACTCTGCAGGTGATGAATCTCCTGATGAATGCTTTCTGCCGCCTCATCCAATAACATTGAAAAATCCTCTGGCTTTTTTTGATTTGGGAAAACAGCTACCAGATTTCTCATCCAAGTCCCAATGGGCTGCAGGGGGTTTTTAATTTCGTGCGCCAATTGCTTGGCGACATCTTGCCAGCGCGCCATTCCCTCTAAAAATTGACTGCGGTCTCTTTGGCGCACCAGTTCCTCGAAACTTTGATCATAAGCTCTTGCCACTTTTCGACTTAAGAACACGGCAAAACCAATCGAGATCAGCATCATCAGAATAAAACTCACGAGAAAATAAAAGGTGTAGGAATTTACCAATCCCTGTCTGATCAGACCGTGCTCAGCAAGGCTCAGCTTGAGTTCTTGAATTTTCAAGAATTGCTCGTGATATTTTTGTTCTGATGCCGGAGATTTTTTAGCCAACTCTTTGAGAGCGGTCTGCCCCATCTCAAGAGCTTCAATGCTCTCTGCCTCGGAGCCCATGGAGAAACTGGAATTCAAAACGTCTTGAATCTGAAAATAAGCTCCCGCTAAAGGAATGGCGACCATTGTCATCAGCGAAAGAATCAACCAGAGACGCACACGGTGTCGTTTCATTGCTTGGTCTCCTGAATAAGCAGCGGTGCCACTCCGGCAAAAGCCCAGGCCGAGTCTTGCTTCGCATCGTTCATCTCATAACCCAGAATTTCGTTAAAGAGGCTAAGAAATCTGGGGGTGCCTTCCTGCGTGGCTTCGCCACTTTTCGCACCGAAAATTACCGCGCCTGAGCTTCCGAGGACGCGGCGCTGATGAACCCACTTCTTAACCCTCTCCACGGTCTCTTGAGAAACAGGGTTCAATAGAATGCGAATTCCCAAAGTTCCATTTTTAGGAAAGTTTTTTACCACCACGAGAGTCTGCAGATTTCGAAACTGAGGATTTTCCAGTGCGGTGAAAAAATTTTCCAGGGTTTTGAATTCCATCTTCGACTCAGTATTGTCGTCCCCTTGCACAGTCACCCTATAAACTTCATCCCAAAGATCATAATAGACCTTCCACCGATATTTTTCTTTGAACAAGAGTTCTGACTTGGAAGATGATTTTAAAGTGGCCGCCAACTCAAACAAAAAAAGACTGTGCAGTCCTGATTTGAGATGCCTTTTCAACTGCTCCCGTGGAACTTCCACTCCTTTTATTTGGATGGCGGCTTCATTTTTTTGTAATGGCTGTAACATAGCCTCCAGACTCCAACAAAAACCAGGAAGAAATATCATAAATAGACTTACGAGTTTCATCTCATATCCTGGAATGAAACCGTGAAATCTATTTTTCCGAATGAATCGATCAGATAAGAAACGCCCAGCGTGCCATTGAATTCGATGCGGCTGCTTGTAGCGGGAAGGTTAAAGGCATCAGCACCTAAGAAGATTTTCATTTTATCCGGTATGCGTTGACCCTGCCTATGAAAGGTGAAGTATTTGGCAATAGCAGGACGAAAGCTGAGGGTTCCGTTAAAAGCAGAGTCTGAATCGAATTTATCGAGATCCAATCCTCCTTCTAGAGTTAAATAGTAATCCTTATAAAGACTGTTGATAAACGAAGAGGAAAGATAATACCTTGCACCTATGTCTGAAAAATAGGAGCCTGCAGCCAAAGTAGTACCAGAAGTTGGAAAGTAAAGGTCATCCAGAGTATTCCATCCATACTCGACGCCCTCTCCGAGGCTTTTATATTCTCCGTTCGAGACTCCTGAAGTGGAAAATTCTGAAAGGCCTCCGCGGGCTATGAGTTTGATATAGGAAAAATCAAAAATGCGGCGACCAAGGGCTATGCTTAATATCGAGCTTTTGTACTGGATATCATCATTATCAACTTTGAAGTAGAGTAAATGGACTGAGCTAAAATATTTTGAACTTCCGAAAATATTAGGATCTTCAAACATGGCGTTGAAACTCTGGCGATTCTGATCAAATGATCTTTCAACATCGACCTCCAGCCTTTTCCCCAAACCAAACAGGTTGCGATCCCCAATGCCAATGATTCCACTCGCCGTATTCGATTTATAAGAGTACCCACTGAGATTCATATAATGCGCGGAACGTTCTTGCACCTGAACCACCAGAATGACTTGGCCGCGGATCACTCCTTTTTGCAAGGACATTTGAACATCATAAAAAAGACCGAGAGTCTTTAAGCGCAGCTGGGCATTTTCAATTTGCTCTTCGTTGACCTTGTCACCGGCGCGAAGATAAATCTCATTTTCAATAATCGAACAAGCGGTGATTTCATTTCCAGAGCACTCTATTTTTTCTATGATCCAGTTCTCAGGGCTATCCACCGCTTCACCATAGGAAGGCGCTATAAATAAGAAGTGAACAAATAATATCGCGATAAAGTTTTTAATACAGTATTTCATAGGCTTATCTTTTAATTTCCTTTTGGAGTGAGTGGTTAAACACATCACTCGCCTACAGAGCACGCTCCGTTCCATGGCCACTTAAAAGTTAAGTGAATGAAATAACTTAGTATTTCCAACCATGAGCAGAACCGAGGCTGTATCCAAAAGTAGACAGTTGTGCAAGGAGGTTTTGAGTTTTTGAATTAGCTACAGGCCCGAGGAGAGTCTTTACAGAATCTGCAGAGCCTGCACCATGATCTATTTATCTAGATGCCGCGAGCTGAGGAATAAAAAAATTCTTTCTACTTCAACAGGGCTGGGAAGAGGAGAAAATAATTTCATTCAGACTCCTGATTAGTTTTAAAGTCAGCCAGTTCAGAAACACAAAATGTTCTCAATTGACAACATTATTGTCCTTCTCCCAGTTAGAACTGCGATAATAGCGCCTATTATAATTAATTAACATCGCCTTTATTTTTTCGTATGGTCAACTTTAACCCGCGCCCAGCGATTCGTATTTATGCCAAAGGCATAATAAAGCGGGCAGAAACCAATAATGCCAGTTAAGAGCGGAATCACTCCTAATAAGTACCAGCCATTAATCTGACCGCCAGGAAAAGCCAGTACAACCAAGATCGCTCCAGCAATAATGCGAATCCAGCGTTCCAAAGGATGAATGTTAATATGGACATGAGAACGTATAAACTGCCGCTTCATACTAAAAATCCCCCTTTTCCTTTTCTCTGAAGCTATTTTATACGGAATCTACAACTGTCTATGTCTTATTTTACGGATTA
>DATBTE010000472.1:0-4930 GCA_036559425.1 Pseudobdellovibrionaceae bacterium | reverse complement strand
ACCGGCACAATCTCCTTATACTCATAGACTTTATGCGAAAAAGAAGGTCATGGATCTCGTGGCTTTGCGCGATCATTCTGAAAAAGAACTCCGTACGAAATTACGCACTTATTTTACGCGCAACTTTCAATATCGCCAAAGGCTGGCTAAAAAACAAGGCCGTGACCTATCTGAAGAGTTCGCTTCTCAACAACAAGAGATCAGCGATGCTATTGATGGAGCCATCGAATTTGCGAAAAATCATCAATGGATCTGTAAACCTGAAGATCTATCTGAAAAAATGGCAACGATGCTCCATCGTAAGAAAAAAGGCATCAGTTATATTAATAACTACCTCAAAGAAAAAGGCCTGCCTTCCATCCCCCAGAATCGTGATTTGGAGCTTGAAAAGGCCCTGGCTCTTGTGAAGAATAAATATTCTGATTTTTCAAAACTCTCCTCTAAAGAAAGAAAAAAAGAACAAGCTCGTGTGGGGCGATTCTTAGCTGCTCGAGGATTTGATTCTGAAACCGTGCGAAAGGTGATTTATGAAAAGCTCTGAAATTAGAAACGCTTTTATCAACTACTTCAAAAGAAACGGACACACTCCTGTACCGTCCTCTTCTTTAATTCCCGAAAATGATCCCACATTGCTTTTCGCCAATGCAGGAATGAATCAATTTAAAAATACTTTTTTAGGTCTTGAAAAACGCGACTACACTCGCGCCGTGAGTTCACAAAAATGCGTGCGCGCCGGCGGTAAACACAATGACTTGGAAAACGTTGGTTTCACTGCTCGTCATCACACTTTCTTTGAAATGCTGGGCAATTTTTCTTTTGGTGATTATTTTAAAAAAGATGCCATTCATTATGCTTGGGAATTCCTCACTCAAGAACTGAAAATTCCAAAAGAAAAACTTTATGTCACCGTGCATATCTCTGACGATGAAGCAGCGGACCTCTGGCATCACCAAGAGGGCATCCCCCACGACCGTATCTTCCGATTTGACAAAGATAATTTTTGGAAGATGGGCGATACCGGCCCCTGCGGGCCTTCCACTGAGATTTTCTATGATCATGGCCCTAAAGCCGGCAAAGAGTCAGATCCTTTCAAAGGAATTGCCGCAGGTGAAGATCGCTTTGTAGAAATCTGGAACCTGGTCTTCATGCAATATTTTGAGAACCCTCCAGGAACACTGACGCCATTGCCAAAACCTTCTGTAGATACGGGGGCGGGCCTTGAGCGATTGGTTGCAGCGATGCAAGGCAAGTTCAATAACTATGACACGGATCTTTTCGCTCCGATGATTGAGCGCGCTTGTAAAATCGGCGGTTTTGAATACATCACCGACGTGGATGTGCTTACCAAAAATCCAGAAATTCGTGAAAGAACGGCGGCGATTCGAGTGATGGCGGATCATTGCCGGGCGACCGGTTATTTAATTGCCGACGGAGCACTTCCTGCGAATGAAGGACGCGGTTATGTTCTTCGCCGTATCATGAGACGAGCCATTCGCTATGGCCATAAACTCAACGACAAGCATTCTTTCTTACCTTCGATGGTAGAAACAATGATCGACTTTATGGGCGATGTCTACCCTGAATTGTCGATTCGCAAAGTCCATATTTTAGGAGCCGTGAAAGATGAAGAGACCCGCTTCTTAGCCACTTTGGATCAAGGCTCACATATCTTAAACGAAGAAATTTCCCAAGCAAAGGCCAAGAGTCTTAAAACTCTTTCCGGAGAGGTGCTTTTCAAATTGTATGACACCTACGGATTCCCCGTGGATTTGACCGGTTTGATTGCTGCTGAAAAAGGCCTGTCCATCGACGAAGCTGCGTTTGAAAAAGAGATGGAAAACGCCAAAGTGAAAGCTCGAGCTTCGTGGAAAGGCAAAGGAATGCAGGCTGATGAGGCCCATATCTTAAAGTTTGCCCAAGATCGCCTCAGCAAAAACGGCCCTACAAAATTCACCGGTTACGAATCCACGACAGGTCAATGTGAGATCATTGGACTTTCTGATGGAACCAAAGAAGTGCAAAGCCTCAAAGCTGGCCAAACAGGTTTGCTTGTTTTGAATAAGACCTCTTTCTATGCCGAAGGAGGCGGTCAAGTTGGCGACCAAGGTGTGATGAAATCCCCTTCCTCCACAGTCAATGTTCATAATACGACAAAGTCTTCGGAAGTTCATTTACACCATGTAGAAGTTGAGTCTGGCGAGATTAAAGTCGGCAATTCAATGCTGATTCAGGTTGCAGAGAATCCACGTCGTAATACAATGTCAAATCACTCTGCCACTCACTTGATGCATTCCGCGCTTCGCAAAGTCTTGGGACCTCATGTGACTCAGGCAGGATCTTTGGTGGATGCTCAGCGCACTCGTTTTGACTTTACCCATAACAAGTCTTTGAGCCTTGAGGAGATCTCTCAAGTTGAAAACCTGGTAAATACCGAAATTGGCAAAGCCCTGGAAGTTAAAGCCGAAACAATGAATCACAAAGAGGCTCTTGAAAAAGGAGCCATGGCTCTTTTCGGGGAAAAGTATGGCGAAGTGGTTCGAGTTCTGACTATAGGTGATTTCTCTTGCGAACTTTGCGGCGGAACCCACGTTAAGAACACTTCCCAAATCCGCATGTTCAAAGTTATTTCTGAAAGCGGCGTGAGTGCCGGCGTTCGTCGTATCGAGGCCATTACTGGAGACCTTGCCGTTCAATATGCTTTGTACAGCATTCAGCAAAATCAACAAGCCCGGGGCGTTGCTGGTGTGGAACCTGCCTGGTCTCACTTTGTTACTCAGGCTCCGCTAGAGTCCTCTCTCGTTTCTTGGATTGAATCAAAGAAAAATGAAATCAAAAATCTCGAGAAAGAGGTTAAGAAGCTTCAGGGCGGACAGATAAATATTGATGATTTGGTTGATAAGGCCCAAAAATTTAATACCAAAACTGGAGCGGCAAAGCTCGTCATGGCAGATCTCGCTCTGGATGATCGCGAAGTGTTGGCTCAAGTCACCGATCACCTAAAAAATAAGATTCAAAAAGGAATCGTGGTAGTGGTGGGGCGAGGGGAAGGCTTACATCCGGTCATCGTTTCTGTGAGTAAAGATATTTCTAGCGAATACTCGGCTGGAAACCTGCTGAAAGAAGTTGCGGCTGTAATGGGTGGTAAAGGCGGAGGACGTCCCGATTTTGCTCAAGGGGCCGCACCTGACCGAACAAAAATAGCAGAGGCGTTCCGAAAGGTCCAACAGATCTTAAGTTTATAAGCTTACCTTAGAGCTATTGTTGTTGGACGACTTGGAACTCACATTTTTTAGAGGCGAGGTCACCTTGAATGTGAGCGATGAGTCCCTGAAGCAAGTCTCTTTGCTCTCCACAGAGATCTGGACCTTTATGGCAGCCACTCGTAGATTCACCCAAAGAAATTTTAGTATCCAAGACTTGCAAACGAGCATAAGGAAATTGATAGTTCGCCGTGCAGTTCGTTTGCTCATCTATAATAGCCTGGTTCTCGCAAAGTTTCGAAGAGGTGAGGATGGTCTGGAGTTCATTCACATCCGAAGAGCTCAAACAGTATTGAATTCCTGCTAGAGTCTCGTTATTTTGATCCATTACATGCACCACACCCGTCTTCACATTAATTGTTAGGTGATGGGAAGCAAAAGTAGAAGTGGGATTGATGGCTATAATATCGGATTGTAGCAGCGACTCCAGATAAGGGCTTTCAGGAATTTCAACGATCTCAGTCTGAGACACGTCCACTTTCTCCGCGGGGGTCACCTCTGCAGGATTGCTAAGGGCGTTTGAATTATTAACATCTGTGAATTGATGTGGGCTGCAATTTTGAAAGCCTATTATAAGGCAAAAAGTAAAAGCCGCAAGTACGTACCTTTTCATTAATCCCCCAAAAAGAAAGATTCACCGGTGCTAAAAGAAAACGCTGCAAAATTAATACCGGCTAAAATCTTATTGTATTCGCTTAGACTGTGTAGAAACTTGACGTTGTCTAATGAGTGATTAGCAATTCTCAATCCGTGACAAAACATTTCAACAAACATTTACAAACATTTACAAATACGTACATACATTTAATAACTAAAGATAAGTCTCAATGTGAAATAATGTCTTCTGTTGTGAATATAATGTCATAAATTTTTGGTTGCTGCCTTTAGGGAGTTGCACTAGCCTCGTCCAAAATTTAACAAGGGGTTCTGAATGAAAAAAACGATTTTTGCAATGACACTTTTGGCAGGCTTTTCAACTCACGCGGCGCAAGTGCCAGTTTTTAAATGTAATGTTCCTGTTAAGACTTCCACTCCCACAGTTTCCGTAAATGTATCAATCTCAGATAACGAATCAGTTGATTACATAACTGTGCAGTTGAATGACAAAACAGCCACTAACCTTTTCATGCAACTTGAAAAGGGCAGCTTGCAAAAACAAATCACTGCTGGAGGCGTAACCACTCTCGTATTAGGAGACCAATTCAGCCAAGGCGCTGATGGCGTTATTCGAGATGGCGGAGTTTTAGGTCTCGGAACCGATACTTCAGGTAAGTGGTCAGGCATGCTCGCGGCCAAAGGAAATGTATACCCTCTAGAATGTACAAAACTTTAATTTTCTTTTATTAAATTTCTTTTAAATAAGAGGATTGAATAGAAAAAGAAGTATGCAATTTTCTAGGGCCCACATCTATGACCATATCTTTGGTTGAGATGTGGGTTTTTTATTTTTTAGCGTTTTGGAGCGAGAGGGCTTTAAACGCAGAGAGAATTGGCGCGAGAGTTCGACCGTCCTTGAGTTTGCTGTAAAATGGCCATCGTGGCCATTTTAGCGATACGCGGGGAGCAAAAATAGAAAAAGTTATTTCATTGATATGATGTGAATTGAATTGATCTTTCGCTCTGATTGCCACGATGGCGGCCAGGAAGGCCTTCTCATGGAAGGAGGCACT
>DATBTE010000471.1:0-5206 GCA_036559425.1 Pseudobdellovibrionaceae bacterium | reverse complement strand
ACTCGGAGTTGAATCAAAAAGAAGACTTTAGCCTGAGTTGTAGTTTTAATAAATTTTCTCAGAAATAGACATTCAGACTTTTTTTAAAGCATGTATTCTTTCTCGATTTGACGCGCCTTAAAGCAACCTGACGTCTCTTTTGACAGGCGCTTGAGTATGAACATAAGGAGGAGGATAATATACATATATACAAAAGCAGTACGTCAGTTGTGTATCAAGTAGATAATATGGAAGAGGTAATACAACATGGCACGTAATCAAGATAAAAACATTTTTCTTATAGTAAGTGGAAACAGTAGCCGTATCACGGTAATGTCGGATACTCTTAATAAGAATTTTCCGAACTGCTCTATTTTTCATGCGACAGACTGGTTTGATACGAAATACAAAATAGACAATGTTTTTCCCAAGATTGTCTTTGTAGATGAGTACCTGCCGAAAAGCTCGGGCCTTGAAGTGGTCGCTAAGATTTATAAAGAGAAAAATTATAGTGACCTTCATATAGTTATTCTGTCGGTCATCGTCGACTCTGAGCTTTACCCTCCTAACGGTCGAATCCATTACTTGACAGAGCCTGAACGGGAAGCAAGTGTGGTTGAATGCGTCTCAAGGATCGTAGCACCAAAAGAAACTGCTAAAGTTCCTGAGTACACATTAAAACACCTGGAGCCAGGCGAGTTGCTTTTTAAAGAAGGTGACAGCCCTAGCACTGTTTATATAGTAAAGAACGGGACCCTAAAGGCTTATTCTGATACTCTTGCGTGTGGCCGAGTGATTCTAGGGGAAATAAGCGCCGGCGAATTCGTTGGTGAGATGGGACATTTTAACAATGAGCCGAGATCGGCCACGATCGAAGCACTGACTGAAGTTGATGTGGTGGAAATTCCCATGAGTAATTTAGATAGTGTTATTTTTTCCAAGCCATCATGGGCGAGAGCTTTGGTGAAGACTCTTTCACAAAGGCTCAAAAGGGCCAATAAGGTTCTTACTGGATAGATAAGATTTCGTATTCTAGGATCTGTGATCCTTTATCAAGAAGGGCTAAGTCGCCCACTTTAAGTCCGAGTAAAGCTCCACCTAAGGGGCTTCCTGGCGTGATGACTTGAATCTTTGTACCTTCAAAAGTGACAGTGAGCCCGCCCCCTTTAGACATAACAAAGAAATAACTTTTTTTTCCATTGAGTTCCGCTTCAACTAGTGCGGTGGCTGAGATTGAATCTTGTTCCGTGAAATACTTCGGCTCGATATGCTTATAGACGACCAAGACGTCCTCAGTCTCAGTGATACGCTTGGACTGAGCACCCGCAAGATATGAAGCCTCAAGTGCGCGGGTGTCATACTGATTTTCTGGTTTGCTCTCTTCGTGAGTTGCTGCTTCGCGAGTTACGCGGGCAACTTCCTTAAGGATCAAAAGATCCTTTTCCAATTCTGCTCGAATATGGGCAATCAACTTTTTCTTATCCACAGAAATCCTTTTTTAATCTTTCTGTAAAGAATTACCGTGAATTGAAAGTTGACTCAAGATCTCATTATAACGGGCGCGGTCAGCGCTCGTAAGGTTGGAAGGAGTTTCACTTTTCTGAATATAAATATGCGGAGCCTTGATTTTGCTTCTTGCAGTATCATGAGCATTTAAGCTTTGCGCGATGCGAGCCATGAACTTTTCTTGTGTTTCTTGCCAGCTTAGACCTGTGCGATCCGTCAACGCTTCTTTTTCTTCTGCTGTAAGACTGCCATCATAGACTTTACGGAAATAGTTTACAGATTCGGCAAATCGTACGCCGGGAATCATTAAAAGATCAATTCCAGACAAGAAGCTATTTAGATAGACGGACATAAGTTGCATGCTTTTCATTTTTCCATATTCCCCCATCCACATTGCATCACTGACCACAAGTCCTTCAAAGCTCATTTTCTTTTTAAGAAGCTCGGTGACGATTTTTGGGGCCTCTGTGGTTACGTGATCTCCATCATAGGCCAAGAATTTCGCGTGAGTTGTCATAATACTTAATAGTTTTTCCGCAGCGTTGGATTTTGAAAATCTGATAAGATCAGCAAAAGGTTTTAAATGAGCAGAGAGGATTTCCTCATCAGTTGTAGTGGCCGTCACAGTTCCCTCATGGGTATCGCCCTTTGTGAGCCCAAGACCTGGAAAATGTTTCGTTACAAAAATAATATCTTTAGTCTTTATAAATTGCTCAAATATTTTTGTTATGCATAGGCTGGTCTCTTCAGGGTTTTTTGAAATAGCGCGAGCAAAAGTCAAAGTCTGCGTAGCTAGGTCACTTACTACCGATAAGGGATAATTGATGCCGACTGATTTAAGTTCCTGAGATATAATCTTACCATGTAAGATGCAGAGTTCTGTGCCGTATTCTTTCATTGAAATACCCAACCAGCGGGGATGAGCTAGACTTGAGAAGCCTTTAGTAAAGCGCTGGACTCCGGGAGTCTTAGTTCCATTTGGTGACTGGTGAAGAGCCCCACCTTCATAGTCCGTAGAGAACAAAAGAGGGTTCAGGTTCGAAGCTTCAGCCTGTTGAGAATAGGCACGCACAGATTCACGGAGCAAGGTAGCATCTGCATTGTTGCCATTCCAAAAAAGGATTCCGCCTGGGGGATTGCTTTTAATGGCAGCGAGCATCGAACCATTTATACCTACGTTGAATTGTTCTACGAGAAAAAAATAACTGAGCTTTTTGCGTATAAGATCTGGAGAGGCATTTTGGTCTTCGACCGCGGCTAGATAAAAATCTGAATCTTTTTCATGATCACGATCCGTCTCGAGGTCTTTGGCTAAATTTCCGGTACATGCTGTGAGTAAGTATATTGCCGATAAAATAAAGCCAAGAAACGATAGTTTAAGCTTGTTCATTGAAGACCTCCATTTTTAGAGAGTCTTCTTATCCAAGATCATACCAAGTTCACAATTGTTTATAGATGTTTAATGTGCTTTTGCATAAAGAAAGTATCGAACTTGTACTCATCTATAAAAAACATAATTACCGGCTGAGTTTTTCTGAGATCTTGGAACTATTTTGATTTTTAGCAAGTTTGATGAGTTCTTTTTGTTCTACTACCATTTGCTCATAGATATTGGTGTAATTTTTCATGACTCTCATGGCATAATCACGTTTTATGATTCGTCCAGTACTGGAAATACTGCCAATAGTACGACTGACTTTTCGCATATTTCTCGGCCCCATATTGTAGGCTGGAAGATAGTGATAGGCACGACTTTCAAACTCATCTCTTAAATGTGCGAAATAAGTGACGCCGATTTTAATGTTGACGATGGGATCGAAGAGAGAACGGGATCCCTTCCAGGGCATTTTATATTTCTTCGAAATCCACTCGGCAGTTTTAGGAAGGATTTGCATGAGGCCGATTTCCCCTGATGTGCCACGAGCGTCAGTGTTAAAATTACTCTCAGTTTGGATTACGGCTAAAACAAAGATGGGGTCTAGTTCTTGCTTTTGGCTTTCAGCGATCAGGGCCTCGGTGATTTCAGGAAGTCGGTTTTTCCAGCGATCTGGCATTGATGCATCAATTTTTTTATAGACCAGATAATTTAGTGACTGCTCTCCTTCGAATCGTTGAGCCAGACTCCCTTTATAGTAGTTGCCCAAGAGTTCTCGAGCTTGGTCTTGCCGGGAGTCCTCATCTACTAAGGGGAGATTTAGGGTCGAGAACTCGATAAATGTCATATTCTGAAAAAACATAATAAGGAGAGCCCAACCTGCCAGGATTGCAAATACTCCAATACGCTTATTTGATTTTGTCATGAATAGTATATCGGCATTTTTAGTTCATTTTTTGAGAACTAATATGATTCACTTTTTGTCTCAAAATGAATCAGGATTAAATGGAAAGTTGAAAAAAATCGATTGCTTAAGGTCTGAATTGGTTGATTTTGTTTGCTATTGGATAGACTTGAAATAGCATAGGTACATGGCAGAGTTGGAAAATAAAAGAATATTCTTAGTAGTCACCCCAAATGCGGAATTGAATACTCAGCTTGAGGAAACAATCAAAGCTCATGTGCAAAACGCCACAGTATTTACAGCCGTTGATGGTGTAGAAGCGCTATTTAAATGTGAGAATGTGCCTCCTCACGTAGTGGTTGTAGATTCTCAAATTTCGAAATTGAGCGCTGTGGATTTGACTTATAATATTTTAAAGAGAAAAGATCGCGCTGCCGTAATTATTTTAGCTCCTGTTGCTGATGAAGATCGGTTCATCGATGAAGTTGTGACGGGGCAAGTACAATTTTTATCGGGTAGTGGCCAAGTGAAAGTATTTAATAATCACATTACACGTGCGCTGAATTGGGTGTCTCATGAAGATAAATCAATCTATCATTTGCGTTTCTTGTCCCCCAACGAATATTTAATCAAAGAGGGCGAAACGGCTGATTTCGTTTACATCCTTAAGTCTGGAGAACTCAGAGCTTATAAGACTGAGAACGCAAATGAAATATTACTCGGAACCATTTATCCTGGAGAGTTTGTTGGCGAAATGGCCTACATTAACGGTGAGGCTCGCTCTGCAGATGTCATTAGTATCACTGACTGTGAGTTGATTGAGATTCCAAGCGTTAGTCTGGATGCTATTTTATTTTCTAAACCTGCGTGGTCCAAAGCATTGCTAAAAACTCTTTCCAAGCGCGTGAAAAATTCTAACGAAGAAAAATCCAATAAAACGACTTAGTTATTAAATGCTCTAATGTGTTTAATGCCCCGCTCTTATTCTTATATAGAGAGTTATTTTTACATTGAATTTTGTGTAAAAATCGTTTTGATTGAAGTCGATAAACGGCCTCTTATCTTAGTTAGTTTAGTCTAAAGAATGAGGGCCTATATAAGCAAAGACAGTCGAAATTAAATTTTTAACTAAGGAGCAAGTTATTTCTCATTTTAAGGTTCTCATACTTGGTGCTGGAACTGGTGGTGTTGCCGTCGCTGCTCGCCTTAATAAAAAAATGAACGGTAAAGATATCGGTCTGATTGAGCCAGCGGAATATCATTTCTATCAACCTTTGTGGACATTGGTAGGAGCAGGGGTTGTACCCAAAGAAAAAACCAGAAAGCCTATGAGCGAACTCATGCCCAATGGGGTATCTTGGATTCGAGACAGGGTCCAAAGCGTGGACGCTATAGCTAAAAAAGTGGCTTGTGTCTCTGGAAAAGAAATTACTTATGATTAC
>DATBTE010000470.1:0-1954 GCA_036559425.1 Pseudobdellovibrionaceae bacterium | reverse complement strand
TTCCGTGATCCATAAGGCAAACAGAGACATGAGCATCATTTCACAGGTGAGATATCTAAAGACAGGACTTGTTTTGTACCAAATGATAGTTTGCAAATTCACAGTTGTAAAAAACAAGAATTCAACGGGATCAAAGGGTTTCTTCTTGTAGCGACGAAAGAAAAAAATGCAATTGGCGATAAGCCAGACCGGAGCCCAAAGAAGGCCCACAGCGAATTGAGAGGTGTCACTATGTTTTTCTGAGGTACCTATGGTTAAAGGAAGTTTTAGCAAATCTAAAAACCCGCTCCCTCCACTGAATGCATTGATCGCAGCATTAAAACTCTTAACGCTATCTAAGTCCCAAAAAAGCTGGTTGTTCTCTGTGAAAACAAAAGGGAAAAAAAAGGACCCTGTTGTTACATAATTATAGTGGTAAAATACTATTATTGGAAGCAGAGCCAAGGCGAGCGCTTGAATGAGGAGTCCCCAACGAAGTCTTTTTTCTTGCCGTATCAATTCAATGAAGGCCCATAAGACAATGGGTAAGGCGTAAAAGGCGCCAAAGTGCTTAACGGAAAAAGAGACTGCGGAAAAGAAGGCCAAAAGATAAAAATATTTATCTTTTCTATGGTTTAAATAGGCTGCTGCTGACATGAAAGTTGCCAAGATGCCGACCATAAGCGTGGGGTCCATGTAGGCGGTCGTTAGGTGCCAGCGGGCGATGGGAAAGCAAAGAAATAAAATAAAAGCTAAAAGTGCTCGGCGTGGGGCGCCCTTAAAAAAGTCGATGAAGCCTATAAGGCAGACTAAAAACATAGCACCGGAAAAAAAAGTTGGAAACAAATCAATACGTTCAGTGATTAAGGAGCCCCACTTCATTCCCCCGGCGAATAAAATATGGACCAGCTGAGGTACGAAAGGGCCTCTTAGCCACCATGAATTTACAATTCCTTCATTGTAAATATACGTCTGTGGAAGAGTGAGGTGGAGTAAGGAAAGGTCAAAAGTAGTGGGTGGATAAGTAGCTCCAAGGCTGGGGTGAAGCAGCCACGTCAGGGCAAACAGCAAGGCTAAAGTGCAACATAAAATATGATTGAAACAGGATGTGAGACTATTGATTTTTAAGAAAGATCTAAGGGGGGTCAAACTGCTTCTCAAAAAAGGAAATCCAGTGAAAGCTTCCGGAATAAGGCACAGGGACCATGCGCCCCACTGGAGGTAAAGGTTAAGCAGAAAGAATCTTGCTGTGATGAAGTTAAAAATCGCGAGCGCCGATAAAGATAAAGTTATCGAGAAAAAAAGACGGTACTCTAGATTTTTAGAAAAACGCCAAGCTAGGGAGGCAAAGGGGAATAAATACATGATCGGTAGGAGGATCTGGAGGGCAAAAAAGAGCCAATGATTTATATTCCATGAAGATCCGACTCTGAGGATTATTGCAAAGAGGGTGATCCAGGACAAACTAATGAACGTATAATATTTAAAATTTGTTTTAAGCATTTAGTTGTCCATTTTTTGTAAAGTTAAAACTTACAGAGTAAATTTATTTTTTAGACTGTTATATCCATCCAGGTAGCTTTCATCTGACCATAAATAGGCCCATTTTCCAAATCTTCCAATGGGAATAATGTTATTATTATTCAGAAAATTTAAAATAGAATCGATATTGGATTTTCGTTGATGATCGAATATCACATTGGCGTATTTGCAGAAGCGAATGTCCGACGAGATAATCTCAGAAGATTTCAGAATACCCATTTTTTCAAGCGCACCCACGATTCGTTCAGGTTGAGTGGAGTGCGAATCTAATTTTTTAAGCTTTGAAGAATACACTTCAGCTTGGACGGCCTGTATTGGATCTTCCGATTGTTCAGTCAATCGTTTAGGGAAGTGGAGTCTCGCAAAAGCAGAATCTTCATCATAGACATACATCCAATGGTTTCTAGGCCGTGAGGAGGCTTTGTAAATGAAC
>DATBTE010000469.1:0-2951 GCA_036559425.1 Pseudobdellovibrionaceae bacterium | reverse complement strand
TCTCTTTGTGGAGGCCAATCCTATCCCAGTGAAAATGGCACTCTATTACATGGGAATTATTGAGTCTCCTGAACTGCGCCTGCCTCTGGTAAGTATGTCCAGTGATCTTGCGGATAAGATGAAGCGAGAAATGAAAGCGCTGGAAGTGATCTAAATGAAAAAAAAGTTAAAAGTTGGTTTGGTTGGCGCGAGTGGTCGCATGGGACAGGAGATCACCGCGATCTTAAAAACTAAAGATGAACTTGAACTTCATCTCGCTATTTGTCGTTCTGCCTCTTTAGGAGAGTTTGCATACACCCGTCCAACACCCAACTGTAAAGAAGCAAAGGAAGTTGAAATTTGGATCGATTTTTCAAGTCCTGAGCTTTTGATTAAACTTCTCAAAGTAACTATTAAAAATAAAACCCCCCTGGTTTCTGGAACCACTGGCTTAACAGCATCCAATTATGCTGCCCTTGAAAAGGCGGCAAAGGTAATTCCTGTTTTATGGGCTTCAAATATGAGCTTGGGAGTGGCTGTTATCACTGAAGCATTAGAAGTATTTTCGCGAATTCGTCAGTTTGATTTTCAAATTGAAGAGTTTCATCATAATCGGAAAAAAGACAGACCCAGTGGAACCGCGAAGAGTCTTCAAGAAAAATTGGAACAGACAGTAGGACGTAAATTGCCGGAGCCTCTATCAATTCGCGGGGGCGGTATTTTTGGAGTACATAAAATTCATGCGATGTCTGAAGAAGAACATATTATATTTGAACATATGGCCTTAAATCGAGCGGTTTTTGCTCGAGGAGCTGTCGAAGCCGCCCTATGGTTGGGTTCTAAGAGAAAAGGCTTCTATAGTATGCGTGATGTTCTTTATAGTGGAAGTTGATGAATGTATTTAATCACCAGACCTTGGTACACTTAGCAACGGATCTTGTAGGGGGAACCCCTATTGCTCGAAAACTTATGGCCGAGTTGAGAAAACTTGGCCATATCTCCGCTGTTTCATCAATTTATAAAAGATATCTGGGAACAAATCGAGTAGATCTCAATGCAAATATTGAAGCCGTCCTTCGTTTTACTACGAATTGCGCTGTCGACGAGTTGCTTTGGCATTTCCGTCGACTGGAAAAAGATAATAGAATTTCACTCAACCTTTTAACCTATGATGATCTGGTTGTATTATCGCCGCAACTTACATTGCCAAGTCCTCATCTTCATGCTGACTTCTTAATCGTTCGTTGTGCCTCTGAGGCATGGCCCCAGTTTGAGCATCCGATTATGGAAAAGACACTGAGTGAAATTTCGGCCTTGGCGCTTCCCGCAGTAGATGCTGAGTTTTTTTTGCAAGGAAAAAGCTTGGTTGATTTTTAGCGCTAGTGGACGTACAAGAGTGGGAAATCGGAGGAAATCATGAAGTTTTTTATTGATACAGCGGAAATTGAAGAGATCAGACAAGCTAACTTGCGAGGTTGGGTGGATGGTGTCACAACAAATCCTTCTTTGATTGCTAAATCAGGAAAAGATTTTTTCACTGTGATCAAAGAAATCTGTAAAGAAGTTTCTGGTCCTGTTTCAGCTGAAGTGATTAGCCTGAAATCAGATGAAATGGTTCGCGAAGGACTTGAGCTTGCGAAAATTGCAAGTAATGTGGTTGTCAAAATTCCAATGTGTGAAGATGGAATGATAGCGGTAAAAAAATTGAAAGCTGAAGGAGTTCGCACGAATGTAACTCTTGTTTTTTCTCCGATGCAAGCTTTGCTTGCTGCGAAAGCAGGAGCAAGTATGGTTTCTCCCTTCGTCGGACGTCTTGATGACATTGGTGTCGATGGCATGGAAATGGTTGCTCAAGTGATTCAGATGTATCAAAATTATGATTTTAACACGGAAGTCTTGGTAGCAAGTGTTCGTAGTCCTATGCATATTCAAATGGCTGCGGAAATGGGTGCAGATATTGCAACTATTCCGTTCAAGGTGATGCAGCAGATGACCCATCATCCACTTACTGACAAAGGGATTAAAGTCTTTTTGGATGATTGGAATAAGGTACAAAAAAAATAATATGAAAATATTTGGGTTCTCGTTTTTATTCTCAATCTTTATTTTTATTGGTTGTCAAACCCAGGGAGTCTATTTACGGGAAACCCCTTTGAATATCAGTGAAACACGCAAGGCCGTTGTCTCGGTCATCGGGCAACCAAGGGTGACGAGTGAAAATGGCCGTGAACTGCTTTCTAAATACTATGACCGCAAAGGGAATAGTGAGGACCAGATTAAGATGGCGCGAGAACGATTCTCAACTCATGTTATAATTCTGGGAGATCGTAGACCTTACGACATCCAGGTTGAGGTCGTGGTTGAAGTTCGTGATCATGCAGGGGTCTATCAGGTTGTTGAAAAAGATGAAACGCGAGCCCGCAAAATCGCACTAGACGTGCAGAAAGCGCTTGTCCAAAGTCGCGACAATCGCAACATCATTGACGATTTCAAGCCCTATTAAATACTATAGAAGAGTAATTAAATAAAGACTTTGAAGTTGAGGTGAATGTTTGTTTAGTAAGGCATTAGTTCTGCCTACTCTTATGCTTGCGGTATTTTCAATTTTTCCTGCTACCATGGGAAGATTGAAGTTTATTCCTATTTATAAAACACTCATGGTTAAAGCGAATAAAAAACTTCCTCCCCATATAGCTTATCTTGATAGTCACTTCGATATTCAGAATTCCGAGTGGAGTGATTTTGAAAAAAAATCCAAGCGTCCGCTAGCCGTTGGACTTTCTGAAAATTTAATACAGCAGGGTTCGTATGTGTTCACCCAAAAGAGAGAACTTGAAGGTCTGGTAATTCATAAAAATTCTGAGCTTTTAGTTTTGGCCTCAGAACCGGTTTATAAAACCAATATCCAAATTACTCAGACGCCTGAAGCCCCACAATGGCTACAAAATATTGTTCGAGAACCCGCGGTAAAT
>DATBTE010000468.1:0-2095 GCA_036559425.1 Pseudobdellovibrionaceae bacterium | reverse complement strand
AAGCAGCCAGCTCGCCCGCGCGTTCGTCGATCTCTAGCCCAAAGAGATTGTGGGTTAGTATCTTCTCTGGAATTTCGGTAGGCTCGTAGCCTTCCTTCTCATAAATGGCATAGAGCAGGTCGAAAGCATAGGTCAGCATGTGGCCGGAGCCGCAGGCCGGGTCGCAGATTTTGATCTCTTCCGGTTTACCTATGCGTAGAAAGTCCGTCTCGATCTGTTCGGGCTTGATGTAGTAGTCCATCTGCTCGACCAGCTTCGAGTCAGGACGGTTGAGCAGCCACAAACGTCCTAGAGAATTTTCCACAAGGTAGCGCACGATCCAATGCGGAGTGAAAAGCTGGGTAGCTGCGGGGATGTTTTCTGGCGTGATCTTCTGATTCTTCTTCAGCCCTTCAAACACCGCATCCTTTTTCTCGGAAATGTAAAACTGGTAAAGCCAGCCGATCACTTCGACATCCTCGCAGACATCCGGCGTCATGGCTTCGCGGGTATAAGCGAGGATGGAGTTGCCCGAGAGCAGATCGTCGGGCATCAACAATTCGGTGTAGTCTTCGATACGCTCAAACAGGAACGGCATGGCCTTGTTCCAGTAGTTACAAGCGGCGACAACTAGCAGGTGATAGGCCTCGCCTTGCGGATCGCGGCTGGGAGCGTTGCCGCCGAGAAGAGCAAAGATTTGCTGTCGAATTCTGTCATGCACCATCTCGTCATCGATATGGCCCATCTTGGCTTCGGCCAGAATTTCGGGCTGGAACTGTCCTTCGGCGGGAGAAACCACGCCGATGCGAGTGTAACGGTTAACATCCATAAAGCGCAAAGCGCAGAAGCGGTTGAACCAGATATAGGCCACCCGTTCAATTACTTGGTCTTTACCCTGAATATGGATCTCTTCTTCCAGTTTTCTAACGACTTCCACATTTTCACGCCGAGAGGCGCTATCTTCAGAAAGAACATGTCTGAGTTTGGCTGAAACTTGTTCGATCAGGCTGCGTCGGGCGAACTGCGCAAATTTTTTTAGTTTTGTGTTTTCCATTTTTTCCTTATTTACGATGCTACCTCATCTGATAATCTGCGTATCGGCCATTCTGGGAATGCTTCTGCCCAAGACTGCAAACTATGAACTTGGCAACTGGCAAGTGGTTGTCGCGTCCATCTTTTCGATGGTTTTAGTAAATGTCGCAATGTGGTAGCGAGATCATCAGCTAAGATATTAACCATTGGGTCTTCAAGTGTAATCAGGCACACATAGTGAACTTGTTTATTGAGCTGGTTTTCTGCCCAGCGGAAGAAAAATGTATAAAGGTATTTCTCGGCTAGGCTTTGTTCGACTTTACCGCTTGCGATTTTTTTCATGAAAGTAGCGCCACCCGGATCGGCTGCATCGGGTCTGTTAGTATCTTTTAGCTCGATGAAATAAACTTCTTTATCCATCTCAACTACAAAATCTACACGTGGCATATTCACAAGATCGTGAAAATTATCATGGTCAGGGTCTTGTTGGTCAAACTTCAGTGGGAGATCCACTGCATTGTTAAATACGATGGCTAAGTCCAATTCTTCAAGCTCATTCATTTCTTCATTCCAGTATTTTGCTTAGCATGCGTTACAGTAAGGTCACGAAACGCATCTGAAATTGGGTTTGGCTTGATTTCTAGATATTCATCAGTAGAAGAGAGCTTCAGTTTTTTTGACATCGGTTCTCTGTGCAGAATATGAAAACGAACGTGATCTCCCTTACCATCATCCTTTAGCAGAGCGAACCACTTGAGCAAAACATAGTCATGGGTTGCAACAATAACTTGCTGATGACTGCGAGACAGTTCTAACAATACTTCAACCATCATGCGCATTAATTTGGGATTCATATTGGCTTCTGGCTCATCCCAGAAAAGAGGGCCATTTCTGCCTGATCCTAATGCATTTTTTTCAAGTAAACTTTGTAACACGCCGACCTTGCGAAACCCTTCGGCGGTCATCGTTGGGGAAAATGCATCCTCCGAAGTGGCAGCAAAATAATTTTTCTCAGATTTTTCTTTATAGGCTTTGAATTCACCTGATCTGAAATAAATTTTTGGCGGATCAATATCGAATTTAC
>DATBTE010000467.1:0-5651 GCA_036559425.1 Pseudobdellovibrionaceae bacterium | reverse complement strand
GGCATCGGCTCGGCTAAAACGTCGAAGGCCGAGGCCGCCCACTATGCGATGGTGAATGGTCCACTCTTAAACCGGCTATGGTGGACCACATGGGACCGGTAAACCGGAGAAAATGGCCCCTTTTTAAACCGGCGCTTCCACAATAATGCTGCTCAAGTAAAAGAAGCGAACGAGCAGCAAATATTGCTAGGCTTCCCGATTCAATGCAAAAAATTATTGGATGGAAAGATAATTCTTTCAACGGAGCACCTCGAAGAATTTTGGAACTATGCCCAGAGTCTTTCGCAGTTATCTCCTTTGGCTGACACAGAGGTAGGGCTAATTTCAGTTGAGGATTCACTTTGTGGAGCCGCCGCTGTTTTTCTTTGTCTGTTCCGCGATTGGCTCAAAAATTTTCCAGACCGTGAGAAGTGGTGTTTTGATCAGATCTTAAATACGGTGGCGAAGCCACCGCCATTTATGAATTTCGAAGTTGAAGGGGATATTCGTGATCATAAGTGGTATCACTTTTGTGCTATAGGTGCGGTTGTCGCTTGGTCCGAGAATCCGAAAGAAAAACGATGGAAGGAAGCTATCGCTTATTTGTGTACGAGTCTGCACTACAAGACCGTAGAGATTTTATTTTCTCAGAGTTTTAAAAGACGTGAGATGCTCGGGGGCGAGTGGCTTCGTTTGCAGCACTTAGTTTTCCGTTGGGCAGAAAAGAGATTTTTTATTTCTCTAGTTCGGAATTATCCACAGGGATATGGCGAAACGAGCGAGACATTCAAGACAAAACTTGCAGGATGGAGAAGCGGAGAAATAACAGGATTTGCATCCAATGCGATTGACTCTACCTTACCGCCGTTGTCTTCGTTTACTTTCGTCAATGATCAAATTACTGCTCTAGGAAAAAAGGAACTGACCGAGCGGGCTCAAAAATGGCCACGTTTTGACTTGGATCTTGTCGCGCATGCATTCCAATGGATGCCAGACCTTAATGATGCTCATAATAATAACGAACGAAAAAGTTGGATCGCATTTTGGCAAAATAGTTTAGATCAGACAATACAGGTTCTTCAGAATGCGGAACAAGACGACGACGTTAGAGGGGTACAGTCCAAATGGGACCAATGGGTTTTCAGGGGCGTTGTTCGTTTGTTAACGAATCTCGAGCCAAATGAGAATCCAGACAATTTTTGGAAACCTATTCTATCTCTTGGACCAGCATATTACTACTGGATTCAAGATTTCTTTCGTGAATTCTTTTTTTGTAATTTGGGAAAAGCAGAGATTCCTAAAAACTTTGTGCAGAACTGGAAAAACATTTTTGAGTTTTGCTTAAGTTCTCTTCAATGGGTTTATGATAAAAAGCGTCATTCTCATGATCTCCAGGATCTTTGGAATAGCATGGCCTCGCTGCCGAGTATGATTTCTGAACTTTGGATTGATAAGCCACTGGGAATTCTAGAAGAGTTCAAACCTTTTTTCGAGAGATGGCTAAATCATAATTTTCATCGAACTAAATGTGCTATTTCGATGCTGGAGTTCTTAGCTCGTTATCCAGAGCTAACAATCGCCTTTTTTGTTTTGGTCCTGGTTGATGAAAAATATCTCGCGTATGACGACCACACATGGAAAAAGAGCGAGTTCGGTGATGCAGTGGCTGCGTTTTTGGAACAACTATTTTTACAAAGATTTGATGAGGTAAAATCGAATGCTCCGGCGTTGGCAGCATTTCAGCGAGTATTGAAAAGATTGGCTGACACACACAACACTATAGCGTTGGAAATTCTGGCAAAGATGTCTTGAGCTATAGTTCGGTGAGTGTTGTAAGAAAGAGAGTAATTGACTCTAAAGCTGCTGATCACTACGAGACCGATTGGTACTGAAGCTATTTCGATGAACCTTAAGAAGTTTAAAAGAAGGTAAACTTATGAGTGATACAAAAAAGATCCATGGAAGCTGCCTCTGCCAGAAAGTCAGTGTGACTCTTGAAAACGAACCTAAGACTTTCTCTGTATGTCATTGCGAATCTTGTCGAAAATGGAGCGGTGGCGTCTCCATGAGCATCAATGGTGGCGAACACCTAAAATTCTCTGGCGAAGAGTTTGTCGGGAGATATTCTTCTTCGGATTGGGCCGAGCGTGGCTTTTGCAAACAATGCGGTACGCACCTTTTTTATCGCCTTAAAAAGACCGATCACTACTTTCTATTTGCGGGGCTCTTTGGCGACGCGATTTCCCCTAAGTTTGATCTTCAAGAATTTATTGACCAAAAGCCTGACTATTATTCTTTTTCAAATGAAACAAAGTCTTTCACAAAGGCCGAAGGTCATAAACTATTAAGCGAATATTTGAATCGAAGCTAACATGAATAAAGCGATTGCAGTTGCGCTCACATTTTTAATTTCGGCCAGCGCTACAACTTGTCAGGGACCAGGACCCAATTTAAGCTCGACAGGTAAAGATGCCGTTGCCGAATTTCATCGGTTCAAAATGCAAGAACCAGGCAACCGAGGATTTTCGGCTGTTATGGGTCAAGAGCACACACAATACGAAGCTCGCTCTATCGTGCCATTCGTCTGCTGAAAAGGCCATGAAGCAAATGAAAGTCAAAATCATAGAGGGTTATCCAGTGAAGCCCAGCAAAGCCAACAAGAATGCAATTCCGGCAGCATTAGCATGGATAGGCACTCAACCACTTTTCTTAAATGCCGGGTTTGAAATCGTTGGGAACAAAACTGGAGGAAAACAGTGAGTTCGAAAAGAAGTATAAATCAATAAAAAATATAGACGAGTGAGAATTGCAAATTTGGCCTTGAAAAAGAAAAGAGATTGTTCGATGAACTTTGTTAAAGATACGATATTTTTAATTGAACCTAATTTTGAAGATCCAAAGTATCCAGGACGACGTTTCTATTGCTGGCATTGTGCTTTAATTGAAGGTTTATTGTCTTCATTTCCACAGTTTACAAAAAATTTGGATGTAATTCGAATTGCCTGGCCACGCCCGAGGGACGCCATTATTTCGTTAGTGGGTGAGCAGAATCAAACTCTACCGTTGATGATATTGACGAATGATTGTGAATTAAAACTTCAAACAGATTTTTTTGATGGAATTTATTTTATTTCAGACAAAAATAAAATTCTGGCTGCATTATCTGAACGGCATGGCTTTCCAGAGCAACATCCTTAATTTGACTGTACCAGTTTTTCTTGACCCAAGTAACATATATAAATAAGTTGTATTTAAAATACCGAAAGTGAAAAATATGAAGAAAACCAATACTATTTCTTTGATGGGCGTCCTTGCATCAGATGCAGATTTTCTATTTCCATGTATTCATCGGCGAATTTGTTCTTAAAGGACTCGAAATCTTCTTTTGAACGCCAGCTATCTATTGTCAAATAGGTACATTTGATCCTCCCATTGGTTTCCAGCGGAATTTGAGAATTTACTCTGCAGATTCAAACCCAACGACCGAGAGTTCCAGCTTAAGGTCTGCTGTAATTATAGCGTTAATCGGAAGGCCAATCTTCCTCAGCGTTCTAATTTCTACGTGATACTTAGTGGGGATCGTTCCTACGTGGATATCGTCTCTATGAAGCGTGAAGTTGTCCCGAAGCCCAGATCCATGGATTACGCATTCACCCAGAGCCGTATTGTAGGTACTCCAAAGCTCAATGATACAAACACCAAGCTCATTCAGGCTGCTGAGCAACTGTGTCTTATCCTCGGCGAGAAACTCAATAAGATTTCTGAGCTCGCTTGGACTAGGGTTCAACTCCTGAGTTAGCTTAGAAATGGAATTCTTTTGTAACTCCGATCGAATTCGAAATTTGGAAACCTCAGGACAGTTATGCTGCTTCCATGTCGCAATGTTCGCGGCAAGCTGGCGAGAAAAGATGCCTTGATGCAATGTCGCTAGTGCTACTTCGTTAGGAACACCGCCTCGTATAAGGCCCGGCAAGTGGACTGGTAGAGCCTCCTCGATATCTTCAGACTCATTTGCCCAACCAAGAATCGTTCCAACAACCCAAGGCAGAAAATTATCAAAATACCCGGTTATGTAGTCTCCAAGCTGTTCGAAACGAAAATCGGGATCTCTAACTTCGGCAAGATATTTGTCGGCAAGATCTGGGTAACTTAGACCACTTATCCAATCTTCCAGGATGCTAACGAGAGGAATCAAGATTTCCTGTCGGTGCCCGCTACGCATGTTGAAAACAGCCTTTGTCGGTGCTTCAGCTACTGTAAGAATCACGGGCAGCGTGGTGTCGGAAAGTATGAATTTGATTAAATCTAAATCGGCTACATCACTGACGAGATCATTTTTTATGGCATCAAATACTGCCTTCAATGTCTTAGTCGTTCCCAGTTTCGAACCTGACTTAGCAAAAATCTTTCTCAATGCCGTTGGGGTAGCGAGATATTTGGTTTTGAGATCTGTTGAAATAGACGAAATTGCTGCCTTGGCCTCTGGCGTAGCTTGGAGCCATGCCATGGTGTTTTGTAGGAATCTGTCTATTCGTGCCTGGTCAGGTTCTCCATCCGGAGAAATCGTATAGAGGTAAAACCATGCGAATGAAAAGAAGCCTGAAGCAATTGGAGTTCTGCATTCAAATATCGCGTCAGCATTGTTAAGTTTAAGAGCCTCGTATGCAGCAATTTCATCAAGAAATTCTTTGGTAGCTAAGTTTGAAGTAATCCACTTTTCTTGGTCATCCGGATCAAGTGCCTTGAAAGTTTCAGCATCTACACTACCTCGATGAAACAGTACGACGCATCCTTCTGTTTCTTGGGTGGCTCGTCCAGCGCGGCCTATGGCGTTGGCCATTTTTGGACCTTTGATGATCTTCAAAAATTCTTGGTTGTCTTGATAGGTACCAACCTTGGATATAATTACCGCTTGGACTGGCAGATTCACACCTTCAGTCATGGTGGTAGTCGCGACCAAAACTTTGATTATTCCATCAGATACAGCTTTCTCAATCTCTGTCCGTATATCGTTGGGAAGCGAACCATGGTGATAAGCGACTCCATGCTTTACGACTCTGCTAAGTGGATGTGCGTTGCTGAGTTTTGCTTCAACAAATTCTGCTAGTTCTCTAATAGCATCGGAATCCGCCAGCGGATGTTTATCAGCGATAGACTTAGCGAGGGCTACGGTATCTCTCTTTGTGGCTTCGATACATAGAATAGGACCTCGTGGAGCTAGGAGTTCGATAAGGGGATATAGGGCGTCGTTGTGGCTAAGAGAGTTGTCGCTGTCGAAGTCTCGTTTTGCTGGCTGATCTATTCTATATTTCATGGCAAGTTGGCCGATTGGCATAGAAGTCTGAGAGGCTAACGTACCCCCTGTCAACGACGTGCGAACAGTAAGTTGTCCAAAGAGATCATGGTATGTGCGTCGATTATATACGGATCGCTTAGTTACTTTCATGGGCTCGTCTCGAACGACTTTCCATTTCGGAAATGTATTCCAGACGGCATTGATTCTTCGTGGGCCCCGCCACGTAGAGTGTACTTCCAGTACAGGCGCTTCTCCGCCAGCGAGCCAGCTAATAAAATGGTTGCGATTACCAATTACTGCAGAGACCATTGCTATTCTTGTTTCTTGTTGGTCAGAGATCGTTTTAAGAAGTGAAATTGTTTGCTCAAGCGTCCAC
>DATBTE010000466.1:0-2510 GCA_036559425.1 Pseudobdellovibrionaceae bacterium | reverse complement strand
AAATCCTGGAACCAGACGTTTGTAAGAATTGGTGGTTGGATTGATAATACCGCACAATGCAGGCGCATGCTTCAATACGCCGCCAATGTAATATAATGCTAATTCAGAAAGACCAGCGTATTTGTTTCCCGCAAAAAGATTTTTTCCATCTTTCCAGAGAGACATATGGATATGCATGCCGGAGCCATTATCATTAAAAAGTGGCTTTGGCATAAAGGTAGCTGTTTTATTGTGACGACGGGCTACGTTTTTAACGATGTATTTGAACCACATCATTTTGTCGCCCATTTCCAAGGCGGAATCGTAACGGAAGTTAATCTCCGCTTGTCCGGCCGTTGCCACCTCATGATGATGACGTTCAACGATCATACCGGCTCTTTCAAGCTCTAAGCACATTTCAGTACGAATATCTTGTTGAGAGTCTGTTGGCAGAGCTGGGAAATAACCTTCTTTATGGCGGATTTTATAACCGAGATTTTTTCCGCCCTCATCGCGGCCCGAGTTCCAAGCGGCTTCATCGCTATCAATCATATAGAAGCCAGAGTTATTGGTCTGATCAAAACGAACATCGTCAAAAATGAAGAATTCAGCTTCAGGTCCGAAGAAGGCTGTATCCGCGATACCTGTGGATTGCATAAATGCCACAGCCTTTTTGATGACTTGGCGAGGATCACGATCGTAAGGTTGCAAAGTTTCAGGCATGCACACATCGCAAATTAATGACAAGGTAGGGACTTGCATAAAAGGATCCATTTTTGCTGTCGATGGCTCTGGCAAGATGATCATGTCAGACTCCTCGATGCCTCTCCATCCGCGGATGGAGCTTCCATCAAAACCTAATCCCTGTTCAAAAATTTCTTCACTGAGTTCAGTGAAAGGAATAGTGATGTGTTGCCAAGTTCCGACTAAATCGCAGAACTTGAGGTCGACCATGCGGGCGCCCTTATCTTTACCAAATTGCAGAGCTTGCTGTGCGTTCATATGTCTCCTTTATATGAGGTTACAAGGCTTCTTCGTTTTTTTCACCGGTTCGAATGCGCAATACACTTTCAACATCAAGTACAAAGATTTTTCCGTCTCCAATTTTCCCTGTACGCGCTGTCTTCGCGATCGCTTCTACAGCGGCTTCGCAAAGTGCACTAGGCACCACGATTTCAATTTTTAATTTAGGCAGAAAATCCACGACATATTCCGCGCCTTTATATACTTCAGTACGGCCTTTTTGTCGTCCAAAGCCCCTGATTTCAGTGACACTGATGCCTTCAACTCCAACTTCTGCGAGAGCATCAACTACGTCATCCAGTTTAAAAGGCTTAATGATGGCTTCAATTTTTTTCATGTATTCTCAAGTTGTAGAAAGATAGCAAATTTAATTTTTTAGTCAAAGAAGCGATTGTTAACGCAAGACAAAATATCTTCGGAAGGCTTTGATGCTGCTGTTGTTGTTTCTGGTACACAGTTGAGAGTTCCTAGAACTGATGGTAGACAAAGGTTGAAGACTTGCGTTATCAGATGGAGGCATGAAGTTTTCAGATACTTTGCCCCAACCGATTTTTAAAATTGTGCTCATAGAGCCAGAGATTCCCCAGAATACTGGGAATATCGGCCGAACCTGTGTAGCTGCGAACTGTGAGCTTCATGTGGTCGGGAAACTCGGTTTTGAAATCAACGACAAGAATTTAAAACGCGCGGGGTTAGATTATTGGCCCTATTTGAGCTTTCATCGTCACGAATCTTTTGAAGACTGGTTGAAACACGTCGAGGACACTTCACGTATCTGGTTATTTACAACAAAAACGAAACGTACCTATTTTGAACCCAAGTACGTGTCAGGAGACTGGTTGGTTTTTGGAAAAGAGACCAAGGGCCTTGCTCCGGATTTTTTAGCAAAATTTCCAAATCAAAACGTGACCATTCCTATGATTGGAGAAGGTGCGCGCAGTTTGAATCTCGCCACGAGTGTCGCTATTGCGGCCTACGAAGGGGTTCGCCAGATGATTTACATAAAATCATAAGATATTTTTAAGATTAATATAATTTTGAGTAATCCTCATCAGGGGCATTATTAATAATGTAAAGTGCTTTGTAACCGAAAAGTCTTGTTGTTCGGCCAGATCTTTCTTTCATTCCTGAATTCATCTCAATCTCTCCGCTTCCATCGGCAGCAGGAACAAATTCACCAGTGTATTGATCAATTTTAGGTATTTGTTCTTTTGGAGCTATTGTACTAGCAACAAGATTAAAAACATAGGCAGAGCTTTTCATACTCATTCTGATACATCCGGCTGAGCCGCTATCAGTTAATGCACCTTGATGCGAAGCCTGCCCCTGAGCCATGTTAAAAAATACTGAGTTTGCCATCGGGTGTCCGCCATAGGATCCCGAGACATGGTTTTTGTCTAAAAGTTGGGCTGGATAAAAACCAGCTTCCGTGATGGACCAGAAATAGTGTGGCGGCACAGTGCCAGCTGGGGGTGACACCAGCTCATAGCCTGGAGGTGCTGTAATTG
>DATBTE010000465.1:0-27865 GCA_036559425.1 Pseudobdellovibrionaceae bacterium | reverse complement strand
TAACAGGTCGGTGAAAAACGGCCCTTCGGGCCTGTTTTTCCACCTCCAGGATTTTTCTTTTCATATTTAGAATTATTTCGTAATAATGTCGCATGCGCGGATATAAACAAGACCAACAAGAAGATATGTTTAGCTACGTTTCAATGGAAGATGCAATTCCGAAAGGGCATCCTCTACGAAAAATCAAAGATTTCGTTGATAAAATACTTGAAGAAATGTGGCCAGATTTTGATGGGCTCTATGCTGGTACTGGTCGACCAAGCATTCCTCCAGAGCAGCTTCTAAAAGCGTTACTGGTGCAAGTTTTATTCACAATTCGTAGTGAAACACAACTTGTGGAACAGTTGCGGTATAATTTGTTGTACCGATGGTTTGTTGGTCTTGGAATGTCCGGCAAGGTTTGGGACCGTTCCAGTTTTTCCACAAACCGTAAGCGTTTAATTGAAGGTGAAATTGCAGATAGGTTTTTCACAGAAGTCGTTGCTCTTGCTAGCAGAAAAGGTCTCGTATCGAATGAGCATTTTTCTGTAGATGGAACATTGATTGAAGCGTGGGCAAGTCTAAAAAGTTTTCAGAAGAAGGACGATAATAAAGAGAATGGTGATAAGCCAGGCAGTGGCGGCGGAAACCCCAGTGTTAATTTTCAAGGCGAAAAGCGCAGCAATGAAACTCATGAGTCAAAGACGGACCCCGAAGCAAAGCTATATACCAAGTCAAAAGGCGCCACTGCCAAGATGTCCTATATGGGGCACGTTTTAATGGAAAATCGCAATGGCTTAGCAATTGATAATAGGATTTCAAAACCTGGGTATCACGCGGAGCCAGATGCCGCTCTGGAGATGGCGCAAGGAATTGCTGACGGTGGGAAAAAGACAATTGGTGCCGACAAACATTATGATCAACACTCACTGACAGAGGGGCTGCGGGAAATGAATATTGCGTCCCATACTGCACAAAATATCCATTCACGTCGACACACGAGCTCAGTTGATGGTCGAACAACAAGGCATGAAGGCTACGAAGTAAGTCTGCGCAAGCGAAAAAGGATTGAGGAAATTTTTGGCTGGTTAAAGTCCATCGGTTTAATGAGAAGACCAATGGTAAGAGGCTTGCGAAAGTTGGTTGGATGTTTTCCTTCGGCCTTGCCGTTTACAACTTAGTACGAATCAACAATCTATGGTACATCATCGAACCTCCTTTCTATTACCCACATCCTCTTTGAAAGATGTGGGTAATAGAAAGGAGGTGTCCTCGGCTTTTTTTATTGGAATTTTGTTGGAGCTAAGCATGAGCGTTTTTGCCGTTGCCAGTGAGCGGCTTCTGAATAATGTGGATCGCGTGTCCCAGGGTGGCTTCCGCGCATTCCATCATGGCCTCTCCTAAAGTAGGGTGAGGATGGATAGATAGAGCAAGATCTTCAATTCGTGCTCCCATTTCAATAGCGAGAACAGCCTCTGAAATCAAATTTGAGGCTTCGGGCCCCACGATGTGAACACCCAATAAAACATTGGTCTTAGCATCCGCGATCATTTTTACGAAGCCTTCTGTTTCCATCATGCTGACAGCGCGACCATTTGCCGCGAACGGAAATTTTGCGACTTTTAAATTGTTAAAGCCCTTTGCTTTTGCTTCCGCCTCAGTCAACCCCGCTGCTGCGATTTCAGGATCAGTAAACACCACCGCAGGAACTGTTTTCGCATCGTAAACACGGTTGTACCCTTTGATCACTTCCGCAACTAAAACTCCTTCGTGGGAAGCTTTATGCGCAAGCATTGGTTGGCCGCATATATCCCCAATAGCAAAAATATGAGGAACACTTGTGCGACGTTGGGCATCGACTTTAATAAAACCTCTTTCATCCACGACAATACCGGCTGCCTTGAGGTTCGCTTGGTCTCCGTTCGGACGCCGTCCAACAGTTACCAATATTTTATCTGCCTTGATGACCTCGTCTTTGCCATTGATTTCCACGGTGACTTCGTAGCCATCTTTGTTTTTCTTTTGTCCCTTGGCTTTTGCTCCGTACAAAACTTTCACGCCAGATTTTTCAAGCTTGCGAGTCACTATTTGTGCACACTCAGGATCCACAACCCCAGAAAGCAAAGAGCTTTGGGCTTCGACAACGGTGACTTCGCACCCCAATTTTCGCAGGTAAGAAGAGATCTCAAGACCAATGTAGCCGCCGCCGATGGTTACAACGCGTTTAGGAATTTCATTCCAAGCCAAAGCGCCGGTTGAAGAGACCACATCTTTTTCGTCAAACTTAAAAGCAGGGATTTCAATGGGACGGGATCCGGTAGCCACGACAAAGTACTTTGCCTGGATGGAGTCAACACCAGAAGAAGATTTAAGAGAGAGTTCTTTAGAATTCTTGAACTCCGCTTCGCCTTTCAGAATAACGACGCTGTTTCCCTTGAGAAGCTGATTTACGCCGCCGGACATTTTGTCGCAAACTGATTGCTTCCAAGCTACAAGTTGTTTCATATCCACTTCGATAGCGCCTTTGATTTTCAATCCCATTGTTGGGAAGTTGTGCTGGGCTTTATGAAGCAAATGGGTTGCGGTAATCATGGCTTTAGAGGGAATACATCCTACGTTCAAGCAGACGCCACCTAAGAATTCTCTTTCAATCACTGCGGTTTTAAAACCCAATTGCGCTGAGCGAATAGCCGCCACATAACCACCAGGGCCAGAGCCAATAACAACGACGTCAAAATTTTGCATGGCAACTCCTAAATCATATCCATCATAAGACGGGCAGGGTTTTCAATACGTTCAAGGAAGGATTTTAAGAACTTCGCAGCGACGGCGCCGTCGATCAGACGATGATCTGCCGTGACTGTATAGTTCATCACTTTGATAGCTGCCAATTGACCATTTTTGATAACCGGTTTTTCATCAATTTTGTACATGCCCACGATGGCCACTTCAGGATGGTTAATGACTGGCGTGGCATAAGTTCCGCCTATAGAACCGATGTTAGTGACGGTGATGCATGCCCCTTTCATTTCTTCCACTTTCAGTTTTCCATCACGGGCCCGTTTTGAAAGGTCCAAGATTTCCTTAGAAAGTTCAATGATGGTTTTTTGCTCGGCATTCTTGATGACTGGCACAACCAAGCCGTTTGGTGTATCCGCAGCGAATCCAATGTTGAAATATTTTTTGTAAACGATTTCGGAAGCCGCATCGTCAATGGAAGCATTGAACATAGGGAATTCACGCATTGTTGCTATCATGGCTTTAATTACGATAGGTAAATAGGTAATTTTTGTTCCATTTTTTTCTGCAAAATCTTTGAGAGATTCGCGCAGAGCCACAAGCTCGGTAACATTGGCCTGATCCATAATGGTGAAATGCGGAATGATGGCTTTTGATTTCTGCATGTTTTCGGCAATTTTGCGACGAATCCCGATCAAGGCCACGCGTTCTTCCGCTCCGGTCCCGCCTTGGTAAGCCGGGCGAGGAATAATATTTAAACCGGGAGCTTGAGCTGGAACTGCGGCTCCGGCCCGAGTGGCGCCCGCACCCATGGAGAAAACATCTTCGCGAGTCACTCGACCTGCTAGGCCTGTGCCGTTCAAAGCGTTGATATCGACATTCATTTCCCGTGCAAGTCGACGAGTGGCTGGAGTCGCTAATACTTTGGAATCCGCTACAGGGGGATGAATGCTCGCGCTGGTCGCTGCATAACTGACAGAAGCGGGAGTTGGTGTAGATATTTGAGGAGAGATTTTCGGAGCCGCGCCGCCTTCAAGAATTAACAAGATGCTATCCACTTTAACTACATCACCGGTTTTGAATTTCAATTCTTTGACAGTTCCAGCAAGAGGAGTAGGAACTTCAACAGTGGCTTTGTCTGTCATCACTTCGGCAATCGGTTGATCCGCTTTCACAGCGTCCCCGGGTTTTACCAGCCATTTTACCAACTCCCCTTCTGAAACACCTTCACCCAATTCTGGTAATTTCACAGGTGTAGAGGCAGAGGTCGTAGAAGTGGTAGGAGTCGCCGCGGCAGTTGGGTTTGATTTTGGTGGAGTGCTGGCACTTACTCCGGCCGCATCAAGAGTGATCATAACTGCATCCACTTTAACCACTTGGCCAGGTTTGAATTTCAATTCTTTGACAATGCCCGCAGTGGGAGTAGGAACTTCAACAGTGGCTTTGTCGGTCATGACTTCAGCAATGGGTTGATCTGTTTTAATGCTGTCGCCTGGTTTTACCAACCATTTTACCAATTCACCTTCAGAAACACCTTCACCGAGTTCAGGAAGTTTTATGTCTGTTGCCATGCGGAGATTGCTCCCTTCAAGATTAATAAATCATAGAGTTACGAGCCTTTGAGCTTGTGTGTTGAACTTATGCTCAGGAAGACGCAATTGCATCGCTTTATGCCATGAGTCAATAGATGGAGAGGGTCTCTCCCACGAGAGGGAGAGAGAAAAAAATCGGAGGAGATGTTTGAAATCTCACTCCGATTTTATAAACGCTAAGTATAAGTATGCTGACTAGTAGGGAGTTGGAGCAGGAGCAGGCGCAGGCGCAGGCGCAATTGGCTCTTCTGGAACAGGAGTTGGAGCTGGCGCTTCGTTAGAATCCAAAGCGATCACCATTTTGTTAAGTCCCAAGTTCACACCCAGGCCTCTTGCGAATTGCAAAGAAATGTGAAGAGCGATTTCCGGCAAGTGCACTTTGGTTGCAGTGATAGCACCGATTCCGCCAACAACAGCAGCTTGACCTTGCGCTATGTAATAAGTGCCAAGAACATCTTCCGGATTATGGTTGAAGAGAGAAAACTCAACAGCCTGACCAGACAATCTCATACGACCAAAAGAAACCTGTGGAGATAATTTTTTGGAATTCATAGTTACAATAACTGGATAAGCGACACTTTTGCCCGCTGGGTTTGCGCAAAGAAGATCTCCTTTGCCATTAAAGGCATAGTCACCGTAGATAAGTTTGAAACCTTCAGCTTCGCCTTTGAAGCTCAAAGAACAAACCCATGCTGGAACTGAGTGAGCGTGTGCTTGAGACACACCTAAAACCATCGCGATTGCCAAGATAATTTTTTTCATTTTTTCTTCTCCTGTTGTTTCTGTTCTGTCCTGTTTCTATTCGCAACTGTTGTTGCCTTTAGTGTTGTAGAGAACTATTTCAAATTGCAGTTGTTGTCTAGTGCTAAATCAGATTTTGTGTTCCGACATGATAGATCGGAACAGTTTGTTCCGATCCTTGGCTTTTGGCATAGCTCAAGATATATCTGTTCCCATGGAACTGACGATTAAAAAATTATTAATGCAGGAACTCACAACGAGACAGGCAAGAAATCCTTCTTATTCTATTCGTGCCTTCGCCCGTGATCTAGAGATTGGTGTCGCTACTTTGTCAGAGGTGTTGGGGGGGAAGAGAAATATTTCCAAAACTAATCTTGAAAAAGTCTTGGAAAAGTTACTGGTATCTCCATTAGAAAGAGAAAAGCTCTGGGATGAATATCGTGACAAGGTGAATCGTCCGCATGAAGTGGATGATAAGATGCTTATAGATGAAGATCTTTTCAGACTGATAGCAGATTGGCACTACCTCGCCGTTTTGAATTTGTCTAAGGTAAAAGGTTTTAATGGGAATCCTGAATGGATTGCTCAAAGACTAGGAATTAAAGCCTCTGAAGCCAAAGAGTCTTTAGAACGACTCATGCGTTTAGAACTGTTTCGCAAAGTACGGGGTCGTTATGTACGTACAAAAAAATCTTTAACCACCACACGTGATATTCCTTCTGCCGCGATTCGCAAACATCATAGCCAAAATCTTCTCTTAGCAGAGCAGTCATTGCACCGTGATCCTGTGGAATATCGAGAGTTTGGCTCGGTAACCCTGGCTGTGAATCTCAAAAAATTACCTCTTGCGAAAGAGCTTTTGCTTAAAACTCGAAAAAAAATTGTGGACATGTTAGACAAAGGAGAGACGTCTGAAGTTTACACCCTCTCTTTTCAACTTTTCCCTCTGACCAAACTTCAGACCTTAATGGAGAATAACGATGATTAAGTTAGCACTTCTTTTAAGTTTAAGCCTTTTAAGCATCTCAAGTGTAAGTTGCTGGGCCGGCGGCGGCGATTTTGTCAATAACGGCGGCGGACTTGCGGAAAAAAATATTCTTTATGCCTATGAGAAAATGGACACTTACATTCAACTTTGTCTCAAGGCTGAGTCCTGCAAGTTGAATGCTACGCAGCGGGCCCTCTTGGAAAAAATTTATCAGGCGCTTCCGCAAGAGAAGCAGGAACAGCAGATTTTCTTTGGTTCCGAACGGAAAACTCCAGGATTTTTCATTATTGAGGGCAATGTTCGTGTGGCAAAGACAGGGGACAAAGTAGGAAGCCCTATTCAGGTTAATGCGGATCTTCTTTACAGCAAGAATGAAACCGGCAGTTATGATCCCGTGACCATCCCTGAGGCCGTGGCTATCTTAATTCATGAATTAGGTCATCATCATGGAGAGCATAGCCATGAAGAGTTGGATCTGATTGGTGTAAGAGTTTCTTTATTGCTTCAACAAAAAATCATCTCAACCCCTTTAGTTCCTTGGGCGCCTTCAGAGATTTCCGCAAGTGTTTTGAATTCCGATTTACTCAATTCATTTCCTGAAGTTCTCTTGAATGTGGGTGAAGATGTCATGGATGTGAGCCGTATCTATGCCAAAGAGGTCCACTGCGAAGTTTTATCTTTGCCCATTCCTATCTTTCCTGTTCCGGATTTGGAGTTAATGACTAGGATCCCTGCTGGATCTTTGTTTCATAATGTTCACTGGGAAAAAATCAAGGACAAAGGCACTTATATAGAAGTGCGGATTACCGGCAATGTTTCCAACAATTGTAAATATAAAAACAATATCGGAATTCGCAATAATAACTATCAACTTTCCATTAGTTTTAAGGTTAATAAGGTCTCGGATCGTTGGGTCCTGGATCCGGCGTCCATAGCTCTGCTTCAATTCACAGATCCTTGGTGGAAGGTGCTGAGAATCCCCAGTAGTCCCTAAGTAAGGAGTTATAAAAGAGGATTTAGAGATCCTCTTTTTTTAACCAGCCCTTTTTATAGATCCACAAAAGGATCGCTAAAGCGATTAAAAGCATCGCACCGAGTGCAAAGTGATAGCCATTGGCATTCTTGAGTTCAGGCATATTTTCGAAATTCATTCCATAGACACCCGCAATAAAGTTTAAAGGCAGAAAGAAGATCGAGACAACAGTCAGAATACGCATAATTTCGCTGGTTTTGAAGGAAGCCTCATTGGTTTTTTGCGACATCAGCGAGAGGTGAAGATTCAAGAGACCAGTGATGTCCTCGTAGATGTTATCCACATAAAAAATCAAGCGGTCCAAGGACTCACGAATATCGCTGATATCATTTAATGGAAAATCTGGACGAGTTTGCAGCTTTACCAGGACATCGAGAGTGAACTTAAAGAGCTTACGATAGGCCGAAGTCTTTCTTTTGATCCTATAGCCTTCGCGCAGAATATTGCGGCGGCGAAGTGCAAAGACGCGTTCTTCAATGATTTCTGTTTTAGCTTCGAGATTTTCGATGGGACTATCAAAGCTCTCTATGACCTGAGAGCAAAGGCTTTGCATGAAGTTGACCAAGGAAAGATTTTCAAAATCACATTTCCTTATCTCATCGTTAATGGAGTGGATGGAGGCGCGGTGAATGGTAAGGACATAATCTTTACCGACCACGAAAACCAGCTTAGTAGTGAGATCTTGCATCGTTCCGGCGGACTCTTTGGCCGTGGTATCAAAATGTCGAAGAATGAAAAAAGCCATGGAGTCAAAGAATTCACAGCGTGGAAGATGTTCGGGATCGAGGCAATTAGCTAAGGGGCGTAAGGGAAGTTCGAACTCATTGGCTAAGTGAACAAAATCCTCCTGAGAAGGGCCTTCGATGTCGATCCATTTAAATTCCTGCCATTGGTGTTCAAATCGTCTCATGGCTTTGAGCTTGCTCTGACAAATTTGTTATGTCAATTTGAGGCTTTTGAAGGGGTTCCATGAAATATCGTATGCAATTAGATGAAGGTGTATTCTTAAAACGCTATAAGAGATTTTTTGCCGATATTGAATGGAAAGGGCAAATTTTAACGGCTCATGTTCCCAATACAGGAAGTATGAAAAGCGTGAATCATCCTGGCCAAGCTTGTCTATTTTCCCATAGCGATAATCCAGAGCGCAAACTCAAGCAGACCCTCGAGATGATACAAGCCCCTACAGGGGTGTGGGTCGGAGTGAATACCGCTACGCCCAATATGGTGGTTCGTGAAACTCTGGAGAGAGTGGTGGGAAATGCGCAAGAAAAATGGCCAAAGACCTGGCAGCACTGGACATCTTTTGATGTAGTGAAACCCGAATTTAAGATCTCGGCCGAAACTCGTCTGGATTTTGCTTTGATGAGAAACGCCTCTGCTAAAAAGCATTTCATCGAAGTGAAGAATGTCACTTTGGCCGAAGAAAAAACGGCAATGTTTCCTGATGCTGAAACCACACGGGGACAAAAGCATCTACAAGAACTTATAAGTTTAATGAGGGAAGGCCATAGCGCTGAAATATTGTTTACTATTCAACGCAATGATTGTGACAAGTTTTCATCGGCGGATGAGATCGATCCAGAGTACGGACGCCTTTTGCGTGAGGCCCATAAGAAGGGGCTTCGAATTTCTCCCTTTGTTGTGGACCTGAATCCTTATGAAGTGGTATTGAGCGATCGACTTCTACCGCTCAATTTCTAAAAGTTTTTTCTTGAAGCAAGGAGCATGAATCGTATTGGGAAAATTAAAAAAGCCCGGTTAGCGAGTGCTAAAGTCGGGCTTTTTTTAATCACTGCAAAATAATCAGATTATTGTTTTTTAGTTTCTACAGATTTGCCTAAGTGACGATCAATCACTGTTTTGAACTCTGGGAATGGATAAGCTCCACGCAGAGAAACACCGTTGATCAAGAAGCCTGGAGTGCCAGAGAAGTTGAATTTCTTAGCTTCCTCCATGTCGGCATGAATACGTGTCATGATGCTTTCATCTTTAACGTCTTTGTCCAATTTCTTCATGTCGACGCCCAATTTTTTAGCGGTATTTTTCAAAAAATCTTCGCCTTTAGAGCGAAGTTCGCCTTGATTCTCAAAAACCGCATCATGGAACTTCTCAGCTTTTTCTGGGCTTTGCTTTGCGACGGCCTCAAAGTATTTCGCCGCAGGCATAGCTTGTGGATGGAAATCCAAAGGCAAATGTTTGAATACAACGCGAACATCATTTGGGTATTCTTTAAGAACTTGCTTAACAGTTTGGAATCCTTTGCTGCAATAAGGGCACTCAAAATCCGAATACTCAATGATAGTGACTTTTGCGTCTTTATTACCAAAGATCACGCGGTCAGGCTGGACTTCTGGTTTTAAAGGATTGGCAAACTCCTCATCGCGTTTTTTAGACTCTTCAGCCATCGCTTTGTCTTGGCTTTTCTTTTGAGCGTCTTGAGCCGCTTTATTAACAACTTCGATGAATTGGTCCGGATATTTTTCGATGGCCACGAAAACGATGCTTGGATCTTTTTCAACAGCTTCTTTAATTTGTTTTGCAGATGGTGCACAATTGGTCAGTGCAAAGGCCATAATAGAAAGTGCGATCAATGCTGATTTGTTCAAATCTTCCTCCGGTATAAATGAAATACGTAATTGTTGGTGTTTTGTTAAAATCACTTCGATTCTGACACAAACTCAAGGGGCTCTGAATCAAAAACGGAGTTTTGGAGATACTGCGTTAGATGTGGCAAAGGACAAAGGTCTAGGTCCCAGCAGAGTTGTTTTCCTCTCAATGAATCTTTGCTTACACTGAGAGCATGAAAAAATACTTATTTATTTTAGCAAGTTTATTGTGGGCTTCGGTCTCTTCTGCGGGGCTTCTCTATAATTATTCACAGCTGACGCTGAAAGATCTCGATCAAATGAATGCGTTAGCACAGAAAAAGATCAAGGAGTTTAAAAAAGATGGATCTATCGAAATCTTAAAAGAAGCGGTTCAGGCCATTTATTCTCGCCCCAATGATGATGGAATGGTGGAAAAAGTAATTCCTCCTCTCCGCCATGAGTTGGATGAAAATGAGCAATGGGAGACGACTATGGATGCTTTGGTGCAAGAAGCCGTCGGCGCTCTAAAGAATCCCAAGGCGTTCAAGCCTGTGGTCCAGAACACCTATGCGATATTTTTAGAAAATGTGATTTCGGATTTCAAGCCTTTCGCCGAGCGGGAGGGCCATGAACGTAAAACCCTTAAGCTGATTGCGGATGCAGATATTGAATTGTCTAAGGAAGCAGTGAATGAAAGAAAACTCAGGACCATGAGTTCTCATAAATCGCCTTCAGAAATCGCCGCTCTCGTGATGAAAAATATCGCAAAAGCAGAGGCTGATAATAAAAAGGTTGAAGAAGATAAGAAGAAAAAAGAAAAGAAGTGATTCTGTAATAAGAGAGTGACTGCACCAAGCCAAAAGGCCGGAATTTCTCCGGCCTTTTCTATTTTTAATATTTTTATTCCCCTACGTCTCAATTTGACTCAAGTTCTGCGCGCTCTCGCCGATAAGTCCTTTAGATTCCAAGATGGATTTTGGAAAGAGAGGCTTGGTATGTTTTTACAAGGTGATCTGCAAACGGTATTTGATGCGCTCTACACAATAGGGGCGATCGACCCTGTTCTTAAATTGGACTGGGAACAAGTGCTCAACGAAATGGCGCAAAATCCTGAGATGATAGTGCACGCCATGGACGTTATCAACGCTTGTGATGGAGATAAGGACCTTATGGTTCAAAGGCTTCATATGATGGATGTAAAAGTCGTGAATTATATCGCTATGGAGGTCGCACGTGAATTCGTTGAATTCCAGGATCGTAGCTGTTTGCACTAATTTGCTATTTCTTTTGCTTCCAAGCAGTTTTGTCCATGGGTGGGAGGTGGATATGTCACGTCGCCAATTGGATTTTAATCGCGTGACCAATCAAAACCGTCTTCCTGACAGCACAAAACCGGATGAGACCCAAAACCTTTTCGGTCAGGTCTTTGATAGTATCGAGCCGACTCAAGATATCGTGATTCTTAATACTGAAAAAGGCTTTATGCCGGACACCCTTCGGGTAAAAAAAGGCAATAGTTACCGCATTCATGTGGTGAATGTGAACAGCAAAGATAAAAATGTCAGTTTCGTATTGGATGCGTTTTCGGAACATCATAACACACTCTATGGGCAAGAGCGCGTGTTTAACCTGAATCCAAAAGTGGAGGGGGTGTTCTCTTATCAATGTCCTGAAACCGCAGTGCAAGGACGAATCATCGTCATTTCGGCTTCGAATTAACAGGGTGTTTTATGTCAGAGACGTCGAGTGTATTTAAAGATGCCATCCGGAATAATCTAGGTCCGGTTTTGCCATATTTGGAAGACAAGACGGTTTCAGAAATTCTGATCAATGGTCACAAAGAAGTTTTTGTAGAGCGTAAGGGAAAGCTTGAGAGAGTTCCCGCGAGCTTCAGTGATGAAGATGCCCTTCGTGCGGCGGTGAATAGTATCGCTCAAAGTGTCGGCCGTCGAATCAATGATGAAACTCCGAGGTTGGACGCGCGTTTGCCTGATGGCTCTCGTATCGCAGCGGTGATTCCGCCCTGTTCCCGCAAAGGGACTATCGTCAGTATTCGTAAATTCACCAATAACAAAATCTCATTCTCAGATTATATTAAATTCGGGGCGATCACTGAAGATGGGGCCAGGTTCCTGGATATCTGTATGTTTCTGGGTAAGAACATTCTGGTGAGCGGGGGAACTGGTTCTGGTAAAACCACTCTTTTAAGTCTTCTCTGTACGCGTATCCCCAAAGGACAACGCATTATCGTGATCGAGGATTCGAGTGAACTGCAAGTGGATTATGAACATGTGGTGATGTTCGAAACCCGTCAGGGCAATGAACTGGGCAAGGGCGAAGTGACGATCAAGGATCTCTTGAAAAGCTCTTTGCGCTTACGCCCTGACCGTATAATTGTAGGGGAGGTTCGCTCCTCTGAAGCTCTGGAATTATTAAATGCGATGAACACGGGTCACAAGGGTTGTATGGGAACCGTCCATGCAAACTCCCCGGAAGATGCCATGGTCCGCGTGGAAGCGCTGGCTCAGGGGGGAGACGCTCAAATCAGCGAAAAGGCTCTGCGCTCTCAGGTGGTGTCTGCTATTGAGATTATTATTCAAGTTTCCCGATTTTCTGATGGGTCCCGTCGGATTGCCGCCATCAGCGAAGTCATGGGAATTCTGCCCGAGGGTAACTATGATGTCAGACCTATTTTTCAAATGTCCCGTATGACCAGAAGGCCAGATGGAACTCTTGAAGGCAAACTGCAGTCAACAGGCTATATTCCTTCTTTTATGGAAGAAATTGTCGATAATAAACTTCCTTTTCCCCAGTCTAAGTTCAATAAAGTGGCCTAAGGCTAGGGTGAATACTCTAGTTAAGGTAAAATTGTATTAAAAAAAACACATCACTATTAATACTAGTCATAGCGTCGTAGGATTGATATTGAGTCTATGAAATAAAAATTTTTATTGAGGAGGACTTAATGGATACACTGAACTATGAGTTTGAAAACATCGAAGATCGTGAGATGGCCTATCATAATATCGAGAAGTGGTATGGATCTAAGGTCGTAGAACGAGTGGATGCTCTCAAGATTAGTGTTCATGCCTCCAAAGAAATCGTCGTTGCTACCGGTAAAATCATGGAAAAACATTTCGGAAAGAAAAATTAGTTCGTTAATTTTCTTTCGCCCGCTCTAAAAATTGATATTGGAGTTCATTTGGAACTAATGATGAGAAGGCAGCTTAAGCTGTCTTCTCAATTGTTCAATAAGGTGGACTTCACCATTTTCAAGCCCGATAGGGCGCCAAATCGCAAACGGAATTTTTTGTTCATTAAGTTTTGATTTTAGATCTTCAATGTGAAGAGCGCCGATGAGGATGACTTTTCGTCCAGCAAGAGATCGAGCTTTTTTCACAAACTCATCGTTTCTTTTACTGACTAAACTCTCAAAATGACTAATCACTGTATCCAATTCTTCGTTTAGCTTTTTAAGAACAAGGTCTTCTTTTGTATCCTTAGGAAGTTTGAGAGCTTCTTTTGCTCCGGCTACAAAGGACGCCCTGTTTTTTAGAGGAAGATTTGCTTGTTCAAGTCTTAATTTGTAACCGGCCAGACCACGAATATCCGATAAAGCCAGTTGATGCTCTTTGATAAGAGCTAAGTTGTCACCACATTCGACGTTTATCGCTCCCTTTGAGAGACTTAAAATTTTAAGGCCAATATGAGTCTGAGCATTTTCTATATTTTTTTGTCCGTTGAGATCATTGAGGGACCAATCATTAAATCGTAGATCAGAGGCGGCGGCGAGCTGGCCCTCACAACCCTCGACAATGAGGTTTTTGATATAATGAGACCGAATCCAAGAGGACATCTCTTCAAAAATCGCTTTTTGATTTTTATCTTGAGGTAAACTCACTTGAAGACCTCGAGTGTTAACTTGAGGGGAGTAATGCCACTGCGGCACTAAAATGACTTCGTTGGAAGAACTGGGACCTGGTTCCTCCCAAGAACCAAAGAGAGAGGCGGAGGGCGTTTTTATCGCTTCAGAGGCGCAGCCAATTATTGCTAGGAAAAAAGTAAAAAGAATTATTTTATTCATACTTTATTTAAAGACGCCTTTATGGCTTTGTAAAGATAAGTTCTTACTTGGCAAATTCAAAGCTGAAGGTGGGCGACCAGTCTGATTTATAGGCATCCTTCTTGGCACGAACATGCCAGTAGAGTCTTCCCATTGGAATTGTTTTAGAGACCACTATTTGGTTTTCCCGAATCACTACAGTGTGAATAATTTGTTGGAACTTTTCATCCGAGGCAATTTCCAACTGGTAAGCATCGGCATCGGTTGCCTCCCATTTAAATGAAATGGGATCTTGAGATTCATTCAAGGAAACAATTGAAACTCCATTGGGTGGAAGCTTTGGCTGAGGTGCAGGGAGAGTTACTTTTGGAGAAGGACTCTTCTTTTCATAGTTTTTTTCATATTCAAGCCCCGCAATGTCCGAATAGTCACTGACGATCTCTCCGCTGGCTCCCAAAACCGCTACTTTTGCGAAATAGTGTCCATTTTTATTGAGCTCCACACTGGCAAGATTTCGATCCACTTTAAGGTCAAGCAGGGTGGGGCTAAAGTTTTTATTTTCTGAAACCACGACACGGTACCCTGAAGCCGCGACAACCTCTGCCCAAGAAATCGGCATGGGCGAGGGCTCGCTAAGTTGTGCCTCTGATTTCACTTTCACATTGTGCGAAAATAATTTCTTAATTTTTGGTGCCGGTAAGCTGAGATCAAGTGTATTTAAGGAACTAAAAGGACTCTTGGCACCAGTTTCGCCCAAGGCTTGAACTCGCCAAAAATATTTTCCAGGCTTTGCCAGATCCCATTTTGTTTTCGGGGCGGAAACACTCTTGGTCCACTCTATCTGCGAAAAATTGCTTTTTTTTGAAATTTGTACTTCGTAAGAAAGAGCTCCTTTTGACTTACTCCAACTCAAAATGGGGGGGGTGATTAAGGCATTTTGTAGAGAGGCCGGACTTCTAAGATTTTCTTTGTTACGGTAATGCAGCATAAATTTTTGAATTGTTTTGGCCACTTTGGGGCTCGCCAAAGTTTTTGCTGGAGGAGGATTCTTGGCTTTTGTTGTCACCGGAGGAGGAGGCAATGTAACAGCCGCTGCGACAGGCGGGATGTCCGGGACACCTTCAGAACGCAAGACACGGACTTCGCTCCACAGAGTAGAGGCTGTAGAGTCATCTTCACCGCGAACACGCCAGAAAAAATGACCTGCGGGTATTTTCTGAGGAATAGTTTGAGTTTCCTCGACGAGGAGATCGCTGAAAAGATTTTCAAAGAGTGCGTCGAAGGCGATCTGAAATCGATAGTGAGTCACCCCATGCTTTCCTTGCCAATAAAATCGCAGGGGTTTGGTTTCAGGAATGGACATGGGAGTAAATGGATAAATCAATTGAGGCGGATTTTGAGTTACGATTGTGAAGGCGACAGGCTTGAGCAACACATTTTCCTGTTCCGAGGATTTTTGAACGATTCTGTAAAAATAATCTCCATCGCCTGGAAGTTTATCGGTAAGAAATGGAAATTTAGGAGAAGGCTCTTCAAGAACCAAGTCCTTAAAATCCCGATCCCTCGAAATTTCTAAAAACGTATCTTCGTTAATGGGTCCAGACCATTCAAAACGCACCGAGGACTGGTTTTTTAACCAAATTTTTTGACCGTTTGTTGGTGAGGCTTGAGTTGCAGTGTTAACATTTACAATTGACGGGCTTCCATTTAGAATTGGAAATTGATTTAGCAATTGAGGTTCGCCAAGAAAAACAAGCGCCAATAGAGACGTCACTACAATCAATCCTTGTAGCAATCTATTTGATGACTTTGGTTTTTTACGTAAAGACGGTTCCTTAGCCATTTAAACCTTTATTCTCATGGTCTTATTTTATCTTCTGTTTCTATATCGGCTGTTATAAAGAATCTATAGAACTGGATTTAGAAATTTTAGAGAACTAGACCATTCCACTGGTTTTTTTAAGGAGGCCTGTGGTCTTTTTAGGCTTAAGTTCTATTTTCCTAGACTTAGGTTTTATCTGGGGTTTTAAGATAAGAATTGTTTAGGTTATTGAATTTTTCTCCGATATGTCTACAAAGTGAAGTGTGTACAGAATAATGCACGGTGGAGTTCAAACGGGTGAGTATTTTGAAATTTCTTTTAATAATGAGTTTTATTTTTGGATGGGTTCTCCAATCCAATGCTCAGTCTATTCCCACGGTTGAGTGGTATCCTCCCGAGACAGAAAAAAGTCAGCTTCCGAATCGTTCGAAAGTGGTTATTTCAGGGCGCACCACCGGCGGCTCTCTGGTGCAAATTGATGGCGATAGTGTCACGGTTATAAATGAAAAAGCGCCATCACCTACAAATAGTAACGTTCAGCCTTCTGAAGCTATTCGGCAATTGCGGGCAAACTGCAAAGTTTATATGGCTCCAGATATTAAGACGAAGGTTCTGGCTTCCATGAAAAAAGGCGATGACGTAAAAGCTGTGGAGTTCGCGGACAGTTGGCTAAAAGTTTTCTTGAAAACAGGTCCAGGATTCATGTCGCGGCCATGCGTTGTTCCGCTGAAGGAACAAGCCAAAGAGACTTCTCCGGGAAGTTTTAAAATAGATAACCGATTTACTCGTGCAAATATCGAGGGCTTCTTTGAGATTGCAATAGAGCTTCCTGAAGGGCGTGCACAGATCCCGATTTTGGTGACCAGTCCTTCGAATGCGCAGAAAACATTCCTGGTCTCGGTGAATGTGAGCATTAATGCCAATAATAATGTAGATGATATCAAAATGAATACGAAAGTTTCTCAAAGCAAACCTCCGGCTGCCGCAAAAAAAATTCGACTCTGGTTAGGGGCCGGCCTCACTTTTCAAAATTATGGCCAAACTATGGATGGAGCACCTGATCTTAAATTTCAGACTGTCCAGTCTCCCGGCATTGTCGCTCGCGGAGGCTATTGGGGAGATCGCTGGGGTATAGATTTCTATTTTAGGGATGCCCCCGGAAAAATCGAAGCAGAAGCGCCCCTGCAGATTCAATCTGATACTTATCATTGGCGAACGGCTGAAGCCAAAGGACTCTATCAATTTGCCCGAGGTCCTAGCAGCCGCATCGGGGGGCGCCCAAGTCAATGGCAGCTTCGCTTTGGCACCCAACTTCATCAAATTCCTTTTTTAGAAGTCAGTGATACCAATAGGGTGACAATAAAAGAAAGCAGTTTGCAAATGGCCACCCTGGGGGGAGGTCTCCTCTTAGGTCAGGAACAGGATCTATCCTATGAGTTTGCTGTGGGAATTCAATATCCACTTTCAGCTTCAGGACCAGGAAAATCATTTTCTGTCTCGTCACCTTTTGGCTATGAGGCTCAAATAGGAGCGGCCCATAAATTTGCCTCCAATTGGCGTCTTGGTTTATTTTCTTATACCCAGTCGCTGGCATATTCCTATAAATATGAAAACACTAATGGCGCTTTGAAAAATGGGCAACAGGACCTTTTTTACACCACCTTGGATCTAAGACTTGGTTATGAGTTCTGAAGATAAATTCGCACTGTCTTAAAATGTCATATTTTAAGTGCTTGTCTGTGGTTCCTAGCCGACCATAAAGGGCTCTACTATCCCTTGCTCCAAGGCAGTTTCAGTGATCAAATGCCTCCCATGAAAAAGCCGTCTTGGATAAACTCGACCGTTATTGTTGTGGCCCTTGGATATTTTGTTGATATTTTTGATCTCACTTTATTCAACATGGTTCGGGTCAATTCCTTAAAAAGCCTCGGCGTGATGGAAAAGGATCTCGTTGATGTCGGGGTTCTTCTTCTTAATTCGCAAATGGCGGGGATGCTTTTGGGCGGATTATTTTGGGGAGTGTTTGGTGACCGCAAAGGTCGTTTAGGGGTTCTTTTCGGCTCGATCATTATTTATTCTTTAGCCAATATTTTAAATGCTTTTGTGCAAGATATTCCTCAATATGTTATTCTAAGATTCATATCTGGATTAGGGCTTGCTGGCGAACTTGGTGCTGGCATCACGCTTATTGCTGAAATATTGCCTAAAGAAATCCGCGGAATGGGAACTGCGCTGGTCGCAGCCATTGGGGTTTTTGGCGCGGTCCTTGGCGGGATTATTGTGGAACTGACTCCTTGGCGGTGGACCTATGTTATCGGCGGCCTTCTGGGATTGATGTTGGTTTTACTCAGAATGAAAGTGATTGATTCAGATCTTTTTTTGCAAAAAAAGAAAAATCATACAGAAGCGCAATGGGGCAGCCTGAAATATCTTTTCTCTGACTTCGCTAGAGTAAAAAAGTTTATGTATTGTATCGGCATTGGCCTCCCTATTTGGTTTGTCGCCGGGCTTTTGATGGCTTTTTCTCCGGAACTTGCGCAAGCTGTTGGCGTACAAGATCCCATTACTGCCTCAAGAACCATTGGTATCAGTTATTTGGGCTTAGGCATCGGCGATTTTATGAGTGGTTATATCAGTCAAATCTTTAGGAGCCGTAAAAAAACGATTCAGATCTTTAAAGCTCTTTGTTTTGCAGTGGTATGCCTGATTTTATTTTCCACAGCCGGACGGGGAGAATACTATTATTACACTCTGTGCTTCCTCGTTGGCCTTGCTGCTGGCTACTGGGCTATCTTTGTAACAACCGCCGCCGAACAATTTGGCACGAACCTCAGGGCGACCGTGGCTACCAGCGTCCCGAATTTTGTACGGGGTGCGGTCATTCCTATGACATTGTTATTTAAATCCCTTAAGGGTGGAATGGGAATTATGCCAGCGATGGCGATTGTGGGATTGGTCGCCTTTGGTATTGCGACCCTCTCAGCTTACCTGCTCCCTGAAAGCTTTCATAAGGATCTGGATTATGTTGAATAAAAAATGGATATTTTTTGTTTAATCTCGTTTACCATCGCCTCAGTAAAAAACGATTTAGTGACTGAGCAAGTCAAGAGATCAAGTTGTGACTTATGATGGACGGAATTCGCGAATGTTATAAACTTAAGCAAAAGCTCAAGTTAATGCGACGCAATACTAAAAAGTAGGCCGTACCTTCTTCCCATCTAATTTCTTTTGGGCTACAAGTTTTTAGTGCACTTCAGTTGTAAGATCTCTAACTCTATTTTGACCTACCTGGAGACCCAGGGCGAGGATTTGTCCGTTTTGTACGAACAGCAAACTCCTTTGCCTGTGGAGTTGATGCGGGACCCCTCCTATTGGATGAGTGCACCGGATATGGAAGCTTTTTTAGAGTCTTTGCTCCGCATGCCTTTAAAGAGCAATGACGGCAATCTTTTACAGAAGGTGGGCCATGAAGGACCCGAGATTCGGGCTTGGGGAGTTCTTGATTCGGTGTTGAGAATGATGCCGAGACCTCAAGAAATTTTTAACCAACCGGAACGTTTTCTGTCACATTTTATTTCTCCTGAGCCACCAGTGGAAAATCTGCGCAGAGATGAAAGTTCGATCTCCTTCGATTTGCCTTTGCCTGCGGAACAATATCCTCATGTGACAACCTATATGAAAGCGGCACTTGAATCTTTGCCGGTGTATGTGGGGCAAAACCTGGCGACCTGCGAGTGGTCTGGAATTCATCTTGAACTTCGTTGGTTCGATCAACAAAAATCCATTTTCGAAATCGATCCGGGCCATCAAATCAGTCCTCAATTAATGCAAGCAGTGATCGACGAATTGCAAAAACATCAACGTGAGCTTGAAGAACGCAATTGTGAATTACAAAAGAAAAACGAAGAACTCTTACAAGCTCATATGGATTTGCAGGCGCATTTACGTGAGAAAGCCCCGTCTCTTCTTCCGCAGGTGGTGCCGATTTCGAAATTAAGTTTTGAAGCTCAGGGACCCGGATATGTCATAGGACAAAACACGGCGCGCCTGCATGATTATATGGTGCGAGCTCAGCAACTAGTGACGATGCTGACGGCTCAGGGGAAAATGACTCCTGCGATGAAAGAGGCTATGCGCCGAGTGGATTGGGAACATGTCAAAGCTCAATATCCAAAGACCATCTCAGATATCATGGACTCCCTGAGGGGTTTGCAAAATCAACTTGTTCAAAAAACCAAAGAGGAAAACACCTATGTCTGACATTGTGAATATTATCTCTCGTGAAATTTTGGATAGTCGTGGAAATCCTACTGTGGAAGTGGAAGTTCATACCGCTCTTGGTAATATCGGTCGCGCCGCCGTTCCATCCGGAGCCTCAACGGGAGCGCATGAAGCCTGCGAGCTGCGGGACGGAGATAAAAAACGCTTTTTAGGAAAAGGTGTTTTTAAAGCGGTGGATAATGTTCGTGAAAAATTGGCTCCTGAAGTGGTGGGTTTACCAGTCACTGATCAAGTCTATGTCGATAAAGTTTTGCGCGAAGTTGATGGCACTGAAAACAAATCTAACTTGGGGGCGAATGCGATCCTCGGTGTTTCTTTAGCGGTGGCAAAAGCCGCGGCTTTGGATGTGAAGCTTCCTTTGTATCGCTATGTTGGGGGCTCTCAGGCTTGCCGCTTGCCGGTTCCGTTGATGAACCTCATCAACGGTGGTGCTCATGCCAACAATGGTCTTGATGTGCAAGAGTTCATGATTGTCCCTACCGTGAATAACTCTTACGCGGAATCGCTTCGTGCGGGCTCTGAAATTTTCCATACGTTGAAATCCATCCTGGCTAAAAAGGGACTTTCGACCGCCGTCGGGGATGAAGGCGGCTTTGCTCCGAAATTGGCGAGCAATCAAGAGGCTTTGGATTTGTTGATGGAAGCCATTCAACAAGCAGGTTATGAGCCGGGTCAAAATGTTTTCTTAGGTCTGGATGTTGCGGCGACTGAGATGTTGAAAGAGGGCAAATATCAATGGCAAGGCAACCTCATCACTGCCAAAGACCTTCAAGGGGTTTACAAATCTTGGACTGAAAAATATCCGCTCGTGAGTATCGAAGACGGCTTTGCAGAGGATGATTGGGAGGCTTGGGCTTCCACCACCGCAGAACTGGGCAATCATGTTCAATTGGTAGGGGATGATTTGTTCGTGACCAATCCAAAACGCCTGCGCCAGGGAATTGAAAAGAAAACCGCCAATGCCTTGCTGGTTAAGGTAAATCAAATCGGGACTCTCACAGAGACCTTTGAAGCTGTTAGCCTGGCTCAGAGAAATAAATATAAGACAATCATGTCCCATCGCTCGGGCGAAACCGAAGATACCACGATCGCGGATCTGGCGGTGGCTTTAGGTTGTCAGCAAATCAAAACCGGCAGCTTGTGTCGGTCTGAACGGGTGGCGAAGTATAACCAACTTTTACGCATCGAAGAAGATCTGGGTGGGATGGGAATCTACTGGGATAAGTCCGCGTTCCGCTAAAGTTTTGCTTCCGTTCATAAGTCCAGGTTGAATGCCTGGACTACGTCGAGTTTTCCAGTGCAGCTCTTGTGTGAAATTGAATTTTGTCGATGAGAGCTTCATGACGACTGGAAAGTTTCGTTTATTGGCATTATTTGCGGCCTGGTTTTTCGTGCAGAGTCCTCTCTTTGTTTGGGCCATTTCTGCGACTGACCTAGAGGCTCTAAAAGTCCGTCTCAAGGCCGAGTCTGAAAAAAAATCCTGTATCTCTTCATTGCCTCTCGCAAACGCCGTTTACGCTGAAGATCCGAATGATCTTTATGCCCTGCAGACGATTGTCAAATGTACACGATCAGAGCAGAGTATTAATCAATATGCCTTGCATACTAAAGAAATGTTTGAGCGCTCAAAAATTCTTTCCATAGTGCCGAAGCTTTTGGATGTGGCCCAAGTTAAAGACCTAGTTCCAATTCTACGAGAAGTGGAAGTCAAAAAAGAAAAAAGTATCTCGGATTACCTCATGATCAACGAAATCTATGAACGCCTTGGGGACCCAGAGAAACAAATTGATACATTAAAAGAGGCGATTCGAGCGTCGCCAGACGATCCTCGCCTACTTTTCCTTTTGGCCACGAAACAGTTTGCTAACCAGCGTCTAGGAGAAACTAAAGGCCTCTTTAAAACCTATCTTGCGCAAGCCGCGAATAGACCAGGTCAAATTTACTTGATGGCTTATGTGTTAGCGCTCGCCTATCCATTGGCTTTGAGTTTAAGCTTAGTAGGACTGATTTGGGCTTTGGCCTTGATTTTGGGTTATCGGAAAATCCAAGTACTCAATGATTGGCATGACCTCAAATTGCGTCTACCGCTCTTGGTGCTTGTGGTTCCACCCTTATTGGCTTTTCGTTTTTGGCAGACCGGAAAAGCTTTGCCCGTCGGAGCCTTGCTGCTGTTTCTTTGTATTCAGATATTTTTTCTTCTCGATCCTTTGCTTTCCAAAGTTTACAGGCCGATTCTGAGATTTATCGGCAAGTTTTTTTACTTTGTCTTTAACGGGACGGTGCTCGCAAAAAAGATGGCGGAGCTTTCATCTGGCACACGATTTTTAATTTCCTTCGTGACTCTATTATTTCTGGGAACCATTGCGCCGACAATTGATATTCCCGATCTTAAATATAGTCTGATTATTCTTTGCTCTATGGTTTTATATACGACCATCGGCTCACTTATGATCAGCTTTCTGCGTTCTCGCAAAAGTCTGGTGGTTTCGTTGCGATGGATTGGCATTGTGGCGACTTTTCCATTTCTAATTTCTTATGTGGTTTCAAACTGGAGCAGTTTAGGGCCGCCGCTGTTATATGGAGAAATGCCTTCTCCTGTAGCCGTCGATAGTCTGGTGAGCTATTTGGTGTTCTGGGGAGTTTCCTTTTTCTTGGCTCTCCACTTAGGCAAAATTATCGCCCAAGCCTTTATTCAGCCCATGGCTGAAATTATTGAAAAGGTCTCTTTAATTGAAAAGGGGCAATTTGATGCCAAAGTGAAAGTTTTTTCGAAAGACGAAATCGGCGACTTAGGTCATGCGATCAACCGTATGGGTAGCGGTCTCGAAAAACGGGAAAAAATTGAAAAGACTTTCCGAAAATATGTTGACCACCAAATCGCAGAAAGAATTTTAGACGGCGTTGAAAATGAGCTGCGCATTGAAGGTCAAAACGTCGATGCCGTGGTTTTGTTTGCCGATATCCGGGGATTCACTTCCCTGTCAGAAAAGACCTCCCCCGAGGAAGTCGTCAAAATGCTCAATCAGTTTTTTGAGCGCATGGTAAAAATCATTCAACAAAATGGCGGGGTCATTGACAAATTCATAGGGGATAACGTGATGGCGGTCTGGAGTGTTCCGTACCCTATTGAAGACGCCGAGAAAAAGGCCATCACCGCCGCAATAGGCATGCTTAAAGAAATGGAAAAGTGGAATCAAGAGCTCACTCGTCAAGGTCGGGCGGAAATCGGAGTAGGTATTGGTCTTAACACCGGCAAGATGATAGCGGGCAGTATCGGAAGTGCAGATCGCATGGAATACACGGTTATAGGAGACACCGTCAATACTGCTCAAAGAGCCGAATCCATAGCCAAAAAACAGCAGTTGGTAGTGACCGATGCCATGTATGAAAAAATAAAAGATTTGGTTGAAGCAACACCATTGGAACCCACCAAAGTGAAGGGAAAAGAAAACCTTCAAAGTTGGTGGTCCGTTACTGGCATTAAGGAATCGGATTAATATTCACATCCAGCACACGATAAGGATTGTCGGCATACTGGAGAAGATACAAAACCGGTTCTAAATTCTTTTGTTGAACCACTGGGATCACTCCAGTTCCCGGATAGAAGCCGGCGCTGCCCATACCGTTGTTCGCGGGATCTAATTCAAAAGTGAAAGAAATAATCTTATGTTCACCGTAAGCCCAATCCGTGGTGTCACCACTGGCTTGATAAAGGGCTGAAGCTTGTTCTGCAGTATAGTTATTCCATTCCGCCATTTTCTCCGCCATTTTTTGATGAACCTGTTGATCGCGAGGGACTTCAATGGACTGATATTTATGGCCCCAAGGATAAAGGATCAATTCCGAGAAGGTATGGAAGCTTAAAAGAGTCGTGATGTTTTGGTGATTCTCAATATAAGCTTTAATAGCTTGAGTTTCCGGTTCGCTGAAAGCTTTAGGTCCTTTGTAGGTATCACTGCTGGTGTTGCTGCTCGAACCGCCTGTTCCCCATTGGTAGCCATAGTTGCGATTCAGATCCACCCCATAGGTGCCATCGCCATTGCGCGAGCGATTTTTACGCCAGAGCTTATAGCTCTCATTGGTCACATCATATTCAAGTCCATCTGGATTGACCGCCGGAAGGATATGAATATCACGGCCATTGAGAAGATTGACGATACGAGGTGTGCCTTTTGCATATTCACTGAGGAAATACTCAGCATAATAAAGTGGCAATTCCACCGAAAGATGTTCGCGGGCATGGTGTCCGCCTAAATAGATAATTGCTGGCAAGTTGTCAGCTTGCGTCAGGTTTCCAGAAATGCGTAAAGCCCACATATCTTTTCCTTCAGAGGACTTCCCGGCGGAAGAGACCCGTAGAATGTTCGGATAGGTTTGCTGGAGTTCCTGAATCTTCTGAGTGAGTTCCGCGTAATTATGAAAAGCCGCATCCTTCGTCGGAAAGTCCATAGCGGTAGTGAGCGGAAAACTGGTTTCGAGCCAGCCCAGCTTCTCTATAGCTTCTTTTTCTTCCAATGTACCTGTCGCTGCCACAAAATCTTCGCGCGTGGTCTCAATAGAAACCCCAGTGTTGGCAATGACACTGCGCTCAAACTTATCGCGAGCCCGGATTTTCATCCAATACAGATTTTTATCGAGAGTGCGAGCTTGCTGAGTGTAAATAAGTGTTAAAACTGCAAATCCAATTGCTGTAAAATACGTTAGAGCCTTCATGGTCCCCCCCTTAAAGTGACTTAAGGCTAGCATGGACTAAAATAAAGGCACAACAAGACTATGGTCTATGTTTCACCCCAGCATTTTGGTCATGGTTTCTTGGTGATTCAAAAAGCACACGCCAACGCCGAGGCTTTTCCCCCAGACGACCTCCGCATTCACACTATGAGTGCGTCCAAGAGATTCCAGCGGAATAGTGACCCGCAAAAGGTCTCCACGCTGAGGAATATAATCACCCTGGATAATTTCTAAGAAAGCGCCGGTGATAGACAGGTTTTTCATTTCTGCAATGAGAGTCCCCATCCGCCCAAAGATTTCCAAATAAGCTCGCTCTTGGGTTAGATGTCGCTCCGGTGTATTATCGTTCATTATATTTCTTCCTTTTTATAGACTTAGTATCGGTCATAAGTTCCGAGATTCTAAGTCTATTCCGAAGGGCCGATGCACATTCTCATCATGAGATTGATGGAAAAAAATCTTTTAGAAATTGTTGAAGTTTTTGCCCATGTATTGCACCAACTGAGGAAAGCCCCCAAACTCTCGTTCGATGCGTTCAAGCAGCAGGCGAGGCTCATTGGGGTAGACTCCTTTAGATACCAAGTGTTCAGCAGTATAGGCCCCTGCACTGTCCCGGGTTTCCAAGAGTTCTTTTTGGGTCGCTCGAATCAAACGTTTGGGGTTGATACTCACGCCTTTTTTTGCGAGAGCTTGAACTTCCTGCACCAAGAGATTGCGATAGGCGGTGTCCATTGTTTTTGTGGCCGAGGCAGCGGCAGTTCGCTGTAGGGTCTGGGACAAGCCGATTCTTTCAATAAATTCGCCGTAGCCAATATTATATTTGCGATAGAGAATCTCTGGAATATCACGAACCAGATCCGCTTCCACACCGAGTTCTCTCATCATCGCCGTGTCTCTGGCCATCACTTTAAGATTTCTCGGCATGAGGTTGCCATTGCCACTTACATTTAACCTATGCAATAAGTTCCCAATCTTGTCGAGGCTGGCGGTCGCTTTTCCCAGAGTTCCAAGCACTAAGGCTTCCGGCCCTATTAATAAACTTGCGGCGTTAGCTGCACTTTCTTTGGCCGCCTCATTGAAACCTTCGCTTTTCTTGAGGGCGCTGAGCACTTGCAAATATTTGCATCTTTGTCTTTTCCCGGGAGGTTCTTCGCTGGGATTGGTAAACATAAACATATCAAGAAAGACTTCAGTATCGGATTGAAGCGCTGCGAATGAATCGCCCGAAGACTCACGAATCATTTTTTCCATATTCTCATAGCGGTTGATTCTCTGAAGCAGATGATTTTTCTTCTCAGTCATCGCGATATTGAAGTCCATCAGGAATTTCTTATTTTTCGCCAATTGGACAGGGCACGAAGTCGGAAGCTTTGTCTCAGTTGAATCCGAAGGACTCAGAGCCTTCTTTAGAATCGACTCCTTGTCGGCCTCTCCATCAAACCAAGGTTTCATTTGTGGATCAGAGAGCAGGGAAACTTCTAGCAACAACGCTGGGGAACTGTTTTTTACTTCTGATTCTTTTTCACTGGATTTTTTCTGAAATTGTTCACAGATGGCCAAAGTATGGCTCAGCACCTGCGAATAACCATATTCCGCACTCACGACCGTAGCGCCCGCTCTTGTGGCATCGATGTATTTTTCAAGGGAGCCCATCTCGATTGCCAATAAGTTTTTCGCTCGAGAAGTCATTCGCTCCAGAGTTTTAAGGAGAACGATTTTATCGATGCTATAATAAAGCTGCGCTTTGTTATTGGGAGCCATCTCTTTGCCCAAGGGAATGCATTGAGTTTCGGTTATTTTTAAATAGGTATTACAGTCATCGTAAGCAGGCGTTCTGAAACCGAAAGCCAGAAATAAAATAAGAACCCATAATTTTAAGCGAGCCAAATTATCTCCTGAAATCAAGGATTGAGGAGGATCTGGCTTAATTATATCGAGAAATCAGCAAATTAAAAGTCTGGAGCCTCTATTTCCTTAAATTTTCCCGACTTGAGTAGAAGTGGTAATTCCTTAATAAAAGTCTCTGCGGGGATAACTGAAAATCCTTCATGATTCCTGGTCTCGGCGCCTAGATAAACTATATATGTTTGATCTTCAGGGTAGTCATTTCGAAACTCTTTTAGAGACTCAAAATCCAAAGGTCGTAAGCGCTTACTGGCTTTTATTTCAATGGCTATAAAACCACGGGGTCCATAAAGTATGAGGTCAACTTCCAAATGTTTTCGTGTGTGCCAATAGCTGATTTCATATTCGGTGGCTAAGTAGGAGTTCAGAGCTTTGATTTCTTGCAGCAAAAGGGTTTCAAGGGCTGGTCCATTTATTTCTGCTGTAGAATCAAGAGGGCCTTTGGGGCGAATCGAACGAAAGACACCCACGTCAAAATAAAAAAACTTATTCTTTGTGATGAGTTCGCGCTTTTTGCGTTTACTGAAGATTGGAAGTTCAATTGAGAGCAAAAGATCGCGCAAAATCGAAAAATAATCTTCTACTATCTTCCTTTCGATTCCAATTTCCTGGGCAACATTGGCAACGACTAAAGGACTTGCCTGAGAAAAGCTAGCAACTTGTAAAAACCGAGCGAAATTAGGAAGATTACGGGTAAGACCCTCCGCTTGAATTTCCTCTTTCAAATAGGTGTTTATATAAGCATTTAAAAAGGCTGCCGGATTTTTAGATGTTACGGCCAAGGGAAGGTGTCCAAAGAGAAGACTTCTTGCAAGTTCAAAATCTTTGCCAAGTTCCATGCTTGTGAGAGGAAACATTTCAAGCGTTAGCGCGTTCCTCGAGGCCCGAATAAAAAAAACGACGACGTTTTTGGGGTGAAATAATTCTGGAGTACATAAGTCCATATTTGTGGAAAAAATGGACTTATGCAATCTTTTTTGTATAAGTAAGAAAAGAAAAAGGCACTGGCTCAGTGCGGTCCAACTTATTCGTCAGCTGAAATCTGTCCAAAGGAATTTCAGGATAATATGTGTCCCCTTCGAAGTCTTGATGAATCACCGTCAAATAAATTTTATCGGTGATATTCATCGACTGTTTGTAGATTTCCCCACCACCGACGATGAACACCTCGTCACCCCATTGTGAAGTCAAAGGTCGTGCGGCTTCGAGGGCCTCATCGAGAGTTTTCACATATTTTACCAGTGCATTTGAGGACTGCAGGTTCTGGCGGGTGATCACGATGTGAAATCTCTGTGGCAAGGGTTTGGCGCCAATGGAGTCAAAGGTCTTACGGCCCATGATCATGATGTGGCCCCTGGTGGTCTCTCGGAAGAATTTTAAATCCTCGGGAATGCTCCAGG
>DATBTE010000464.1:0-6040 GCA_036559425.1 Pseudobdellovibrionaceae bacterium | reverse complement strand
AGACGACAGGCCTGCGGCTGCGATAAGCTGCTTCCTCAAAAATTGCCAAAGCCATCTCTTTAAGACTCGGGCGTCGGGAACTGTTGATTTTTCCAATAATAAATGAAATTAAGAGACTAAGCCATCGCATGAAAACTCCTTAAAAAATTAAGCCCTGCTGTTAGAACAGGGCTTTTATAATTTATTTAATTTAGTGCTTGGTGCGACGGAGTAATATGCCGGCGATAAAGCCCAGAGCGGCAGCGCCAGCGACCGTGGAAAAGGGGTGTTTTTTCACAAAATCCGCAGAAGTATCCAAGGCGTCTTCGGCGCTGACTCTGGCTGTGCGATAAAGTTCTTCGGCTTTTAATTCCTGTTGTTGAATTTTTTCTGAAACAGCATTCGCAAGCTGACGCGCTTTTTCGGTAGCATAGTTGCCTGCTGAAGTGGCACTTTCTTTTAAATCATTGGGTGTTGTTTCCATGGATTCTCCTTTTGTGAGTTTTGGTTTATTGAATGCAAAATTATAAGTGTTGAGAATCAGTTTTCATTGACGGTTCTGCGAAATTTACGTCACACTCCCGCATTCTTCCGCTATTAAGATTGTCTTAACTATATATCGGCTTACTTTACTTAAGGCTAGGGGGGGAGTTATGAATAGAGACATCTTTGAAGGAAAATTTAAAGAAATCTCAGGGGAGTTGAAGAAAAAATGGGGTCAACTCACTGATGATGATATTCGCGAAACCGAGGGCAATGCGGAAGCCTTGGCAGGCATTGTGCAACAGAAAGTAGGTCTTGAAAAAGATGAAGCTTCTCGAACTGTTTCAGAGATTTTGCGAAACATGGAAAGAAAGTTTTCCATTCCTAAAGTTTCCGGCCGGGTTAATAAAAAGAATTCATAGCGGGAATTATTTGCAGAGGTTTTTTCTTTGCGGAGTGAAATCATAGATGAGCACTCCGCCTTCTTTGAAAACAGTCTTTTTTAATTCGTCCAAATAATAAGGTGGCAAACCCTCAGTTCTCTTGCCATGGACTCCGGTTTCCAGGGTGCCCGCCACTCCCAGGCACCCTTCAGTGGAAGTATAGGGATTCCAACCGTGCAGAAGGATTCCCCGAGAATGAACATCCTTATTATCAGGATCAAGTCCTACAAGCTCAATGCCATCTTTGACATTCCCCTCCCGGGGAGGTCTGTAAGATTTGGTAAGAAGGGCTCCATTGGGAGTTTTCAAGGATCCGTCGCCCGAGCCAAAACCGCTGGGACCCCGGGATACGGGAATGGGATTTTGTTGGAGGATTTTTGCGGGTGTACCGTCACTATTGAGAAGCCACATTTTTCCCATGATCTTTCCATCGGAAAAGTCGTTAAAAACGATGATATCTTTTGTTATTTCATTTTTATGAGCATGATAAGCTTGAAGAGCCTGCTGAACCCCGCATGGGGGGGGTAAGGGTGGTGTTTCACAGTTAAGAGACAGGCTTTTTTGAGTCGCCGAGACCTTTGAATTCACCTGAGTAACCGCTTTTTCTAGGGCCTGAACCACTTGGCCATCGCTGGCTGGTTTACTGTCAACTTCAGTCGTGCGATCTGGAGGAAGCCAACTCGTTGGATTCATTCTATTTGCCAAATAGGCGACAAAATCAAAAAAACCTGATTTGTAAGCGGGCACCTCGTTTTGCAAAGTGCAGGTGAGGCCTGCGATGGAGGGGACGCAATTGCGGGAGTTTTGGGTGAGATCTGCTTGTTGGATTAAAAGGCTTTTCATAGATGCCAGAGATTGAAGGGTGGCGTTGTCGGGTGTGGAAGGTGCTGAATTGGAGAAAGACTTCACACTATAAAAAGCCGCCGGGGAAATAGTTTGAAAACCCTCGCTCCCATTTGCTCCACTGTTGGCGGATTGAAAATAAGTCTTAGAAGGGTCTACAGGTTCAAGAACCACCTTAGAATTTTTTGGAATGGCGCCAATTTCGGTGACACTCAGTCCCTCTAACGAAGCGGTGTCGGTGGCATAGGCTGAAGAGGATAAAAATACAAGAGTGAGAACTGAGGCAAATAACATGATTTTAATTTAAGAGAGAATGAAAACAAATTTAAGACCAGTTTACAGACCAAGTCGTGAGTCGAGGGCAAGAAAGCCTTTGTTTGCACCCCTTTCTAGCGAAGGACAGTATTCAAGGTCTGGTTGTCCTCGGTCGCGTGGCCGGCCAGGGCGGCCAGGGCTTCTTGCAGGAGTAAGTGGTCCATAACGAAGGCTTTGGAATTAAACAAAACTCCGCCAATTGTGGAACGACCCTTGGTCGGCCAGAATGTGGGATAGCAACCGAGGTTGTCTGCGGCCGCGGTAATGAACTGTCCGATCGTGACTTTGTCGAGACTCCGATAAGTAAATTGATTTGCTTTAGCCGAGGGATTCGAAATGAAAAGATTTTCGATATCTTTGACCTGTTGGTCAGAAAGCTGAGAGCAATAGAGACGATTTCCTGCAATAGCTCTCTCCATGTTCACAGTTTCCAGGCGATCATTCACGCTTTGAATAAAGCTGGTGATAAACTTCTGGGTCGGATGGACTGCGGCGGCGGTAGCGACTTGTTCGGTGGGGATCCCCAAAATAATCAAACTTGCGAAAAATATTTTCATCTTTAAAACCCCTGCTCACTCAGTAAAAGTTCACCGCTAACTATTGCAGCGGGATGTTTCATGGAAATCTTTTTGAACTCTCTTTGAAAGATTACAAGGATCAGGCCAATCTCTCGAGCTGTCTTGTTGTTTTAGAACAGGTCAGTTGATGAAAAATTACAAAAACCTGTCGAAAATGAGGACAGTATTCCGTGCAAGCTCACAAAAATATTTTCGATGTTTCTTCACTTTACACTCTCAGTCGATGCCACATAGGCTTTTAAAAAGCAGGAAAGGGAGAGGGGCCGGTGGTAGAAAGAAAAGCATATCTTGTAGGCAGTGGAATTGCTTCTTTGGCGAGCGCTGCATATCTCCTGCGTGAGGGACGTTTTCTCGGCCAGGATATTATTATTTTTGATGAGGACATGGACGTGGGCGGCAGTCTTGATGGGAGGGGGAGCTCGGAAAAGGGTTATGTACTGAGAGGGGGACGGATGCTGAGCTTTTCCACTCAGTGTACTTATGATTTATTATCTTTTATCCCTTCTATAAAAAATCCTAAAAAGTCTGTTCTGGATGAAATTCGGGAGTTTAATGAGAAGTTGAAATCAAACTTCAGCGTCAATTCAAGGGGGCATTCTCAATGTCGTCTTGTCAAAAATGGCCAAAAACTGAACCCGAATATCCTGGGATTCAGCTACAAAGATCGGTTTGATTTACTTGAGATTATGATGAAATCTGAAGATAGCCTGGGAAGTCGTCGTATAGAAGATTGTTTTGAAAAAAGTTTTTTTTCCACAAACTTTTGGTATATGTGGGCGACGCTGTTTGCCTTCCAGTCCTGGCATAGCGCTATAGAGTTCAAAAGATATCTGCATCGTTTTATCCACGAATTTTCGCGTCTCAATCTTTTGGCAGGAGTGGATCGTCTGCCTTATAATCAATATGACTCCCTGGTACTGCCTTTGGTGAAGTGGCTAAAGTCTAAAGGCGTGAACTTCATGATGGAAACCGAGGTTACAGACTTTGATTTTACTCAGATTGGAGTGCAGAAAAGCATTTCAAAGCTTCATTATCGGCGGGGTGAAGACACCAATAGTATCGATATAGCACCCGCCGATTTCGTCTTTGTCACCAACGGATCTGTCACGGCGTCCTCCAGCTTGGGCTCGATGAAAACCGCACCCCTGTTGAAATCAAAAAAAGAGTCCGCAGCCTGGACCTTGTGGGAGACACTGGCCGTCAATCATCCAGAGTTCGGCATTCCGGCGGTGTTTGACAATCGTGTTGACGAATCCAAGTGGTTGTCTTTTACGGTGACCCTTAAGGATCCAGAATTTTTTAAATTGATGGAGCAATTTACAGGGGAGAGCGCGGGAGCCAGCGGCCTCATCACTTTTGCGGACTCCAATTGGCTTTTAACGCTCATGTTGGCTCATCAGCCTTATTTTATAAATCAGCCCTCGGGGGTGAATGTTTTCTGGGGCTACGGCCTTTTCGTGGATCGTCCAGGAAACTTTGTGAAAAGGAAGATGTCAGAATGTACAGGAGAGGAGATTATGATCGAGCTTTGTTCGCATCTGCATTTCACCCTGGAACTGCCAAAAATTTTAAAAAGTTCCAATTGTATCCCTTGCATGATGCCCTTTGTCTCCAGTCCGTTTTTAACGAGAGAGAAAAAAGATCGCCCGCAGGTTGTTCCGCCGACTTATTTAAATTTGGCCTTTGTGGGCCAGTACTGTGAAATTCCCGATGATGTGGTTTTTACGGTGGATTATTCTGTTCGGGCGGCGCAAACCGCAGTTTATAAATTTCTGGCTCTTGATAAAGCACCGCCACCAGTTTATGTCAGTCATCGTGATTTTAAGGCGCTGTTTGATTCGCTAAAAACCATGTTTAGAGCGGACGAAAAGAAACCACCGGAAGAGCACCTTGGAAGCCCTTAAGCCTGTTATGTTCAGAGGAGGATTTGTGGTTTGTGCAGAGGCGGAGTCCGAAAAATAAAAATCCTTTCGATAAAACTCAGAGCTTTACACTTCTTTTTCTAGAAGACGAATGCCATCCTCATTCACCGTGATAAGACGTTTCTTGTAAAGACCGCCCAGAGCAATTTTGTATTTCTTTTTGCTGACGCCAAAAAGTTCGTAGATTTTTTCAGCAGAAGTTTTATCATTGATGGCGAGAAAGCCATTGGATTTCTGCAGGAGCTCTAGAATCTTTGGACCGATTTCCTCCGCACCGTGGTGACCGGTCTTTTGTAAACCAAGGTCAATTTTGCCATCTTCCTGGCGTACGTTGCGGATAAATCCGGTGAGGCGTTGGCCTTGTTTTAGAGGCTGAAAGACCTCATTATGGTAGAGCATTCCTAAATGTTTGCCATTAATAATGGCCTTAAAACCTAAATCCGTTTCGCCGCAGATAATGAGCTCCACACTTTGATCGACGGCATATTCATCGGGGGTTTTATCAAGATTACGTTCAATGCGCATCGAAGCGGCGATTCTGTCCGTGTTATCGAGATAAATATAAACCAAAAGCTGATCACCGACCGCGATTCGACGGGTTTGTTCCGCGAACGGCAGAAAAAGATCTTTGGGAAGTCCCCAGTCCAGGAAAGCTCCGACGGAATTTGTAGAAACTACTTTAAGTGTGGCGAATTCTTCGACCTGCGCCTTGGGAGTCTCTGTGGTTGCGATTAAGCGGTCCTCAGAATCATAGCAGATAAATACCTCAAGGCTATCCCCAGGCTGGCAATTGTCTTTGATATATTTGCGGGGAAGAAGGATTTCTCCGTTTTCGCCATCGTCCAGATAGAGACCGAAATCGACGTGTTTATGGACCCTCAGTTTATTGATCTGACCGATTTTTATCATAGAATTCACCATAGATGGGAAGTAGGACGGACGATTGAATGGGCCGAATTCTAACAAACCGGATGCGGAGGGTCAAATCATATAAAAATCTTTTGTTTTTGCATCGTTGACCTGAAGAAGATTTATACGCATTATGTGCAGCTCATTATCTTAGAGAGGATGTCCCCATGAAATCAATTACAGAGTTCGCTATTTTTACTTTGAACAAAGGTCTTGCAGCCAAAGCGGCCCTTGCTGCTGAAGGCAAATCTGCTGAAGAGATCCAAACAAGCCTTGGCGAAACTTTCAAATTGGAAGGGGACAAACTTAAGTATTTCGTGAACGCATTGGATGTTGCCGGACAAAATCAGCAAAACTTGAAGCGTGTCTTCGTTATCAGCCTCAATGAAGGCGAGAATGCCCCAGCGAAAGCAACTCAAGTTGAAGAGTTGCATTACGTTCCTGAGTTTTTGAATACGGCGAAACCAGCAGCAACTGTAGATGCTAAAGGGGGCCGTGGCGGTAAAGGCGGTCGTGGCGGCGGCGGACGTGGTGAGAAAAAAGGCGGATCTCCCTGGGGTATGACTCC
>DATBTE010000463.1:0-4983 GCA_036559425.1 Pseudobdellovibrionaceae bacterium | reverse complement strand
GTCAAACCAAAGTTTAAATTTTATCCGCCAGTTCCCGATATACTCCTCAAGATCAGCTTCAAGCTTCGGCTCCCGGTTGGGTTTAAACAGCCACAACAATTTCTCCGGAAGGGCTGTTAGTTCGCGACCATCGTTTATTTTTTTCACATATCGATTGAGGACATACAAGTCGACCAGAAAGTCTGTATGCCGCATTGAATGGAGTATGCATCCTTTCAACGCAGCCAACTTCCAGAACGCGTCATTGCGGGAATCTTGAGGTTTTACTAACCACTGATATTTCTCGTCCAGATCGGAACCCGAGCTCTGACCCACGACATGCATCACGAATGTTTCCCAAAAATTGTCCGCTTTTTTCCACGCCAGCTCAATTTCGTTAGTATCAGACTCGGCAGCACCTTCAAAATCCGGTCGAGTCAGCAAGAAACCGTGAAATGGATTGCCGGATATTTTTTTCACTCGCAGCAGGCGGCTTTGAAAAGAACTCAGCATTCCGTTCGGCAGATTGGATTGCTCCTCTTTATCTATCTTCTTATAAGTACGCAGTGCATCAAAATATGGCAACCTGACTACCCGCTCGGTTTCTGGACTCCCGTCGTTTGTGCTTCCATAGATCAAGTCATCTTCCTGCTCGGCATCATCCGCAGAATCATCTTCCTTGCTCCAGAACTCCCCTTCTCTCCATAGTGATTCGCGGAAATCTATCATATTGCCGTGTCGCTGCAGGGACGAGCGCCAACACTCCAGTCTTCGGTCTACCTCGTCCTGGAACTGGCTCGATAACAGGTCAATCAACTCTTCAACCGTATCCAACCGTCGCACGAAAACAAGGGCTTTACTGTTGCTGCTATTACGAAAGTGTGACTGAAAAAGACTCGACGCTATCTCATTGAGCTTTGCGTGAGGCATATCATACTTAGGATTGTCCACATCATCGTGATGATGACTCTCTAAAGTAGCCTTAGACATCATTGCAGCCCGAAAACTTATGTTGAGAGCATCAATGAATGAACTATCCAACGTCGTTTCCTGCTTTGGCATATCAATGCTTGGCCCCACTTTTTCTAGTTCGGACTCCTCTTTAGACATGTCATCCTTGTCCAAGCATTTCCCTTTACTCTTAATAGAGCTCGACAACGACTCAAACGATGAGCATTCTCCCTGGCGGAATTTGTTGTTTCCACCTTCTAACGTTTTAACCAGATGCTTTTGGACAAGTGCCATAGTCAGTGCCAAAAACGGGTCTTTGGCAACAGCGATTTTCGATCGTTTATACTTGCGATATTGGACTTTTGAATACTTATCCTTGTTATAGTCCTGATAAGAGCGCGGACGTCTTACCAGAAACTCCTTGAGAAGATCAACCACATCTATTTTCTCGGGCGATTTACTTTCTAGCCTATAGGTAGCTCGTGTACACTTGTTCGGTCTTTGGCAACCGCTGCACAAATTTTTTCCTGGTGCGAAGTTACCGATTTTGTCACATAGATAGTAGTCAAGACTTTGAATGTCCTTATATCCAGAATGAAGCGGAGTCGCACTCATGAAAAGCCACTTATGGACATAGTGACGAAAAATATGGCGAATATTTGTATTTTGCCGATTACCTATATTTCTCAGATACTGGGCCTCATCAAAGACCACAAGGTCTATATCCCTTGCTCTAAATAGCTCACCAACTCGTTTGGCATAACATTCGTTCAGATCGGAAGTCATCATCGACCGCCAGTTTTCAATATTCTTAGTAGAATATTTATTGAATATGGAACGCTCCTCTTCCGAAATCTGCGAGATCCCGATCTCTGTCAGGCATTGTTCAAATTCTTTTCTAACGTCCCCCAGTGTCTCCGCACTACCGAACCAGATCGGCCTACTGAAAGATGAGTAACGTAGCAGATGAATATGACTTTCGTTAAGGAGCAACGCCTTTGCAAAGTCATGCAAGTGGTCATGGCGATGGAGAGCGTGCAGAGCGGCACCATCTACCGCGCTTTTCAAACGATCATCGTAGCCCTTATAGCAAGTGCGCATAAACTCTCCCCACTCCCGCAGCCATTGATTCTGTAAGGTCTCTCCTGGGCAAATAATCACGACATGAGATTCGGGTTTCTTAAGAAACTGAGTCGCTATGACACCCATTGCCTGCCGGGTCTTGCCCATCCCAACTTCGTCCCCAAGATAGGCGAAATTCTTTGACTCAAGTAGTTCCCATAGTGCCGCTACGCCCTGACTCTGGAGTCTGGACTGCGACGTTCCTTCAAGATCCACCTCTGTTCCACCGTCAAAGTTGATGTATGACCGAACTTGACGCGGACTAAGCGGGCATGGAACCAGATTGTTACGCATAGACATACGATTTACTCTTTCAATTCTTCCCGGAACCAGCGTAAGAATCTGTGTCCTTTCGTCTCCCCGGCATTCCGACCAAACATCACGCGCAAAGCATTGGATGATTCGATCAGTGCTCGCATTTTTTCTTCTATCTCCTCTAACTCCTCGCGAATCGAGTTCAGGCAATCATTCACATTTTGGCATTGGAAATTAGCTTGTTTAGCAAAAGATTCCGCTGTTTCCAATAGTTCTGCCAACTGAACGTAGCGTCCCACTTCGGCCTCTTCATTGGCCACTGGTTGCAAGACAATAGCACGGAACAGATTCGGAATGCCCTGTGGTGCGCTAGCTAGAAAGGGATCAAGATCAGAATGTTTAGCGTAAAACTTGCGCATCTTGTAAGTTGCTTGGAAAAATGTAAAGAAATCAAAGGACGACTCCTCCTGTTCATCCCTATCACTGTCTAAGTCCCCTCCGCGCTCTGCTCTGCGCCTGATTTCCCGCTCACTTGCCTCAGGGTCTAAACTACGAAGTAAATCAAGAACCATCGTCAAGCGTGGTGGTGAACGATATCCTAGTTGATCATCATGCGCATTCAATTGGGTGACCAGTCCTTGGTAATGCAACTCTGTTCCTGCTATTTCGGAATAGATCACCTGAAAACTCCGGACAACAGTTCGCCCCCGAAAGAGAATTTTCTTCACTTGCTCAACTTTCGTCGACGCCTTCATTGGCAATGACTCTTTAGCTACTTCGAATCTTACATTCTGGAGGTTTACACCTTCATGAATCATAAGGCGACAGGAAAACTGCCCTTTTTTCCAGTCGTACACCACTTCTGCATCAAATGGTGGAAGAGGAGGCGCCCCTTTGTCTACATCGGTATCGTCCATTACGCCAACCTTTTTCTTATCGAGGGTCTCAAACAGTCCTACCCAGGGATCGCTGTTAAGCCCTTGATAGCAAAGCATGGCTTCAATATTTGAGAGCCTACCTTCGCCATGAAACAGAGCGGCTGCCGTGAAGTTTGCGGAGCCAATGCACAAAACTCGCTTAGCATTTGCCCCCTCACGCTCGAACAAAATCGCCTTCGCGTGTGTAAAACGCTCGCCGTCCAGGAACTTTTGAAAAGAATAGGTATTTTTGTCAGATTCCGTAGGCAAATCATTGAGCGGAAACCCATAGGTTCCATCTTGTCCCAAAGAAGGGATGAAGCGCCAGCGCTTAACCTTGACCGTTTTTATTAGCTGAGATAATGCTGCCCAATAAGGGGAGATTACTGTGGCTGATGTCCACTCTTCATCTCCACCCAAGGCGGCAAGCAAAGGCTTAGCAGGAGTTTTATCCATCGTGCGAACAAAAGGCGGTAACGCCAAATGTAGGTCAGGCCATTCACTAGCCAGTTCGTCCAAACTAACATCTCGATCAAGGGCATTTATCGCATTTATCAAGGACTGCAGTATTTGGCGACTGTCTCCCTCCTCTGTCAAATCTTGCCCAACATCGCTAACCCAATCAATTCGCCTGTTTGCTTCTTTTAATAGCCAATCCAGCAGAATTTGCAATTCATCCCGATGCTTTTCTGCAATAGGCGTTATGCCTATCACCTCGCGATTTATAGCCCAGCCAGACAGCGACAAATTGCCACTAGCAACGGATAACCAAAGACCATCCATTCCCGATACCAGCTTTCCAGCCATCAGCACAATCTTAGGATGAAACCGCCCATTCTCCAGCCCGACAGGCAACAGGCCATAACGAAAGTCCCCCTTGGGCTCTGGACTGGTAGAGCGGTCACAAACTACCAAAGTCTTGGTCTGTTCCAGGAACGTATTAATTTGGTTTCGGACTTCTCCTCCGCCGCGCAATTCGTCAGCAGAATTGCCTGCTAATAAGGGCAATACGTTCGACTCAAAAAATGAGGACGAAAAATTGAAGGTGGTAAAGAGCACATAGTCTGGCTGGCTCTCCTTGAACTGTTTGAGCATCAGTTCGAATGCCTCCCGCATAGGCGATTCGCCAATTGCTCCAATGGCATCAGACATTGCTGCCCCCAAATAACTGCTTGTAGATTGTGTCGACTGTCCAAAGATAGTATTCATTTTCCCAAGGCGTACCACTCTTGAGTCGCTTTCTGGCACGCTGTTTGTCCATGTCAGCAGAGACGACCACGATAAGCTTATCTGCCTCAAGGAAAATCCAGGGATCGCGGCCGCGCTCGGTCATGCACTGCTTGTGGTAGCGCAGTAGTTCCCGCAAGAATTCAACTAAATCGCCATCGTTTGATTCAGCGACTAAGTTAGCCAAATACAGAATCTGTAGAGTCCGTCCTGAATCCACAGCCTCCTTCAATTTCAGAAATTCCCTTGCCCGAGCGCGCATTACAGCAATGTATTCACTCAATTCACTTGAAACCAAAGCAAGCGTAACCCCCGGAGATGTTAGCATGTAGCTGAAGCAGTCATCCAAACAAAGAAGAAAAGGTTCACACTGCTGAACACGAGTCAGCGGCTCACGCAAGCTGGATGCGGGAGAAGTATCTTTCTCTAGCGACATGATCAGTCTATCGATACGCGATTTGATCAGACCCTCGGAGGAAGTATCAGCCTTGTTTGCATCCTCCTCTTCAAGACACTGAGCGCAGAGCTCTGC
>DATBTE010000462.1:0-2960 GCA_036559425.1 Pseudobdellovibrionaceae bacterium | reverse complement strand
GAAACATCATGTGCTCAAACAGGTGAGCGATACCCGTGATCCCCGGGGATTCATTTAAGCTTCCAGCTTTTACCCAGTGAGAGATGACGACTTCGGGTGCTTTTGGATTTTCTGTCAGGAATACTTGTAAGCCATTGGCCAATTGATATTCATTGGTCGTGAGGGCACCTGTAATTTTATGAATCTTTTTGGTCTTCTCGATATCTTCTAACTTTTGAGTCCCAGCTAACACGGTAGAGACGTTAAGCACCAAGGCCAATGACAAAAACAACTTCACACGATCTCCTTCGCTAAACACCAATTAATGGTACGACGAAGTTAAGCATGGAGTTTTGGGAGGCGCACGGTTTGACACCGTGCTTTCAGGGTAAGAAAATTCATGCTTATTGCTCCAGGTGATTTCATTGTCGAAGCCGGAAACTTGATGCATTCGCCATTCATTTGTGAATGGTCTTCAGTGAGTGAAATTTAAGTATATTTAACTCCGGATACAAATTTCTCATCAAAGGAATCCTTTTAAGCAACTCGGCGTTCGCGGCGGCGCTGACAACCTGATCGAACCCTTTGCCCCCTCTGCTCGGAAATGCGCCCCTTTAAGTCAGCGTGGTTTTTTGCCGCCGCCGGTTTTTTTAAGGTAGGAATTGGTTTCGGCCCGTGCGCCACCTCGGCGGCGCCAGAATCTATATAAGGGGCTTTGGTGACCGTCAGCCTCAGCATCTATATATGGTCTGCGTAAAATCGACCTGATAGCGACTTTCAGAGATTAAATTTTAAGCCAATCTATTGTTAAAAAAGAAAGTTGTTCGGATTCAGACTCCTTGGCAACTTCAATGCAATCTTTAAGTGTGGCTGTAAGCTTTTCTCGAATAATCACAAAGTCTTTTTCAGATAAAGACATAGGGGCTGTGAAAACTAGCTCTTGCTCCTGAACATTTTCTTGGCGCTATAACGACTTGATGCGCCAATTTAAGTGATGCTTAATCGCGTGGGGAGAGTTTGCGGCAACATGCGTGTGTTGTGTGCCCATATGATAGTGATGGTCTTTAAGGTCACAAAGACCTACTAAGGTTAAGAACTCCATCACTTCGAAACATTTTTTTCGGTCTATAGCGAAGTAGGCCGTGATCTCTTCAAGCATGAACAATTGTCAGCGCGTTTCAAACCAAGGCCGAAGCATGGCCTCGGCTCCAATCGAAGGGTTGCATGATTGCCCCTTGAATCGCCTAATTGACACGTTATCTCGTCGCTGTATATTGGCTTTATGATAAAATGTCTAACATCGTTAATTATCATTTCTGCTTGGATGACTTGTGCAGAAGCAGCCCGGCCTTCTTTCAATTCCAAACCATGGATCAATGATTATAGTGAGCTTCGCCAACATTTAGAAAAATCTTATGCGAATTTAACTTGGTTTGCATCGCCACAAGGTGAATTAGATCTTCCAAAACTTCATAGAAAAACGTTGTCGGCATTAAATAATTCCAAGAGCGCCTCAGAGGCCAAGGCAGTGATCGAATCTTTTGTTGAAGCATTTTATGATGGCCACTTGTATATCCTTCCGAAAGCTTCTACTTTACCTGACACAAACAAAACCCTAGTTTCACCTCTGAGTAGATCTTCTAGTTCCACTCTCGCTTGCGCCCAATTGGACTTTGTTCACAAGAAAGGTACCGCATTTTCTTTGCCATTTGAGGTCAGTCCTGGATTTGAGCTGCTCAATTCTGGTGAATCGGATTCGTTTCGCACTGGAATAGCCAACTTGCCAAATGGAAAAAAGATTGGAATATTGCGAGTTTCGGTCATGCGGCAAAATGAATTTCCAAACGAGTGTGAACGTGCCTGGAATAAAGTTACTCGAAATCAAAAGTCTGGGGTATGCGATTCTACGTGTAAGGAAGAAGTGAATGATCGCGCAATGGAATTTCTACTGGAAGATCTATCTCAGCGCTTGCACGCCTTTTCAAAACTAGGCGTGTCCGCTGTTCTGCTCGATATTGGCGGAAATAGCGGGGGTAACGATTTGGGAGATTGGATTCCACGCCTATTTACTTCTCGCGAGATACACTCGCCAAGACTTGGGATAGTGACCGATCCCAAGTCTGTTGTGTATTATGACGAACAACTTGCTGGAATTAGTTCAGCTCTGAAAGGCAAGAATTCATCGACGGCTTTATCTGCACTCAATAATGCTGCAGATGAGTTTAAACGATTGAAAGAATTAGCTCTTAATATAAAGAAGTGTGACATGTCTTGGGTTTGGCGCGAACGTAGGGCGTGGTTTCCTTTAGATTCAAAATGCACAAATTTGAGTTTCGGACAGAGTTATTTTAGCGGAGCCCTTGATTTTCTAAAAAGTGGAACTCTAGGTTCGCCTGAAGTGGAAAAAAGTCTGTATTGGCCAACGATAGTGTCTCCATATATTGGAAGCTGGGTTGGCCCCGTCTATGTGGTTGTGGATAAAAAAACAGGTTCGGCGGCAGAGGCGACGGCAGCAATTTTTCAAAATAATAAAGCGGCTAAAATAATTGGATCAAAAACCGCTGGTTATGGGTGCGGCTTCATGTATAAAGATTCCGAATTTACGCTTTCTAATTCGCGACTACGTGTTAGCATTCCAAATTGTGTTCGTCTAATTTCTTAGGACACTCCGCATATGAATTCTAAAATCGATCAATGACCGTCAAATACTTCAATAATGGTGCGCGGGAAGCGACTTGAACGCTCACCCTGTTACGGACAGGCTTCTGAGACCTGCGTGTCTACCATTCCACCACCCGCGCTTGAAGGTATGAAGTAGACTAAGGGTACTTTTGAGAAAATTCAAGCTCAACTTGCTGATTGCTGAAGTCAAAGCTCATTTCCGGTTTGGGTGCAAATCCAAGTGACTTCGTGCTTGTTGTGATACAGATGCACAATACGGGAATGGGGTATTTTTAAGAACTTTTCCAGGGTGTCCCAAT
>DATBTE010000461.1:0-2181 GCA_036559425.1 Pseudobdellovibrionaceae bacterium | reverse complement strand
ACAACCCCTCTGTTCCCTGCAATTTCTTTGTGAACAACTGAAGTTAGAGAAAACTCTTCTTTCCACTGCGTTTTATGAGGAAAATAAAAATAGAACTATCGATCACCTTCAAGAAATATTCACCGATAACCAGGTTTCAATTCTTAGACTTCTTGGTCACAAAAAAAAGGCCTTACCTCCAGCCCAGTTTTCAAAGTTGGCGGAAGCGATCCTTACTGTAAGTCTGGGAAGCTTTGAGGAGCCCGGAATTAAAAATGTATTCCCTGGCGCTTGCAATCGACCCAATGCAATTTATATTTCTGGCATGCATCGCATATTTGTATGTCCATCTTTGTTGAGTTATCCAGATCTGACGCTGCAACAGATCCTAGCACATGAGCTCGGTCATGTAATTCAAAGGATGCAAGATTATGTGCCGTGCTTTTACGGTTATCCAAAATCCCAACGCGATGAAGTCTTTGCCGATTGGGTGGCTTCAAAAGTTCTGGCAGAAAAAATTTCATCTGAGAAAAATAAAAAAATTGCTGGAAAACAAGCTTTTGAATCTCAACTGCTTTTCTTAAACCTTGCCTGTGGTAATGTTCAAAAAATAAAACCTAAGTGGAACAATACTCACCCCAACTTGCAAAATAGGGTAGAACATATTTTCCTTTCTCAACCTGCATTTCAAGAGGCTTTGCGCTGCCATTCCAAATATTTAAGAACTTGTGGATAGTATTATTTTTCTTAAGTTCTTCTAGATCTCAACCAAAATCTGATTCCCCTCCGTGCTAGTATGCAACGCATGTTCTTCTGGAGGCCCTGTGAAACAACTCATGTTCATTTTGATAGCTATTTTTTTTCTTCCGAGCCTAAATTTAGCATCACCTATAGATCTTAAAAAGATCGTACTGACTGAAGAGATTGCCAAAGACGCTTATCTTTGGGGTTATCCCATTGTACGCTTTGAACGAACAAAAAGATTGTTCACTACGACGCCTGGTTTCGGCCATGCTCCTTTAAATAGTTTTTATCACGCCACTCATCTTCCCAATCCTGAAGATAAAGGAATGTCCAACCCCTTACCCGACACTCTTTATTCTTCTGCTTTTTTAGATCTCCGCAATCAACCGATGATCTTAGAGACACCAAAAATTAAGGATCGTTTTTATAGCCTCCAGGTTATGGACGCCTTTACCAATAATATTTCTTTTATTTCCTCTCGTACTCACGGTGAAGCTGCAGGCAAGTTTTTTATTACGGGCCCGCACTTTATTGGGACTACACCCCCAGGATTTGAACGTATTCACTCTTCGACGAATTTCGTTTGGATCATTGGACACATTGCCGTAGAATCTCCCGCCCAAGTAAAAACCGCTTATAGCTACCTTCGAAAATACGACTTACGTCCCTACAGCGTGTACTTGGGAAAAGAAAAAATGCAAAAAAACCGCCTTTTAACAGCAAAGGCCAACTTAACTTTTGACCCGCGAAAGCTCGCAGATGCGGGAGTTCGTTATTATGATGAGCTGGGCATGGCGCTCCTGGAAAATGATCCGGCTGGTTTAGATGGCCCTCTGTTGGGACGATTTCGCACTATTAATATAGGGCCAGGACTTATGACTTCTCAGTACATCAGCGTCCGTGAAATCCGTGAGGCCTATGAAAGGGCCATTGCTTCGGGTGAAATCGAAGTGGACCGCTCTATTAAAAAGGATCTCATCCAGAATCGTAACGGATGGAACTTCGTTAGTACTAGAGGGGAATTTAATAAATACAATACCGTTCGAACCGCCTTAAGCAAAGTTTACTTCGGTGAAAGCAGTGCCATTGAATCCATTCATCCCGTTATTTATGTAGACAATAATAATGTCCGCCTCAATGGCAATTTCACTTATCTTCTTCATTTTACCAAAGACAAAATGCCTCCGGCCAAAGCCTTCTGGTCAATCGCTGCCTACGATGCCCATGAACGAAATCTCGTGAGAAATAATTTGAATCGCTACACCTTAGGCAGTTATTCAAAAAATATGGTTCTGAACTCCGATGGATCATTGGATATTTATATTTCTGCAAATGAACCGAACGGTCATATCGACAATTGGCTTCCGGTTCCGCGAGGAAATTTTTATGTCATAATGAATATGTACAACCCAAGTGACGACGTGATTAGTGGTAAATATACTTTACCTAGTTTACAAA
>DATBTE010000460.1:0-7132 GCA_036559425.1 Pseudobdellovibrionaceae bacterium | reverse complement strand
CCTCAGTCACGGTGCATGCATTTCATTGCTCATCTGTCGCAGAGAATTTACAAAATTGTCGCTGAATCTAGAAACATCTTTCCAGCTTGTATACTCGTAATCCCTGGAAGTGTCGGAGTCTCCCCCTCTCGATTGAGCCATGAGCTTCATAACCCGCTTTGTAAGCCAACCATACTTAGAATAAGACAAAGCCCCGGCGAAGGCCTCGCGTCTTTTAGGAAACCATTTAGTTTTTTTAAAAAAATTATTCTCTATCAGGTGGAGATCCCTTTGAGTCCTCAAATCATTTTGCATCACCGCCAAACACACCGAAAAAAATGCCGTGGGTTTTTGGCTCAGGTTTCTGGAATTTTCCTGCACCCACTTCACCAAGGATTTCGGATAGCTCCGCATATAGACTCCACCCCCTACAATAATTCCCTCATAATTCGCTGGAGACTGAAGATCCTTGGTTCGCAAATTCATCAAATTCACGGAATGCCCTTGGCTAAGCATTCTGTTCACAATAAACTTCGCAATCTTTTCAGTCTGTCCATATTTTGATTCATAAACAATGAGGATCCGTGCCATAAAAACCTCCGAGATATAACCGACTTCTATTGTAGGTTTTTTTGGCAGAAAATGAACCAGGTGTTTTAACAAACTATACCATCGAAGATTTGCGTCTTGGCCAGAAATGACAAATCAATGTTCTGCTTTAACGATCTTTTTAACCAGATTAATTCAACAATAACTTCGTTGATTGTGAAATGATACGCTCATATTCAGCCACTAGATCAGTTGTTGCCTTTCTTTCAGCGGAACAGTAGGAGGTTTTTAAGTAGGAGACTTCTTTATTCATTATTATATCTTCAAAGAGGCTCTTTCTCCCCTCTTCTCCTAATTCTTCCGTTAATTTCATTTGCACATCGCCGTCAACTGGACTTCGGCGACGGCCCCCAGAGGGTTTAATTTAAGCGTAAGTGGCCAAGAAAAATACTTTAATGGCAGCTGGAAGGTGGCAATTGAATAGTATCATTGATACTCAAGACTTCGTTGGAATTGGCAATAATGAAGCTTCCTCCCCCCACGCTGCTAATATTTCTGAGATACAATGTTTGGGAATCATCAAGAATGGTGGAGTAGTAATAGACACTGTTAAGACTGACTTGTCCTGGTGCCACAGCAGTAAGAGCTTTCGCATCAGGAATCACTTCATCTGGGCTCTTATAGTCTTTGGCTTGACCGTCAGACACCATAACCATTACGTAAGAGGCATTTTGAGACGCATTTTCCATGAAGTCAGCGGAAATTATATTTTTAGCCATCGACAAAGCGGCCTTGTAGGGAGTGGAGCCAGAATCGGGAGTCGCGAGAAAATTTGCATAGCCGCTGTCCACTACGTTCATATCGTTTGAAAAGCCAGGAGTTCCGTTCACCATAATTTGTCCTTGAGCTGAATTGCCTTGGAAAGTAATCAAGCCATAATAAAAATTTGATTTTCCACTGTACTGCTGCATAAAATTCGTAATCGTTGCGGATCTCCACTTTTTATTAAGGTCAGTTGCCGTCGCACCCCCATTGGAACCCGACGTGTCCACTACAAAGAGAACTTTTATAATTTTATTTGTCGTCATTGCATTGGGCCGACAGTTACCGTCATCTCCGTTACCGTTGGTAGTTAAACTACTTAAGGCTTCAGCGTTCACATCAGCCACGAAGCGCGCTTTGGAACAATTCTGAAAAGTCAGAATAAATAAAACAAAAGAGAATCCGCAAAATGATTTTGTAAAGTTGAAATTCATAAGGCCCCCGCCTGTTACTAATCCTTTACCATGCAATTTTCGTGTAAGCTCTGGAGGGGTCTATTTTGAAACGGTCCACTCAGCAGTGTCGAAGTTGCGGTTTTTGAGTAACTCTTAGACATCTATTTACCTCTTTCATTTACCTCTTTTCATGCCTCTTTCTGAGATTTGTGGGGATAGGGGTTAAGCACACTTGAGGCCAGACATCCATTGCAGGCAAAAGCTGCTTAAATTGCTTCCATAATCACTATAACTCCTTTTTTACCCGATACTCCCATACTTTCTCCCATACTTTTACCGGACTTCTGATTGTACGCAATCAGAAGTAAAGTCGCGCCCACATTTTCTCTTCATATTCCAAAATCCTTCGCGACTTATTTAAACCAGACATTTCTTTTCCTCTTTCCCTTAATCCATTCCTTGATCCTCTTGATCGAAAGAGCCTCTGAAGCTTTATCCCCCTCAAAAAAATTCTTCTCCAAGAAAAAACAAGTTGACGGCACTTTCCCCTCTCAAGAATTCAATACAAATAACTTTTTTCCCTCTCACCCCAAAAGCTTTAACTCAGCCCAAGATCTCTTCAGGGCGAAGGTCCTCCGTTGCATAAACAGGAAGCCATATAGCACCTCACCCCTCTCCTAAAACCGCTTCTCAGAAGTTGTGATATAAAGTTTTTCGGAGGTGTCCTTTGCGACAAATTGATTTTGGTTTTTTGCAAAAACAAAGCTTAAGCTTTGGCGGAAGTTCCCTTTTGGGAAAAAGAAAAACAGCCCGGCCCCTTTCTACGAAAAAACCTCTGCATCTGGTGCTGAAAAGCGAAAGCTCTTCCTTATTTAACCCTGGCAACCGAGCCCTGGAAAAGTTAATCAGAGATCATGCTAAAAAGTATTCCATTGCTGTTTACGCTTTTTCCTTTAACTGGAGTCATCTTCATTTAGTTTTAAAAATTCCCACCCGAGGAAGTTATATGGCTTTTGTCAGAACCGTCACTGCAGCCATTATTTCTTTTCTCTCAAAACAAAAGGGAAGAACTCTTAAGGGAACTTTCACCCTTCGTCCTTTTACGCGGATCTTGAATTGGGGAAGGGACTTACGAAATGTTATCAACTACAACGAATTGAATGATCTTGAGGGCTGGGGACTCCTTTCACGGAACAAGAAAACAACTCCAACACCCCAGTCTCCCCAGGGAACTGGCTAGAAAGAAAAAAAGAGGGAACTGATGCTCGCTCCAGCGAAGGTCTCAATCTCAACTGAAGGTGAAAATAAATAAGATTCAATGTGCGAAATTTCCGTGCACACCATTTCCACAAGAGCAATCCTAATTCTCCTCCACTCCTGCTCTTGGAGTGGCAAGGAGACTCTATGAAGTTATATCTCGTTCATTGCGGATTTTACGACACCGAGATTTGCGATGGACTTTACGAAAGCCATGGGAATTTTTTTATTTCTGCTGAAAGTTTTGAAGAGGCACGGTCTAAACCGTTGCCTGCAGTTCCAAAGCAAACGAATGCATATAGATGGTCTTCAAGAAATCCAAGCCGTCGATGGATTTAAAGTTTTTTTAGAACACGATGCGAGCCTAAATGCTCAAACTCATATCATCAACTTCAAGCATCGTGATTTAGCTCCTAAGCCAGCCGTCAAAAGCGAAGAGAAAAAGGGATAATTATCAACTTACTAAAGCCAAAAATAAAAACGATTTGGAACGCAAGCTGGCCTTAATATTTATTTCTCCGTAGAAAAAGAAATTTCTCCCGGGTTAGTACCATTTGGTAACACTCTAAAATTTCAACTTTCGGATTTGCGACTGGAACTAAAAAATCATTATTTTCGAGAAGTCGATCTCTAACAGATCTCCATCGGCCCTCTTCCCCCTCCTAATGCAACTCAGCTTGTTTCGCCCTGAGGGTCTCTTCAAGAGAACGCACCTTATTGGAGCGTTCCTCGTAATCTTTTTCAGTCTTCCTCAATTGAGAATCGAGTGCCGATAGCTGGCTTTGATTTTGAGACTGCATTTCTTGCAAACGATTGATTTCACTGCGAAGGGATAAAATTTGCCCCTGAGTCTCTGCGGCCGAATTTCTGATTTCTTCCTTCGCCCTTTCCGTCAAAGCCTCAATTGATTGAGAATTGTTCAAAACCTGCGCGGAAATATCCACTCTTTGAGCCCTTAACGGAGTTAATTCATTTTGTTGCTGAGCCAACTGATTTTGCAGCCTTTCTATTTCCGATCTTTGACGGATAAAATCCACGCCTGAGGAGTAGTTGAGCCAATAATTCAGCTCATTTTGAGTATTGAGAATTCCCAGCTCGAGATTCTGAATATCCCTTTCTAACTGATCTCGAGCGACTTGCGCTCCATGATCTTGATTTCTGAGAGCTAGAGCGGCGGATCGATTCATGTCCTGTTCCGCCTGGCGATAGGTTCCGAGGGTTTCGGTGAGGTATTGAATTTCCAAATCTCGACTGGAAATGGAGGAACGATAAGAAGCTGCCACTGGAGCGTTTTGACGAGACTGTCTCAGTTGTTCCAACATTTTGCTTTGCTCTTCCAACTTCTGTGATTCTTCCGCCAGCTGAGACTGCAAATGAGCAATCTCTCTTTCCCTTTCTACTCTTTGGTTTTCTTTTGAATCGCTCAAGGGAGGAGTCCGCTCCAGAGGAGCCACTTGCGGGATGCGAGAAGCACCACTCTCTACGACCTCAGAAAAACGCACTGGCATAGCCTTTTGAGTAATTTCAGAAGATTCCAATTGAGAAGATTTGAAATACCAAAACACCGCCATGGAAAACAAGATCGTCAAAATCAACAGGAGGGTATTTCTGCTCATAGAGCCGCCTCTTATTACCTCTGCTTTCCATTATATTTCTAAACCCACACACTTTCCAGTTAATAAAACAAGCAAAGCACTTGCTTTCAGACAGTATTAGAGAGCAATAAACAACTTCACGAGGGGTGAGGCGATCACGGAACTTAGAACAGCCATCAAAGTCAGGCTGGTAAAAAGAGTGGAGTCTATCAATCCAAGTTTTAAAGCAATGGAACAAAAAAGTATCTCCATAGCGCCCCGTGCATTGAGAACAATGGCCATGAGAGTGGCGTCCCGATGATCAAACTTAATAGCTCTAGAGGTCAAATAAACTCCGACCATCTTACTTATACTTGCCACCCCTAAAATAGTTAAACACTGATTTAAGTCAAAACTCTCTTGCCAGTGAATCTTCATTCCAACCCCAATAAAGAATACCGGTCCAAAAAAGAATCGACTACTCCCAAGTACGATCTTCAGTAAGGTCTCTGAACGCCTGGCTCCCCTTGACATGCCAAGGCCTAAGAAAAAGAAAAAGACGGGAAGATGGCTGAGTATCCAACTCCCGCGAGCATCGTTGGGAATAGCCACAGTGAAAAGCAACCAAGCGAAAATATCACATAAAGTAGCGGAGGCGACAATCAGATGGCCCTGCCTAGTCTCATAGAGCTTCAGGTCTTTAAGAATCTGCACCACAACTGGCAAAGCTGAAATAGCCAAAGCCAAGGCAACCACACTGCTGCCCTGAAAAAAGATCAGCCCCACCGCGAAAGGCAGCGCAAAAGCCCCGGCGGCAATTTTAGCCGAAGATAAAAAGTCTTTACGCAGAGCCTCGACCTTCAGCTCTAAACCCGCAATAAAAAGAAAACCGAAAGAACACAGGGAAAATAGCAAATCCAGCGAAGACGTTCCCAACTGGGATGCGGGTATATTTACGAAGCTAGGGCCTAGAAAAATTCCGATAAGGATATAAATAAAAAGAAACATTATTCTTCTTTCTTGAACTTTCTCCAGGCGAAAAGCACCAAGGATCCGAAGGAAAATAGAATGGCTGCATACAATAACCAATGACTTTCCTGTGGATTATCCGCGGCCTCAATACCAAAATAAAAAATGATAAGCTTCATTACGATCCAGGCTTGAAATGCGACCCAAATATAGGCAGCCAACTCCCGCATTCGTTTCTGTTCTTCTGTTTTAACCTTCGCGGGTTTACTTTTCTGTGGCACCTGCCCCCAGAAGTTCAGCTGATAAAAATCTCTAACAATCTTGTTCCATTCTTGTTGAAGTAAATCCCGATCCACTTCAGTTGCATTTTTTGAACTCAAGGCCTTTACCAAGCGAAAGGCGGATTCTTTCGCAATAAATTCCCGACTTTCAGCGCTAAAATGTCCTCCACTGCTACTCGCAAAATCAGCATTTTGTTGTTTGCTCATGGTTTTCACCAAATCCTGGGCCTCGGCCGTCATTGACCCTAGATCAAACTCCCGCTTAAAAGAGTCCATAAAAATATTTTCAATAAGTTCCGCCATACCTTACTTCCTATCAATATATTCAAAGTAGGCTTTGCAATAGCTCGTATGTGTGTTTATACGATTAAATCTGAGCGCTTGATCCATGCGCTTTGCGCGGCAGCGATTCATGGTTGGCCCAATAAGCGCCGAAGGACGAGCCTTCAAAATAAGGTCCATTTCAGCCTTACACTGGCTTTCAGCCCCTTGCCAGGCCGTCTCGCACAGAGAATGTTCCAGACTGTAACAATTTCCCTGAGGACTGCTTCCGCCACAAGGTTTCTTTGCAAGATCTTCTTCAAACATGGGTTCCAAAATAAAGCTTGAGGTTATAAAAATGGCAAAAAATATGACTAAAAGGGATCCAAAGCCAATCTCCCAATAAGGAGAGACCCCGATCGATCTCTCAATCGGTCGGAAAATAATAAGGCAAAATCCAAGTACGAATAAAAAGCCATAAATAAGGGTTTCAGTCATGTTGATAGCATAGCCTGCCTCACCTTAAGAGGCAAACTCAGTCTGTCACAGTTCTAGTCAGTTTCTGGAATAAACTTCACGGCTCAAATTGCGCTGGTCCATCCTGAAGGTTATTGGACAGGTACGGAGATTGCTAGAAACCTTAAAGCATTGTATAGAACTTGGAGGATGAATGGGCAATACACTACTTAAACGCACCCTTGCTATGGTATTAGTACTAGGGAGTTTAAATGCATGGAGCCGTGAAGTCACAGAGAGCAACCCGGCACTCTCTGCTGAACTTAACAGTACGATGAATACTATGAATCAGCAAAAAGCAACTTTAGCTTTAGAATCTGAAGTCAGCACTCTTGATAACGAAGAGTATCAAGCCGCCGAGAAACAAACTGTCATGGAAATTAATCGGCTTAGCAGCGACATTAAGGATCTGGAACGACAACAACGCTCTTTAAATCAAGAAGCTGATCGGTCCAAGATTAAGGCTGAATTGGCGAGCAAGCGTTTGCAGTTGAAAAAAACTCAACAGGCGGACGCGCAAATTCTTCTA
>DATBTE010000459.1:0-8037 GCA_036559425.1 Pseudobdellovibrionaceae bacterium | reverse complement strand
ACCTTGAACTTTATCAATCAAAAACTCCATGGCATCTACAACATTCATGGGCGCCAAAACTCTTCTTAAAATAAAGAGGCGATTCAACTCACCCTTATCAATAAGTAAGTCTTCTTTGCGAGTTCCGGACTTATTAATATCCATACAAGGAAAAATACGTTTTTCCATAAGCTTACGATCTAAATGAATTTCGGAATTACCCGTTCCTTTAAACTCCTCGAAAATAACCTCGTCCATACGAGAACCTGTATCAACCAGAGCCGTCGCTATAATGGTAAGAGATCCACCTTCTTCGATATTTCGAGCCGCACCGAAGAAACGCTTTGGTTTGTGAAGGGCATTTGAATCCACACCGCCGGACAAGATTTTTCCCGATGGTGGAACCACTGTATTATAAGCGCGGGCCAAGCGAGTAATAGAATCCAAGAGAATCACCACATCATGTTTGTGTTCCACAAGACGCTTTGCCTTCTCAATGACCATCTCTGCAACCTGAACGTGACGAGTTGGTGGTTCATCAAAAGTAGATGAAATCACTTCACCTTTCACTGTTCTTTGCATGTCGGTCACCTCTTCCGGACGCTCATCGATCAAAAGAACGATCAACTTCACTTCAGGGTGATTGGTGGTAATAGCATTGGCGATATTTTGCATAAGAACTGTTTTACCGGTCCTTGGCGGCGCTACGATCAAGGCACGCTGGCCTTTTCCAAGCGGAGCCATCAAGTCCACCACGCGGGTGGTATAATCGCTTGGATTATGTTCAAGCTTCAAACGCTCATTAGGATAAAGCGGGGTTAAGTTATCAAAGAGAATTTTATCTTTACCCTTTTCGGTAGTCTCGAAATTCAAAGAGTCTACTTTTAAAAGTGCAAAGTATCTTTCACCCTCTTTAGGCGGACGAACCGTTCCGGTCACCGTGTCGCCAGTTCTTAAACCGAAGCGACGAATTTGCGAAGGGCTTACATAGATATCGTCTGGACCGGGAAGATAATTATAATCTGGCGAACGCAAGAAACCATAACCGTCTGGCAAGATTTCAAGAACTCCAGAGCCGTAGATATCCACACCCAGGCGAGCTGCTCGCTTGAGGATTTCGAAGATCATATCTTGACGGCGCATTCCCGCAGCATTTTCAATTTTTAATTTAAGAGCCAGTTCTGTGAGCTGTTGGATATTTTTAGATTTCAAATCTTTAGAGTTGAGCCAGCTTTTTTCCTCATCGCTCAAATTGATATCGGCAAGTTCTACATCAAGATTTTGACTTGATTGCTGGTCCTCAACACCCATTTCTTCATTTTGTGAACGATTTTGATTGCGATCTCTATTTTCGTATTTTTGGAAGTTATCTCTTCGGGGGCCACCACCGCCTTGTTGATACCTTTGCTGGCCACCACCACGGTTATCGCGATTTTTATTATCGAAACGGCGATATCCACCGTTACGATCTCCCCCGCGATTGTCCCCCCTATCTCCGCCACGATCGCCATTGCGATTCTCCCGCTCATTGCGCTCGCTACGATCACCACTATTACGATTTTCTTGAACTTTTTGATTCGGTTCCGATTGAGGGGAAATTGCCGGAGGGGGAGGCGGAACCGACTGATTCCCTTGCGAAGAGGGTTCAGGATTTTGCTGAGGAGGGGGGTCCAGAGGAGTGGGTGTTGACTTGCGAGCTTCCATCGGTGGAGGCGGTTGCGCGTCGGCGACAACATCGACTACAGGAGCTTCAGTTGCTTCTGTCTTAGCCTTAGCTCGAGTGGGACGTTTTTTAGCAACCTCAACGTTTTGCGTATTTTTTGGATCTGACAAACTTTACTCCTTAGTATCGACTCTCAGGTATTTTTATATTTAATTAAGCTGGTTTTTAAGAATTATTTAGGTTTAGAGACACTGGTTTAGATTTAAATGGGACCTAGTCTCTGAATGATGAGAAGGTCGTCTGCTCAAGTTCTCTCTTAATTTGCTGAAGCAGTCCAGTTTTGTCAACGAAAAATCGATGATTTGAAAATGTCTGCATATTTTCAAAAGAAACCCTTCATTTCTTTTTTGTTTTTATTTTATTAAGTAGTATCAAATAGATACGCCACTCATTGGTATTCATAATGAAACGTTCAGGCTCTCAAATTAGTACTTATTCAACAAGGCTTCAGTTTTTTAGATCAGAAACCGATATAAAATACACACACTTAGCCTAGGAATTATCAAAGGAGATAAATGTGGACACAAACAAGCATCCCGCTCCGCGCACTCCCCTCTTTTTGGAAGTCGGATTTAAGAGAAACTATGCACGTGAAGACGTGAAAGGTATCTTAAAAAACATTAGCCTCTCAGGAGCCTTCCTTGAGTTTCAAGGAGACAGCCCCAAAGCCAACGAAAAACTTTATTTACGATTTGTGGTGAGTGGGCGCGAGCGCAAAATTGCCGCTGCCGTGGTCTGGGGTAACTCACATGGGTGCGGCATTAGATTTATGCCTGCAAACAATCGCGATGTGCAAATCGTTGATGATCTTATTTACTATGTAGAAAATAGCCGTGAAGGCCGTCGTGATGTTCTCGATAAAATATTCAAAAAAGTCTCTTAGTGGTCAGTAATTTATATTCTAAAAGACAGGGGGTCTTTTAACCCCTTGTCTTTTATTGTCTTTTCTTAGCCTACTTGGGTATCCTGAATAGCTTGTTCTAATTCTTTTTTACGACGCCTTCTCATGATCATAAAAAGTGCGAGACCCACTGCAACCACTGCACCGGCAGCCAGAGTTGTCATCTGATCATCCTCCAGAGGACTTGCGGCGTCATCAACTTTATTTTGTTTTGCCATATCTTTTGGTGGCGCTGCTGGAGGAGCTACAGCTTCAACCGGTGGAGGGGGTGGAGGGGGCGGCGGAGCCATCTCGTTCGCTGCCATGTCTGGAGGTGGCGGTGGGGGTGGCATCTCTGCAATCGGCTCTGATGGTGCCGGTGGTGGTGGGGCTTCATTCATCTGCGGAGGAGCCGGAGGAAGAGAGGTTGGTGGTGTTGGCATTGTAGGCTGCGCTTGAGCCACTTCTTTTGGCTCCGCTGGAACTGTTCTCCAGTATTTAATTTGTGTCCCTTCATCAAGAGCGGCTTTAGACTCAAAGTCATTGGTTGCATAAAGCTCTTTCCAACCTTGCTCACTCCCGAAAAGTTCTTTCGCTACTTTTTTTAAGTTATCACCGCTTTTTGCAATATAAACTTCGGGAGCGATTCCACTGTCTTCATAAAAAGTAAGAACCTTCACACTGTCGTCAGGACGATGGGGTGAATTATAATAAACCTTATCTCCGACTTTTAGTTTACGCCCTTTGATTGAAGGATTCATCTTCTTTAACTCGGAAACTCTCTCGGTACCATAAATCATTTGGCTAACACTTCCCCAAGAATCCCCATTGCGAGCTACATATACGGTGTTGAGAAGCTTGCCTCCTTCTTTCCATGGAGCTTGCTCAACCTTACGATAAGCAGCCACGGGTTTAGGATCCGCTTTGGGCTCTTCACTAGAGGATTTTGAAGAAGAGGCGGTTTCATGAGTAGGTTCTACAGTCTCTGTTACCGGAGGAGCTATTTCCGCAGTGGAATCACTCAAAGTATCAGGCGGAAGAGTTGTAGTGTCTGGTGGCAAAGTTTCTAGAGGTGGAGGCTCACTCCCTGCAACTTCCGGAGTTGGCGGGGTGCTCTTCGAAGGCTGATTCGCCGTTGAGGACTCACCGAGAGCCTCTTCAGGAAGTGCATCGGTAGAAAGCGACGAAGCCGAAGAGGGATCCTCTGCTGCGATATCAAGGCTTTGTTCACCTTCCACCTTTTCAACTTCGGCAGAATCAGTGGCCGTTGCGTCAATGGCCATTTCTTCGCCACCGTCTTCTTTGGAATCTTTTGACGTACAACTAGAGAGTTGAAAAACCCCTATACACGTGAGAAGTACAACAAACTTTTTAAACATATATTCATCCTTGATTAATGCGCTGAAACATTCTGTTTCAATAATCTATAATGATTTAATCATAAGATTGATGCCTTGCAAATATTTTATGACCTAGCCTGGTTAAAGGCCGATGCCGTCTAGACTATTGTCAGCGACTTGAAATTCGAAGCTTCTGTCCAATCTTAATTTTGTTTTTTGTAAACCAACCTTTTTTCATTTCCAACGCGTACATTGCAGGCTTGGCACTAGGATAGGAGGGAGGCCTACTCTCCAACACACTCGGCGCTTTCATCTCCTGAATGTCGACAAGGCCCATTTTTTTGTCAAAATAACCAATACTTAAGTCTATATAAGTATTTTTCATCCAAAAGTAGCGAATCTCTTCTTCATCAAAAATAAAAAGCATTCCCTCATTTTCAGGAAGATTTTTCCTAAACATTAAACCACGTTCATATTGAGTGTGGTTTTTTGCTATCTCTACCAGGATAGTTTTTCCCCCAAGAGTAATCTTTCCTTTTTCAAAGGTGATATCTGTCGGGTGAGCGGTAGTTCCTAAAAAAAATAACAAAATACTAACGGCGAAGAGCTTCCAACGCGACACCATAGCGAACTCCTTTGATGGATACTCTCATAGAGGGCCGATTCATCTTAAGTAAAAAATGATGAAGAATAGTGGCACCAACAAACAAAACATCCGCGCGACCTGTTTCGATTTTATACTTATCTATTTTTTCTTGAACTGAGGTGCTAGCTAAAATATCGCACCATTTTTTGAGTTTATTTTGATCTAAAACAAATCCCTGCACCTTCTCAGAGTCAAACTTTCCAATCTCGGCAATTGCAAGAGCGGAGGGGGTTCCCGCAACTGCAAGAATCTCTTTTGCCGCATATTTCTGAACCTCAGGCAAAATGGCTTCAAGTTGCTGAGATATGGCTTCTTCCACAATGACACGCTCTTTTTGAGAAATGGGTTGTGTAGTAATATATTTTTCTGTCATTCGAACACAACCCAGATTAAGACTTTTTGAAAAATGCAGTTTTGATTTATTACCGACTATAAACTCAGTTGAACCGCCACCAACATCAATGACAATGATGTTCTCGTCTCCTTGAAACACACCTTCGGTAGCTCCAGCAAAGGTGATTTGCGCTTCATCACGGCCTGGAATAATTTCAATGGGAATATTAAGATCTAGGCCGATTTTAAAAAGTTCCTGACCATTTTTAGCATCGCGGGCAGCAGAGGTGGCCATCGCAAGGATTCGATCCACATTATGTTTATCAATTTCTTGTTTAAACTCCTTAAGGCATGCTTTGGCTCGTGCCAAAGCATCGGGATGGAAAGAGCCGGTCTTATCAACTCCTTGACCTAAACGTACAACTTTGACTTGATCGGAGAGGACTTCTTTAATGCCGGCTTTATCGCCCTCGACAATTAAACAAAGGAATGAGTTTGTTCCGAGATCAAGGGCGGCGACTCTCATAACTAACCGTTTAGTTTCTTTTGAAGAATTTCATTTACAATCTCAGGGTTTGCCTGACCCTTAGAGGCCTTTAAAACCGCCCCTACAAAAAACCCGAAAAGATTCTTTTTCTTTCCTGATTTGTGGTCTTCTACTTGTTGAGCGTTCGCCGCTAAGACTTCATCAACAATTTTTTCAACCACTGCAGGATCGGAAACCTGAACAAGACCTTTTTCTTTTACAATAACTTCGGGATCTTTACTAGTTTTCCACATGTCCAAAAAAACAGCTTTCGCAATTTTTCCCGAGATTGTTCCTTTATCAATCAAGGCGATCAATTGGCCCAACTGTATCGGTTTGATTGGAGAAACTTTAATTTCTAAATTGTTATTATTTAGCTCTCGTAAAAGTTCCGTCATAATCCAGTTCGAGGCAGCCTTATAGTTATTGCAAACTTTTGCAGTTTCTTCGTAAAAATCGGCAAGATCTTTTTCCATTGTCAAAACTTCCGCATCATATTCGGGAAGGCCTTGTGTAGAAACAAATCGCGCTTTTTTCGCAATCGGCAGCTCAGGAAGCTCAGATTTCATTTTATTAATAAGTTCCTCAGTCACAATAAGCGGCTTTAAATCCGGATCTGGAAAGTAACGATAGTCGTGAGCATCTTCCTTAGTCCGCATCGTGAAAGTTTTGTTTTTATCAGGATCCCAGAGGCGAGTCTCTTGGACGATCTTTTCACCTCTTTCTACCATATCAATTTGGCGTTCAATCTCATACTCAATTGCTTTTTCAACAAAACGGAAGGAATTGATATTCTTCAACTCAGTCCGTGTGCCGAACTTTTCTGCCCCTGTTTTACGAACGCTCACATTGCAATCGCATCGCATAGAGCCTTCTTCTAAGTTTCCATCACAGACTCCAAGATAACGAACAATTTTACGAATCGTTCTCCCGTATTCTGCGGCCTCTTGCGGAGTTCTCATATCAGGACCAGTAACAATCTCTAAAAGGGGAATACCAGCACGATTGTAGTTGATCATGGTAAACTCCCCCTGGTGAATCGACTTACCCGCATCTTCCTCTAAATGAGCTCGAGTGATACTGACGGTCTTAGTTTGATCTCCCACTTTAAAAGTGATCGTACCGTGTTCACAGATCGGCTGATCGTATTGAGAAATTTGATAGCCTTTGGGTAAATCCGGGTAAAAATAATTTTTTCGAGAGAACACTGATTTCTTTCGAATTTCACATCCTAGTGCCAAGCCAGTCTTGACCGCAAACTCAATGGCTTTTTTGTTTACCACAGGAAGAGTCCCCGGCATGCCGACACTGACAGGAGAGGTGTTTTCATTATCTCCGGCATTGAATTGAGTGGAATCCGCACAGAACATTTTGCTTTTGGTGTTTAGTTGCACGTGAATTTCGATGCCGATAACGGCCTCATACCCTCTATACATTTGGAGTTTTTCCTTTCACCAAAGAGGCGCCCTCAAGCGCATAGCCTACATTCAACATCTTCTGTTCTTCAAAGTGCGGCGCCGTTAGCTGGATTCCTACGGGAAGGCCCTCGGTTGAGATTCCAAAAGGCACACTCATGCCCGGAAGACCAGCTAAATTAGTTGAGGTTGTATAAATATCATTCAGGTACATTGTTAGAGGATCAGAAATGCGTTCAGCGATTTTGAAAGCAGGGGACGTGGTCACAGGACTCAAAATCACATCACATTTTTTGAAGGCTTCCTTAAATTGATTCATAATCATGCGGCGAACTTGCCCAGCTTTATTGTAGTAAGCATCATAATATCCACTTGAAAGGCAATAGGTCCCAAGCATGATTCTGCGTTTTACTTCCTTGCCAAACCCCTGACCGCGAGTTTTTCCATAGAAATCCTCAAGATCAATCACTGAAAGATTGGCAAACTCTGCGCGATATCCGTACTTCACTCCATCATAGCGAGCTAAGTTACTAGACGCTTCACTTGCTGCAATAAGGTAATAGACTGGAACCGCAAACTCAGTCATGGGAACTGAGACCTCAATAACTTCTGCACCTAATGATTTCACAGCTGCTATGGATTGATCTACCGTTTTTTGCACATCCGGATGCAAACCACCTTGCATGTATTCTTTAATAAGACCGATCTTCATGCCTTTAATGTTCGCTGAGAGCTCTTTGCTCCAATGAGGAACTTTCCGTTGGCTTGTTGTGGAATCTCTTTCATCATGGCCGCTGATGACTTCCATTGTAAGGGCTGCGTCTTTAACCGTACTTACCATTGGCCCGGCTTGATCCAAAGAAGAGGCATAGGCTATAATTCCATAGCGGCTCACTCGCCCATAAGTGGGCTTAACTCCGACAATTCCGCAAAAGCTTGCAGGCTGACGAATGGAGCCGCCGGTATCTGTCCCAAGAGTGCCAGCACACAAACGAGCGGCTTGGGCTGCCGCAGAACCGCCAGAAGATCCTCCAGGAACACACTCAAGGTTCCATGGATTCTTAACATTTCCATAAAATGAAGTTTCATTTGAAGACCCCATGGCAAATTCATCCTGATTCAATTTTCCAATGATGACCACTCCCGCTTTTTTTAAACGATCAACAGCAGTGGCGTCATACGGGGGCACAAAATT
>DATBTE010000458.1:0-1634 GCA_036559425.1 Pseudobdellovibrionaceae bacterium | reverse complement strand
ACTATCGGGGTTGAGTTTTTATTTATAAGTCAAAGGATTTCCGATAATGAATCTAGCAAAAAGCATTGTCCACGAAAGGCACGAAAAGCACGAAATAACTTGAGCAAGTTTTATGTTTAAACCATGAAGAACATGAAAGATTGAAGTCTTCATGTCCTTCATGCTCTTCATGGTAATTGAGTAAATTTCGCTCATTCCCAAGCTCCGGCTTGGGAATGCAGTCTTGGAAGCTCCAGCTTCCCGACTCGCGAAGCTGGAGCTTCGCTAACTGGGTTCCCAAGCCGGAGCTTGGGAACCAGCGCAAGATACGCTGAATAGTTACGAAAAATCTTGCAACAAGATTCTTTCGACTGCTTTTTTCGTGCCTTTCGTGTTTTTCGTGGACCCTATTTTTTACAGATCGATCTATTGATGGGAAGTTCTTTCTTGGGAATCGACTAAAAAATCCAGACAGTCCTGCCAGGAGCCTTGAAACAAGGTTTCTCGTGATTTTAATGACAGCGAATGGATATAAAGTTTGTCGTAATAGTGCGTCAGCAGGCGCTCGATCCAATCGAGATAGGCGTCTGCGTAAGCCTCATTCAGCGCATCGAATTGAAACGATTGGCTCAGCATGGTTTTAATATTATCGCACTCCAGGCCGCCCAGCTTGTTCCTGATACGTTCGACATTTTTGGCAAAACTTGCTTCCAGCTCGTGTGACGGCATGCCGCCTGCAAAAGGCGCTTGGATATATTCCTTAAAGATTTCCAATGCCCGAACCCTGGCCGGTGTTTCAATCATCACCATCGCCGTCGAGGCCATTCGGGCATAAAACAAATCAGGTACATGGCATCGGCCGATATTGGGACTTTCATCTTCCAGCACAAAGTTATCGGCAACTTGATATAACGCTTGCGCCAACTTGTTTTCAAACGTGGCTTGCTGGGGCTGGCTTCTGCCAACATAGGCTCCGAAAGCGCTGCCGCGATGATTGGCAAGCGCTTCAAGATCGACAAAGTGCCGGAGCCGATGGATTAAGCGGGTTTTCCCCGAGCCGGTCATGCCGGACAGGACGATAAAGGGAGCGGGATTTTCTATGGCCTTAAGTGCCTCATGTCTTAAACCTTTATAGCCGGAATCGACCCGGAAAACTTCAAGTCCGTTTTGACAGACCCAATCCTGGGCTAACCGGGAGCGCAGGCCGCCGCGCCAACAAAAGATCAACGCGGGTTGCTGGGGATGGCTTTTAATCGATGCGCACCATTGCTGAATCATCCGCTCCTTATAATCGCCGCTGACCAGTTTGTGCCCAAGCACCTTGGCGGCTTCCGAGCCTTCGGTCTTATAGGTCAGCCCCACATCATGGCGATGGGCATCTGAAAGTATCGGGATGTTTACCGTGTTTTCGAAGTGCGCCTTTTCATATTCCCCTTCCGACCTTACATCAATCACAGTCGCTTGATTATTGGCGCTAAGCAGTCTAAAAGCCTCGGTAGCGGGAATGGTAGGGTGGCTCATGGATGAAATCAGGGGCAGTAAAGTAGGTCTTAATATAACAGAAACGGCTGGCGATCTTCTTGCTACGCTGAAAGAGAGCGTTGATTTGTCAGATGAGGTGGTTGTTAAGGATTTGGTTAAAAATAACTTCCCGA
>DATBTE010000457.1:0-9933 GCA_036559425.1 Pseudobdellovibrionaceae bacterium | reverse complement strand
ACGTCTTAAAACTTCAAAAAAATGGACGAGCTTCCCTAAGGAATACGTAGAACAAATTCAAACCGTCTTTTACGAAAATTTTTTAGAGCCATTAGCTGGGAGTAAGCTGATCATCGAAGGCCGTATTTACCCCACTGAAGTTTTGCTCCGCGTCGGAATCAATAAAAAAGGCCAACTCCGTCAACCTAATTTTGAAGTTTCCATGGATTACAATCCAAAAGAAAAAGACGCCTTGGAACGCATCCACAACTGCATTGACGCAGCGGCCTCTATGATGGCTGATTATTTCGAACTTGAAGAGGAGGCCGAGTTCCCCAGAACTTGGCAGGAATATCCTTTCCAAGGGAAAAGCGTCTTCCTTCAATTCACAACAGAAAACTCTGACCTCGAGGCTCAAGCCAACGCTTTACTAGGTGAAGACAGCGACGCACTGGTTCTTGAAGAAGAAAGCAACGACGCTTTAGCTCACGCTGAAGTTGATCCTGCTCTCTCTGATAACTCCGAAGAAGACTTTCCGGAAGAGGAGGAGGAGGACGGCGAGAATGAAGACTCTAAAAAAGAAAAAGCCACGGGTCCAAAAATGTTCGGTGGCCCTAAGAAAAAGAGTCAGCTTCACTAACAAAAAAAGGAGTTTCGTCAGTTCTTAATATGCCGGGTAGCACGAACCATTTGAATAGCCATATTTTCTCCCATATTGGGCACAATAAGGCTGACAGACTCCGACAGTGAGTGTCCCCATCTGAGTGTTTACGACATCCGTCGATAAACAGGTTCCTTGTTGTTGATAGCCTTGCTGTGGGTAACAATTCGTCTGAGTGTATCCGGTATTTCCGTAGTTCTGGTTATTATATCCATAGCTCCCAGTACCGCACATTGAATTGACACCAGACATTCCTGCCGCAGGATAACAAGATCCATTTAAATAACCTGCATTCATTCCACAAGCCGAGGATTGCGGCAAACAGCCTTGAGTGGTGTAAATCTGGCCTGGCACCGTGCAGACCCCACTTGCAATCGCACTATTCGCGGGAGTACTATTGCTCTTACTACAATTCGCCAAGATTAAGACAAAGGACGCCATCAGCATAAATGCTATAAGTTTGTTTTTCATCTACTACCTCTTTGTTAAAATTAATCTCATTACCCAGAGGTACTACAAGAAGCGTGCACAAGCTGGCCCGGTCGCAACGAATATAAAAGGTTTGGAGCGCCTCAAATTAGGACAGGCAATGTCAGCGCCGTAAATTGCTAACACTTAAAGGGATAAGCAACATCTCGTGCATGTGTTTTCTGGCATAGCTATGGGCCTCTGAGAAAGAAAAAAAATGGGACTTCCAAGTCCCACTTCAAAACTTCAAATTTAGGCTTAAAACTCTTACTTCTTACAACCTTTGACTAGAACTCTTCGTCGTCCACGCCGGCGCTGCTGCCTTCGCCGATGCCGCGGACTTCTTCTATATACGCGCTTGCATCTTCTTCAAGTTCATTTTCTCCGGCACTCTCGTCAATCTCAAGCTCTTGAATAGCTCCGAGGAAATCTTTTTCAGTACGCAAATCGCGACGGATCATTTCCAAGAATTTATCTGGATAACGAGCTGTCAGTTCTTCAACGTATCTTCCCAATTTACCATCAGCTAAAATTTTCTTACGAACTTGGATTTTTCTCCAAAACAAGAGGTAATGGAATCGGCAATAACCATCCACTACACCCACTTGATCACAATCTCGCGCGCGACAATAACGGCGGCCTTCGGCATCCGTTAGGAAGACTTCCTCATCACCACGATCTTTGATTTCAGTGGCCCAACCTTCATCTTCAATGACTTCTTCATCCAACTCTTCAACGGCCTTGAGTTCTTCCTCGTATTCACCGATTTCGTCAGTGCCTACAAAGTCATCATCGGTCACAAAATCATCTTCCTCTTCCGTCTCTTCCTTTTTGCCCTTAGCACCTTTTTTAGGAGCCACTACTTTGCCTTCTTTTTTAGCCGTCGGCTTCACCGCTGGTTTAATGAATGATTTGGCCTCTAGAGATTCTGGAGCCATTTTCTTTGTCTCTTTTTCGAGGGGCTTTTTCTCAACCTTCGCAGCAGGTGTCACGGCTTTCTTAAGAAGAACCGTCGATTTGGCTTTTTCCTTAAGTGGAGCCAGGGTTTTCTTTGGAGACTTTTCAGCAGCTTTGCCTTTTTTTCCCAGAGGGTGAGACTTTTTATGCTTTGCATCAATAGTAGAAGCTTTGCCAGCGGGCTTAGCTCCTGACTTTTTTGCTGCATTAAGTTTAGCTATAGGTTTAGCTACTGATTTTTTCGAAGCATTTTTAGGGGGACTTGATTTTTTTTTCATTTTTGCCATATGAATAGAGCCTTGAATGATATCAAAGTTACTGTCAACTGATTATTTAACAACAATGCTTCCCTCTTGAGAACGCACAACGATACTGCCTTTTTGCTCACCCCCGCGAAGACGCCCCCGTACGGATTTTTCGGCGGCACTTCGGTTCACTTTAAGTTCAGCAGGAACAAGGATCTCCCCGTCGGTACTCAACAAATTTACAAAAGCCCCCGAGCCCGCCACAGTTTGCACCGAGACACGCCCCTTGGTGCTTTTTACATGAATATCCGTGTCAGGCAAAATACCCAGGCTGACCGGCCCCTCGCCCGTTTGCCCATCGACACGGCCAACAAACTGCTGAGTCATCACACTTCCTTTGCCATTTTCAAATTGCAAAGTGCCAGAACTCTGCAAAACTTTGGCGGAAGACTGAGCCGTATTGATTGATAAAAAACCTTTTGATTTTTCGATATTCAGAGATCCCGAAAACACGCTGGCATCCAGGTCTCCCTGAAGGTTGCGAACTTGCAGTTTTCCTTTGTAAACATCCGCCATCAACTTTGAAGTTTGATCTTGAACTGAAGCTTCACCATTTTGCAGCTGAATACTCAAGGAAGTGCTGCCTCCCACGCTGAAAACTTTCCCTTTAATTAAGGAGATCTTAAGTTCCTTATTCCATTTTTGGCTATTTACTTGCCCTTCGCGGAGTTGAATTTCCACGGGAATGGGAACTCCAGTGAGTTCAAGAATTTTTCTTTTCGGAACTCTGGAAAGAGCCTCCTTCCAACTTTTTTTGTCAGGATACTCTTGCATTTTTATAAACAAGATCCGTTCTTTTCTTTCCAAGGCAAATTGTCCAGGCTCATTGGTCTCGTCGACGCCGGAAATGCGCAGCTTTTGAGCCGTCGATTGTCCACTGAGTTGCACTTGAGCCTCTAAGCCGAGAATCACAATTCGCTCAATGTCTTGAGGAGTTACTTCAAAACTGAGAACTGCATGAGCTTGATGCCCTGAAAAAACACTCAAAATGAGTAAAGCGAAACCCAGGGCAGAAAAAATCCTTTTCATTCTGTCACTCCGTTTAATCTTTGAAGGTCCATTTGACTCTGTCTTCAAAATATAAAAGATTGAGCAGACTCTGACTATGAGTTTCTTTTAATAAAGGAGAATTTATGGAAAACGTTGTTATTCTTAGCGCCGTGCGTACACCGGTGGCTTCTTTTCAAGGGGCCTTGAGCACTTTACCTGCTCCTAAGCTGGGCGCCTTCGCTATCAAAGAAGCTCTCGTGCGTGCAAAAGTTTCTCCTCAGGAAATTGATGAATGTATTATGGGTGAAGTATTGACTGCAGGCGTAGGACAAGCCCCCGCTCGCCAAGCCGCTATCTATGCAGGCTTAAAAAACACCACCCCTTGCCTGACTATCAATAAAGTTTGTGGCTCTGGCCTTAAAGCGATCATGCTCGCTGCCGACTCCCTTCAATTAGGACACAGTAAAATCGCCGTCGCCGGCGGCCAGGAAAATATGTCTTTGGCTCCGCATCTTTTAGAAAACTCTCGCACTGGCTACCGCATGGGCTCCGCTGCCATCGTAGACTCCATGGTCAAAGATGGTCTTTGGGATCCTTACAACAACTTCCACATGGGAAGTGCGGCGGAAGTCTGCGTGCGTGAAAATCATTTTACACGAGAACAACAAGACGCCTTTGCGATTTCTTCTTATAAGAAAGCGCAGGCAGCCATCGCTCGGGGCGCTTTCAAAAATGAAATCTCCCCCGTGGTTATTGAAACCAAAAAAGGTTCTGTGACCATCGACACGGATGAAGACCCAGCGAATACCAATTTTGATAAAATCCCTGGCCTTCGTCCGGCTTTCGAAAAAGAAGGAACCATCACCGCCGCCAATGCTTCTAAACTCAACGATGGCGCCGCCGCCGTTGTACTCATGACGGAAAGCACGGCACAGGCTCGAGGCCTTAAACCTCTGGCGAAGATTGTGGCTCAAGCCACCTTCGCTCAGGACCCTAAATACTTCACGACGGCGCCGGTCGGTGCGATCAAGAAAGCTTTGCAAAATGCCAATTTGAAAATGGGTGATATTGATCTCTGGGAGATCAACGAAGCCTTCGCCGTTGTCACCCAAGTTGCCATGAAAGAACTTGAAATCCCCGCTGAGAAAGTCAACGTGCATGGAGGAGCCATCGCCCTTGGCCATCCCCTCGGCGCCAGTGGTGCTCGCATTTTCACCACCTTGGTGCACGCCCTTCACACCTATAACAAACGCTATGGCCTAGCCACTTTGTGTATTGGTGGTGGCGAAGCTGTTGCCGTGATCATCGAGAAGATGCATGTCTAGAAATAAAGTTTACGAGGATGCAAAATCCGCTCTTGAGGGCATCAAAGACAACATGACGTTGGTTGTGGGTGGATTTGGTCTTTGTGGAATTCCCGAGAACAGCATTAAAGCACTCAAAGAGCTGGGCATTAAAGGCCTCACCTGCGTTTCTAATAATGCCGGCGTTGATGATTTTGGCCTCGGCGTTCTCTTGCACTCTCATCAAATCAGAAAAATGATTTCTTCTTATGTGGGCGAAAATGCCACTTTTGAGAAACAATTTATGAGCGGAGAACTTGAAGTGGAGCTTTGCCCTCAGGGCACCTTGGCCGAGCGACTTCGCGCTGGCGGCGCTGGCATCGCCGGTTTCTACACCCCAACGGGAGTAGGAACGCTGGTGGCTAAAGGCAAAGAAGTTAAAAACTTCGACGGCCGTGATTACGTGCTTGAACGTGGCATTGTCGGGGACTTTGCTCTTGTAAAAGCTTGGAAGGGCGATAAGTTCGGAAATTTAATTTATAGAAAAACCGCTCGCAATTTTAATCCTATGGTCGCAACCGCTGGCAAGATCACCATAGCGGAAGTCGAAGAATTGGTTGAAGTTGGAAGCCTCCCCCCCGATCAAATTCACACTCCGGGCGTGTATGTGCAGCGCATTTTCCAGGGAAAAGGCTACGAAAAACGTATCGAACAAATCACCGTGAGAAAGGCCTAAATATCCCATGCCATTAAATCGCGAACAAATTGCCCAACGCATTGCCCAGGAAGTTCAAGATGGCGACACCGTTAATCTCGGTATCGGCATTCCCACCCTGGTCGCCAATTATATCCCATCGACAAAATCTGTTATGTTACAGAGTGAAAATGGACTCTTGGGTATGGGTCCGTTTCCTCTAGAAAAAGAGGTCGATCCAGATCTTATCAATGCGGGAAAACAAACTGTGACTGAAGCTCCGGGCGCAAGTTATTTTAGCTCAGCCGACAGTTTTGCGATGATTCGTGGAGGTCATGTGGACCTCACTGTTCTGGGCGCGATGGAAGTAGACCAAAATGGCAGCATCGCCAATTGGATGGTGCCAGGCAAAATGGTCAAAGGCATGGGCGGCGCCATGGACCTGGTTGCGGGAGCTAAAAACGTCATCGTAGCCATGCAACACACAGACAAAGAGGGAAACTCCAAACTTCGCACGAAGTGCACACTTCCGCTGACTGGGGTGAATTGCATTAAGAAAATTGTCTCTGATTACGGAGTCATCGACGTCACTCCCAACGGTTTCGTTCTGCGCGAATACGCACCGGATTTAACCCCAGAAAAAGTTCTCGCGGCAACAGAAGGAAAAATGACTGTTGCCCCTGATGTTAAACCGATGACTTTCAGCAGATAAATTTTGCGCTGGCCCTATTGAATGGGGGCTTCAGCAGAAGTCGAAGGCTGAAGCTTCATCAACTTCACCTTCTGTTGTATTTCAGCTGAATGCTGCATCAGATTCAGAGATCGCATCAGCAACTGGGCTTCATTTTTACAAATTCGGAGAGCTTCCTTCTTAGAGTAAGGCCCAGCATATGCTTTAAGGGCACAATCCGCATTCACAACGGTCCCATTGCCTTTACAAAGAGTGAGGGATTCATCTTTATTAAATGCACCTGCATAAGCTTTATTGAAACATTCAACGGGGCCCATTGACTCGGCTCCAGTACAAAGACGAATCGATTCTTCTTTAGTACATAGTTCGGCATAAGCCTTCACCGCACACTTTGCCGGGAACGTAGAGTGAGCACCAGTGCACAAAGTTATGGCTTCATCTTTAAAAAAAGGACCCGCGTAGGCTTCAGCAATACATTCCCCACTTGCCTCGGGAGTATCATTAGTAGAGGTGCAAAGATAGTTTTTGCCATCTTTGATGATTGAGAAGGAATCAGCAAAGGCTGCTTGTCCTTGCGAAATTATAAGTGTCATTAATAAAAACAGTGGTTTCATTGGGCCCCTTTCGACTGGACTCGACTAACATAAAGTAACCAGGATGCCAACTCTAAAGTGCATCGGAATCCTGAGGTAACACTGGAGGTAGGTCCAGAGATATGTTCAGCGGCAATTGCCCTCGCCCCCTCTTTAAAGTCATAATTAAAAAGTGAGCAACAGCGAGAGGAAAATTCGTGGCTGAGGGAAAAAAAGTCGCAAAGGATACCTATTTGTTCCGCGATGGAGACGCTCCGGATGCGATGTACATTGTTAAATCAGGGATGCTAGCTGTTACTAAAACCAAAGGAAGCTCTGAAGTCATCATCGCGGAAATTGGCCCTGGCGCGATGGTCGGAGAGATGGCCATCTTCGATAAAAAACCTCGCAGCGCCAATGTCAAAGCGACAAAGGACTCTGAAGTCATATCGCTTCCGTATGAAGGACTCAATCAGCAGATGGATTCTTTACCTGTTTGGGTAAAGGCTATTATGAGAACAATGAATGAAAACCTGCGTGAGTCGAACAAGAAAATACGACTGCTGGAAAACCCCAATCAAGATGAAGATCGTTTTCCTCCGCACACCATCATTAAACTTTTATCACTTATAAATCTCGTCGGTCACAAATATGGAAAACCAGAAGAGGGAGGACTTTCCGTCCCCTCTGGAACACTTCGTCGTTACACCATCCAAGTTTTCCAAGAGGCCACCAACAAAATGAATAGCATGACCGCAGCTCTGAAAGCTCTTGGCTATATGACTATCGAAGATCTCGGTGAAGGACGTCAGAAAATGATCAATCTTCAATCTGATTTTTTATTCGAATTTGTGGATTGGTATACAGATTGGCTCTTTAGTTCAGACAAGGATAAAATCTCCTTGAAAGATGAAGAAGTTAAAATTATGGAAGGGATTCTGCACTTTGCGGCTAAAACGGAACCCGATGCCAAAGGTTGGCATAAAATCAACCTCAACCAACTCCAAAATGATTCCATGAAAGAGCTTGGACGCTTGATTCGCGTAGAGGATTTAAATCCCGCCATCGAGAAAAAACTTATCTCAGAAAAAATCATGGCAGAAGCCGATATCTTCGTGACCGTGAATCCAAGCGACGTCACAAAGATCACCAAATATTGGGGTCTAATCAACAACCTAAAAAAGAACCTGCGCTAAACTAAGCGGCTACTAGCTTATTAAGGGATCCATTTGACATCGGAGAGGAAGGTTTTCATCTTCAGTTCGATTCTGACTCTCAGCCCCAACGATATGTAAAAATAAAGCATTCGTTTTTGCTCCATCAGAAATAGGCTGACCCAGAGTAAAGATCACTCGATCCCCGGTCTTTGCAAGTCCATACTGCACCAAGAGTTGATCCACTTGATCCAAAATATCTTCCATCGTTTTATAAGGTTTAATCGCCAACGTCTGAATACCCCAAGTCAACTCAAGAGTATTCAAGACTTCAAGACGATCCGTAACCGCAATAATACGAGCTTTAGGCCGATAGCTGGCGATGATGTTCGCCGTCTTCCCCGAAGTAGTTAAGCATACAATAGCTGTGGCATTGAGTTTCAAAGCCGAAAGACTCGCACTGGCAGCAATAGCTGCGGGAGGACTTAAAAATTCATTTTCTAAGGAAATTTTATAATATTTTTCTTCGGTTCTTTCCACTTCAACAATAATGTCGTGCATAGTGCGAATCGCAAGAAAAGGATTTTTTCCACTTGCGGACTCCGCAGACAACATCAAAGCGTCAGAGCCATCTAAAACGGCATTTGCCACATCCGTAATTTCCGCCCGGGTTGGTCGAGGATTCTCCACCATACTGTCCAACATTTGCGTCGCCGTGATAACTGGCTTCCTGAGCTGGTTGCACAAAAGAATAATCTTCTTTTGTATTCCTGGCAAAAGTGTCTGTCCGACTTCCACAGCCAGATCTCCACGGGCCACCATAATCGCGTCGCTCAAACGAGAAATTTCTTCTAGATTCTCTAGAGCTTCCGCCATTTCAATTTTAGCGCAAATTTTCGCATTGGATTTTTTACTTTCAATAAGTTCGCGAAGCTTACGAATATCCCTGGGATGACGAACGAAACTGAGAGCCACATAGTCGACTCCGTGGGCAAGACCAAACTCTAAATCTTCCAAATCTTTCGTTGTCATGCACTCCACGGGAAGATTCGCACCGGGCAAATTCATTCCTTTACGATCCTTCAGCGTTCCGCCAAAGGCAACCTCAACATCGACGTCATGGCCTCGAACTTTAAGCACTTTAAGCTCTAGCAGACCGTCATCCAGAAGAATTTTTGTGCCAGCCTGGACGGATTGAGGCAATTCTTTAAAATCACTAGGAATGAGTCCTTCACGGCCTAATACATTATCCGTAGTGATCACCAACTGATCGCCTTTTTTCAAAAAAATAGAACCTTTTTCAAATTTCCCAACGCGGATTTTAGGACCTTGCAAGTCCTGTAAAATAGTCACTGGAGCTTGAAGCTCTTTTGAAAGTTTACGAACCAGATGAATCACTTTGAGATGATCTTCATGAGTTCCATGACTGAAGTTCAATCTGGCTACATTGAGCCCAGCCTTAATAGCTTTTTCAAGAGAGGCTTCATCTTTGGTAGAAGGACCGATGGTGGCAACTATTTTTGCTCTGCGATCTGCTAACATGGAAATTATGCTTTCTTGTTATAGTTACTTACTTTTGTAGCCAAGTTTTGCATATCTTCTTGATGACGTCTATTCATTCTATCAAGTTGATCTTCATGAGCATTGTTCATCTGCGCCAATTTAGCTTCATATTTCATTTCCAAAGTAGTGGTCTGCTGCTTTACCTCTTTATCCTTACTGTTCAAACGCTGAGCATAGTAATTCTCTATACGCTTGAGTTCCTTTTCATGATTTTCCTTCATCTGATTGATTTTATTTTCATAACCAGTGGTTAAAGTTTCCACCTTTCGATTATAACCCTTTTCCATGCCATGGAAACGCTCACTCATGGCCTTATTGAGGCGAACCATGTCATCTGTCGTCTGCTCCCTTTGGCCAACCATTCTCTCTGTAAAATTGTCTTTCATCTGATCCAAAGAGTTCTCAAAGTAGTTGCTATAGGCCTCCTGATTTTCTCTAGAAAGCTTGGTGATTTTCTTGACGCGATTTTCCGCATTATCAGCCACTAAACCCACATTATCTACGTGCTGCTGCATCAACATCTCTCGATCTTGACGATTTCGCTGCGTTATTAAGTCCCTTTCGCCACGATGCTCACGGTTGGCATTACGTAAAATTTTATTTGTATGATCTACCA
>DATBTE010000456.1:0-3319 GCA_036559425.1 Pseudobdellovibrionaceae bacterium | reverse complement strand
TAAAAACGAATTGATCAAATTGTCTCATTAAGCAACCCAAAAATAAAAAGAGCGATTGAGTGTCTCCTTTTAACTCAATGGTATATGCCTTGCAATTCACAGGCGTATGAAAACATTTATATTACCCCTTGCTGTTTTTATTTCCCACGGAATTTTCTCCGGAGCTTTGCCGGCGCACGCAGAGTCCTTTCGCTGTGAAGGAATTTTTGCACAGCCTGTTGTTCCAAAGATGGGCTACATCAAGAATGGCCTGTGCTCTGATAATATTTTTTACTTTTTCAGAAAACTCAAGGCCGTTCATCCAGACGAGGATTTCAGCAACACTCAGGTTTTATATCTTTACCCTCGCTGGACAGGAGCCTACAGATACAACATGAGAACTATTAAATTTAAATCCGGGTACAAGCTCTGGATGTTCCATGTCGTGCTTCTGCACAAGGGTCTCATTTACGAGTACGATCATGAATCTGATAATGACGCTTTGCCAGTGGCGCAATTTTTTGAAGAATCGTTCGGAAGCAGCTGGAAAATCCAGGGAGGCCATAAAAACTATATTGAGACCGTGGAAAAGACCTTCCATAATGACTACGATGACCCTACTCCTTCTGCGGATTCTCAACTTCGCATGCATGTCAGGGCCCTACCGGCCGAGGTTTACCTGAATGAATACTCATTTGAACGCGATCATGACATGAATCCGCAAGTTAAAAACTATGCTCATTGGGTTTACGGAGATCCGCGCTTCCCCGATGAAACCCTGGAGGATTTTCTAAAAAAATTCTAACTGCCAGCTTTCGCCGGTTAATGAGCCGAGGATAAGTCTTCAAAGAATGAAAACAGTTTGGTGCAAATCTCAGCCAGTTCTTCTTCTTGATTTTTCCAATTATTGATTTCTCCAGTGAGACCCCAAAGTATTCCAACTTTGATTTGCGCTAACAAATGTTGCAGGCGAAGGTTAAGAGTTTTAGCGTGAAAATGATTCCACTCTTTTTCTGAATTTTGTAAATAAAGTTTTTCGATTTCACGAATTTCATCTCCCACGAAGCTAGGATGTCCGCAGTATCTAAAGTAGAGATGGAGTAAGTAAGGAGAGCTTTCAATTGATGTAATTGCCTTCTGGAATTTTTGACTTTGAATTTGTTGCCACGATTGCTGAGACATTGCGGAATTTTCTGATGCGATTGATCAGATTTGCATAAATTCTTTCATCGTGAAACGTATAGACTCCGTAATCAGAGAATTGATGTCAGAATTAAAGTAGTAATACAATGTCGTTCGCGGGACCTTCGTTTTTTTTGAGATCAAAGAGAAACTAATTTGTTCGGGATTTTTATATAACAGCAACTTGGACACCTCCAGGTAAACCGGCTCCAAGTTTAGTTTTTTCTAGGACTTTTGCTTTTAGTGTTCATCTATTTCTGCCTTGCTAGGTTCTTTTCCAATCCTGGCGATCACTGCTTTGCTAATTTGATGGTTTTTTGCGGGATTGAGCAAGGTCTTTTTCTGACCACGTACTGGGTCGTGTTTTGGTCACGAGGTTAATAAGTTCAATATTTCTAATTTTTGTTTGTCTTCGCGCTGGAGTCTTTCGATTTCCAGGGAATGTGATTTTTGGATTTTTTCACTGAGCAAACGTATTCTATGAAGAAGTTCAGCTGGAATTGCACTTTGAGAGGGGTCGTTATTGGATTCCACTTCTGATGCGAGAGGAATTCCATAACCGCCCTCAAGGCCTTCAATGGGTTTCGGAAGTAATAACTTGGTTATCATTTGATCCAAACCCTCTGCCTTTAAAGCTTCCTCCAGCTTCTGGCGCATTTTATGGGATAATTCAAGTTGACTCAGAGTGAAGGCGTAATCCTCAATGAGGTAGAGGCTGGCCAGAAGGCTCCGGTGATAACGGCTCACTTTACCAATCCTCCCATGCAGGGAAGATCCAATGGTGTCAAATATGAGACGTCGTTGAATGATGGCGGGTTCGGTCGAAAGATTTTCAATCCGTTGTTCCAATAAAAATGAAGCTCTCACGCCAATTTTGAGGTTTTTGATGGCGTCGTTGAAACGCAATTTAAAACTGGGAACAAAGAAAGATTGTTCCTCCGCATGGATTTTATCGGTGAGCACTTGTTTATCCACCAATCTCGTTTCAGCCAACAAGTCGAAGAGACCATTGGGTGAAAGGGCTGTTTTTTCCGCCAGGAAGCGTGAATCCATTGCGACTTGCAGGACGGATAGCGCCTCGTGGGCACAGTTGTTGGTTAGGAATCTGTAGGAACCTTTGTAGCTCCAATATTGCTCTAAGAGTCGGTATACAAATTGCGTTTTCTGTTGGGATGATAAATTCAATGGCAAACTTATCAATTCTCGGAGTTCTTTTTTCGTATAATCTTGAAGGACCTTCCGAAAACGGCTGAAAAAGAGTCGAGATTCATAAGCTCCCGTCAGGCCTTTCAAGGGACTGGCCTCCGCGGAATCCACTTTGGCCGCAAAACTAGCGACAATGTGATAGGCAGTATCCCATCGGCAATTTGGCCCTAGCGGGCGTCCTGGCTTGCAAAACACGAATCGATACATTGAGTGGCCCCAGCGGGAGCTGATGGTTTCACCTTTCGAAGCCAGCAAATAATCAATTTGATAGAGGCGAGACAAATCAAGTTCGATGGTTTGTGGAATTAGATCGACGAGAATATCTGGTTCTAGCAGCACCTGATGAGATTGAGTGCAGTGTTCTGTTGGAAAAGGTATGTGATTGAAAAATTTCTGAAATAGACGCGCCAGACTGGGTCTTCGGCATTTGTATTCAGGATCTGAAAGGAACAACTCAAAGTTCTCAGCCATAAACTCTTGGGGATCATTGAGGTCCCCAGGTTCCGGATTGTTCCGGCGCTCGTTGTTGCTGCTTTGAGACCTGGTTTTAACAATCAGACCCTGTTTGGTCCATCCCGCAGCTGTTAAAAATACGGGGTGATCCGACAGGGTGTGGTTTTTGTCGTCGTAGAGGCGAAAAATCTCTCGCAAGAGGATCCCTCGAATCCATCGTTCCCATTTCTCCCTGATTTTTTCGGAACTCAACAATGGGAACCGAAGGGTCACTTGGGGGGCCAAGGCCTCTTTGATTTTTGTCGGCAACAAGCCTTCAACGGCTTCCAACGAAGAATGAATCGCATTCCGCTCTTCTGGAGAGAGAGAGGAGATAGAATTGGCTTCTATCTTTAAAGAAAATTCTCGCGCTTGGGCTGAAAGAGTCATTATAAAAATAAGACCCACAAAAAACAATCTCATTGGAACCCCCAAAAAAATAATAAAAGCTAATTACCGG
>DATBTE010000455.1:0-21331 GCA_036559425.1 Pseudobdellovibrionaceae bacterium | reverse complement strand
CAAAATACCCAAAAGGATGACAAAAGGTACGAAAGAAGAGAACGCTTTGTGAAAAAGGGCGAGTATAATTTCCATGTTCCTATTTTACTAAGACGGCACCATATCAGCTAGGAAATTAATGGATTGGTATGGCGAATTAGGGATTAGACCTAGACATCGGCCTTGTTGTTTAAAACAATGACTCAGAAAGAGAAGCTACAATCAATATAAGAGGGCTGGCAAATAAGATACCATCGATTCGGTCTAAGACGCCACCATGTCCCGGCATTAAACGTCCGGAATCTTTGACATTTGCGACTCGCTTGACAAGTGATTCAAAGAAATCTCCAAATTGAGCGACAAATCCTGCACACACTGCGGTGGTTAGTATCGTATATATTTGAATTTGCGGAAGATACTGGGAACATACATATCCAGCGATCAGAGAACCCAGGAGACCGCCCATAGATCCTTCCCAGGTTTTCTTAGGGGAAAAACGAGGATTTATTTTGTGTTTTCCTATAAGAATACCGACTAAATAGGCTCCGATATCTCCACAAAAAACGACTCCTAAGAGAGTAAAGAACCAAACTAGACCATTTTTCAGTTCTAATAAGCGGTAAGCATATGAAGGCAAGAGTCCTAAGTAAACAAATCCTAATATAGAAGTCGCCTGATAGCGAACTAGTGATTCAAGCTCTTGGAAACCCCCATGGGCAAGAATGCTGATAACGAGAAAAACCACAGTTAATAAAGAAAAAGCCATGACTGCAAAAGAGGCATAGTTAGCAGCTACATGGAAAACTACCAAAAGAATTAAATAGAAAAGCATTTTATGGAATTTTCCAGTTTCGCGGGGCAATAGAATGTGAGTAAGTTCAAGACCGCCTATAAGAACTGCGAAATAACAAATGAGTTTAATGCCAGTTATCTGCAATGAATAATATACTGCAAAAAGTAAAGCTAAAGCGACAACTGCAGAAAGCGTTCTAATGAGAAATGTTTTCATTATGATCCGCAACTCCTCCGAACCTTCTTTGTCTACTTTCATAATCTTGAAGCGCCTTTTCGAGATCTTTTTCGGAAAAGTCCGGCCATAGTGTTTGAGTAAAATAGAATTCACTGTAGGCAGCTTGCCACATTAAAAAATTAGAGAGACGGAGTTCACCACTCGTGCGAATAATTAAATCCGGATCAGGTGTGGGATAAGTACTGAGGGCTGCATTAACAACGGATTCATCTATATGAGTCGATTTAATTTCACCAGCAGCTACTTTGGCGAGAATAGTACGCACAGCTTCTGTTATCTCCTGGCGAGAGCCATAGCTGAGGGCAAAGACAAGGCTAAGTCCTGTGCATTTCGCTGTTGCCTGCATAGCTTTCGTTATCGCCTCACGAACATCATCGGGAACTTTCGAGATATCTCCAATAATGGAAAAGCGAATATTTTCTTTTATTAAGTTGTCAGTTTCTTTTCTGAGATAGCGGCGAAGAAGTTGCATTAAGAAAGCAACTTCCGGTTGAGGTCTTAACCAGTTTTCAGTGCTGAAAGCATAGAGTGTTAAGTTTTTAATTTTTTTACGAGAGCACGCAGTGATAATTTTTTTGGCGACCCGGGTCCCTTTGATATGACCAAAAATACGTGGCTTACGGCGAACCTGAGCCCAGCGCCCATTTCCGTCCATAATAATTGCAAGATGTTTTGGTAAAGTCATTGGGACTCCAGAAAAAATAAGCAAGTAATGAAGCTTAGATAGTCAAAATGCTCTTTTCTTTTTCATCAGCAATTTGATCAATTTTTTTGATAGAATCGTCAGTTATTTTCTGAATTTCTGTTTCAGACTTTTTAGCTTCATCTTCGCTGACAGTTTTATCCTTTAGGGCTTTTTTAACGATTTCGTTGGCGTCCCGACGAACCATACGGATTGCGACCCTTGAATCCTCGGCAACTTTTTTAACTTGTTTTGCCAAATCTTTACGGCGTTCCTCTGTGAGATCTGGAACTTTTAAACGGATCACTTTACCGTCATTCATCGGAGCCATTCCAAGATCACTTTTAACCAGAGCACTTTCAATTTCTTTTAAAATAGAGGATTCCCAGGGCGCAATAAGGAAAGATTTAGCGTCTGGGCATGAAATAGAAGCCACTTGAGAAAGGGGCGAAAGATTCCCATAGTAATTCACTCTAACGCCATCAAGCATGGAGACTTGGGCTTTACCTGTCCGGATTTTTTTAAGTTCTTCAACCAATGCCTTGGTCGTTTTTTCCATTTTTTCAAGAGTATTTTTCTTTAAATCTGCAAGCACGACTGTCTCCTCTGTTAGTGAACGAGCGTACCGATGGTTTCACCCATGACGGCTCTTAGCACGTTTCCACGTTGGGTAAGATCAAAAGTAATGATTGGGAGTTTATTATCCATACAAAGGCTGATGGCCGTTGAATCCATCACGTTTAAGCCTTTATTAAGGACATCAATATAACTGATTTTTTCGAACTTTTTAGCATCTGTGAATTTTTTCGGATCTTTATCATAGATGCCGTCCACTTTCGTGGCCTTCATGATAACTTCCGCGCTAATCTCCATAGCCCGTAAAGAAGCGGCTGTATCGGTTGTAAAGAAAGGATTTCCGGTACCAGCTCCAAAGATAACGATGCGGCCTTTTTCAAGATGTCGAATCGCTTTGCGACGAATATAGGGCTCGGCAATTTCAGCCATCTCTATAGCTGTTTGCACGCGAGTGGGAATATTTTCTTTTTCCAAGGCATCTTGAAGTGCGAGGGCATTGATACAAGTCGCCAGCATGCCCATATAGTCAGCGCTGGCGCGATCCATGCCTTCAGCGGAAGCGGCAACACCTCGATAGATGTTACCACCGCCAATCACGATTCCAATTTCGACGCCTACTTTGAAAGCCTCTGCCACGTCCTGAGCGATTTGCTTAATGACGGTGTTATTGATGCCTTGACCTTGGCTACCAGCTAAGGCCTCACCACTCAATTTTAGCAAAATTCTTTTGTAAGCAGGGGATGCCAAATTAGTGACCCTTCATTTGTTCTGCAACTTCCGTTGCGAAGTCGACAACTTTTTTGTCGATACCAGCACCGAGCTCGAAACGAGCAAAGCGTTTGATAGTCAAATCAGCTCCAGCTTTTTTACCGACTTCTTTTGCTAAATCACTGATTTTGATATCAGGATTTTTTACGAAAGCTTGGTCTACTAAGCAGTTTTCTGCTAAAAACTTACGGATTTGACCTTCAACGATCTTATCGATCATTTCAGCTTTTTTACCTTGTTCCAAGTTTTTTGCTTTCAAAACCTCTTTTTCTTTAGCAACAACATCCGAAGGAATTTGTTCAGAGGAAATTGCCATTGGGTTCATTGCAGCGATATGTAAGCAAACATCTTGAGCGAAAGCTCTCATTTCTGGATTTGTAGTTGCCGCAGGATTTGAAGCGGCGATCTCGATCAACACGCCGATTTTACCTTCACCGTGAACATAAGTATGCACAAGGCTATTTGTAGATGCGGTGTATTTTTCAAAACGACGGATTGCGATTTTCTCACCGATTTTTGCCGTCGCCTCAGTCATAATATCGCTAATTTTTTTAGCCGGATTTTTATGGAAAGCATGCTCAAGAATATCGCCAACAACGTTGGCTGCATGAGTGATGTGCTCAGCGATATCCAAAACAAGGGATTTAAAACCTTCATTGCGGGCTACAAAATCTGTTTCTGAGTTGATTTCAACAAGAATACCAGTGTTGCCGATAGTTTGTGCGAACACAGTGCCTTCTGCGGCAATACGACCGGCTTTTTTAGCAGCAGCGGAAAGGCCTTTTATACGGAGCCATTCGATAGCCGCATCGAAATCACCCTTGGTTTCTTCAAGGGCTTTTTTACAGTCCATCATTCCGGCGCTAGTTCTTTCTCTGAGTTCTTTTACGAGAGTGGCTGAAATTGACATTAGAAGTTCTCCTTCAATACATGAAATTTTATAATCAGATATAAGAAACTTGGGTCACAAAGAAACAGCTGGCTTTTACTTATAGATTATAAACCTAGATTATAGACCAGCTGCTTCGCCTGTTCTTTTAGACTACTCAGCTGTTTCGTCAGCGCCTTCAACTGGTGCGCTTTCAAGCTCAGCTTGGATTTCTACGTCCTCAGCTGTTCCGGCAGCAACTAGCTTACGAGCTTTAGTCGCTTTAACAATTGCAGGTCCTGCGGCTTTCGCAGGCTTCGTAGTAGCAGCTGCTGCTCCTGGACGAGGTGCGCGGCGCTTAGGAGCCTCTTCTTTAATTTCGCCTTTTTCTTCTTTAGCAAGATCAGATTGTTTGTCTGAGCTAGCACGGAGTTTCTGTTCCCAAATTTTTGAACCTTCAATATAAGCATCAGCTACCATATTAGCGAAAAGCTTAATGGAACGAATAGCATCATCATTTCCTGGAATAGGGAATTGAATGATTTCTGGATCAGAGTTTGAGTCTGCAATTCCAACAACAGGAATGCCTAAGCGAGTCGCCTCAGCAACGGCGATATGTTCTTTTGGCAAGTCTACCACGAACATTGCAGAAGGCATTTCTTTCATATCACGGATACCGTTTAAGAAATCCGCCAAACGAAGGTATTCCTTCTCAAAACGTGCTCGCTCTTTTTTAGTAAGATAATTGAATTCGCCTTTTTCTTTCATTTGATCGATTTTACGAAGGCGAGCGATAGAAGACTTGATAGTTTCGAAATTAGTAAGCATGCCGCCCAACCAACGTTTAGTAACGTAGTACTGACCGCATTTTTGAGCTGCTTCTTGGATAGGCTCAATAGCTTGCTTTTTAGTTCCCACGAAGATCACGCGGCCACCGTTAGCAGCGATTTCTTTTACGAAATCAGCGGCTTTTTGAGCGCGAACCACTGTTTTTTGGAGGTCAATAATATGAATGCCTCCGCGAGCAGTGTATACGTAGTTTTTCATTTTTGGGTTCCAACGCTGGGTTTGGTGTCCGAAGTGAACGCCTGCGTCGAGCATCTCTTTCATGGTTACTTGAGCCATGGTCTCTCCTTTTATCTGGTTAGCCACCCTTTCGACAGAGCTTGTTCCTCGGAGGAGAAACAAGTAATTCCCATATTGCGGGACCAGTGTTTATCGAAAAGTGAGTTATAGTTGCCATTGGGGATATCACGGAGCAGCGCTTTCGGGCAAGCTTCTATTCTGAATTCCAGCGTATATTTATAAATTCAATAAAATCATTGAGTTAAACTTCATCACGGCCTCATAAAAGCTAGTTTATCGGGGTTGAACGGAAGACTTTCAAAAAACAAAATCCCCTGGGAAGGTTCTTGGGGGATTTTTTAAGATCAACCTACTGCATTTTCGAGCAACATAAGGACAATTCCAATGATGGATCCACCAGCAATAATCCCCGCAGCCATGGTCTCTTGGTTTTCAACGAAGGCCCGATGACCGAAACTATTTTCATCTTTATAGCGCTTGCGAGCGAGCCAAAACAACAGGGTTCCCAGGGCCATCGACCAAGAGTCTGCGAAACGAAGAACAAATCCTAAGCCGAGGCCGACGCCGGAAAGGGGGAATCTTCCACGAGTTTTTTTGTTAAGAATTTCAATCACAACTCCTAGAGTGGCGCCAATGACAGCCGCCGCTTGAGCGGAGGGATGCAGGTTGCCAAGCCCTTTCGTCAGGGCCTCGGCAACGCCCTTCCAAATTGCGGCTCCCGGGAGCGGCATACTGTCCGAAGTAAAAAGCGAAATGTCGTTGTGGAAAAGAGAATAGAAAACTGGCACGGCGACAAAGGCTCCGGCGAAAATACCTAGAACGTGACCAAGCGCTTGATGGCGGGGCTTGCCTCCGAGCATATAAGCGGGCTTGATATCCATTAAGAGATTGCTGGCGTTTAAGGAAACTTCTGAAGTGATTCCGGCTGTCATCAAGTTCGTGGTTACATTTCCTGGAGCCAAAATTCCGTAAGTGATTTGCGTTAACTTTCCAAGCGCGCTTCCTGGGGTGATCGCCGTAAGGCCGGTTGCGGTCACAGCGATTAATGTAAAAATAAAGACAAGGGGAATCGCGAGAAGTCCCAACCAGTAATGAACTCCAAACCAGGCGTGTCCAATATAAACTACGATGGCCCCTATCACCGGAATTCCCAGGGTGAAGATCCACATTGGCAATTCAATTTTAGCTAGAATATCAGGTTTGTTTTCTCTTTTTGAAAAGCTTTTCTTAAAAGCGTCCACGATCATTTGGGGTTTTGAGAAAAAAGAATAAAGAGATGAGGTGGTCATGATCGCGGCCCCTCCCCAAAGTGCCCACATAGCAATAGCTTTAAATTTTGCTTCGGGAATAACTCCGGCCTGAATAAGAAGGGGCGCGCAGAGGAAATAATTAAGTAAACCGCCGATTAAAATCGACATGGAAGTCTTCATACTCATCAATCCGCCGGTCCCAAGCATCACGATCGAAGTATCAAACTGAATGGTGAGATCTTTAAGGGGGCTGCCGAAGATTTTTGGAGTGACGAAGTTATAAATGAAATCATCCCAATAGTGGGGCAGTGCAAGAAATTTAATTTTAAGAGCTGCTAGAATTGTATCAGCTCGAAGAAATTCAATGAGTGCGGAAAGGCCAGCCCCCGCGACTAGAAGCTTGGCCTTGAATGTGCCGGATTCTCCATCGTCAGAGTGGAGACTGTCCAACACCACGCCGGCAGCATAGCCCTCTGGGAAAGGCATTTGTTCGTCATTAATAAAACGTTTTTTGAGAGGAAATGCGAAAAGGACTCCAAGCAATGCCAAGGCGATAATCCACCAGATAGTCTGCCACATCGGAATGACTTCGCCCGTAACCATCATATATGCCGGGATTGAAGCCATCATAGGCGCTGTCATATATCCTGCACTGGTCGCGATAGATTGCATGGCATTGTTTTCTAAAATGGTCATGTGGGAGCCAAGTTTGAGCTTACTCATCAGCTTGAAAAAAGCAAAAGACAGGATCACCGAGGAGATTCCAACACCAAGAGTCCAACCGGTTTTAATTCCGATGTACATATTCGTCAGACTGAGCACTCCCCCAAGGAGCATTCCAGTTAAAGCGGAGCGCAGGGTGAGTTGGGGCATGTCGCCTTTGTAAACATTTTTCAGCCACCACGCATCTTTTTCTTCCAAAGACATCGTGTGAAGCTGGTCTTCATTAAGTTCCTGAATGGCCATAAATCCTCCGTGAGTGCTTGGGTTTATACCTCACTTGAAGTTGTGGCGTCACTGAATTCTTGAGCGCAGCGAAAGGAGTGTTGTTCTTTTTTTAATTGAGCAAATACTTTTTAAAGAACTCTATAGTGTGGCCAGTCTGTAAAACTTGGTTGCTCTTTTTCTCGGCGCCATGCCCTTCATCTGCGAATAAGATTAATGACGAAGGGATATTTTTCTTTTCCAGCAACTTTTGAATTTGCAGGGCCTCACCCGCTGGGACGCGGGGATCATTCACTCCTTGGATAATCATTAGCGGTGATTTGACACGATCAATATAAGTGACGGGGGAAAGGTCAATCAGGGCTTGATGGTCCTTCTCAAGATCCCCGTATTCTGGGACACGCAAAGCGCGGCGGTAGGGAGCGGTGTTTTGCAAGAAAGTGATGAGGTTACTCATGCCGACGATGGCAACGCCAGCATCATAGGTGCCAGCGAATTTAGTCATTGCCATCAAAGTCGAATAGCCACCGTAGCTGCCGCCCATGACCCCGATTTTGGTGATCTTCCATTTAGTGCGAATATATTTTGCGGCATCTTCAATGTCGCTAATAACATTGAGTCTTTTTGCCTGGTCATCGGCATGCAGCCAGGTCTTTCCGTAACCCTCGCTGCCGCGAACATTGGGTTCAACGAAAATAAATCCTGCATCAATATAAAGTTGGGAAATGGAATTAAAGCCGGGAACACTTTGCCCCTCAGGGCCACCATGAAAGTGGACAATGACCGGGCAGGCTTGCGTTTCACACTTGGAGGGTCGACGTACGAACATTGGAATTTTCGTTCCATCTTGAGCCGAGTAATATTCTAGCTTTGCAGGTACAAATTTATTAAAATCAATTCCTGGAGTGCTTGGGTAGACCCATTGTTGTAACTTTTTAGTTTTCCAATTGTAAGCAAAGCTTTTGCGAGGGGTGTTATAAGAGGAAACCGAAAACATTGTGACTTCACCATCCCAAGTCGTAGTGCCGAAATAGGTATTTTCACTGTTTGGTAGCTTTGGTAAAGGAATGGGCTTGTAGGTCTTAGCATCAAAAGCATAGGCTTTTGCGTAACCATTTTCATTGGTGCCGAGCAGGATGCGCGATTTTTTTTGATCAAGACGGAAATCTTCAACCTCTCCGGACTTGGGTGCAAAAATTTCTTTCCATTGATGGTCTTTAAAAAGATAGAATTTTTTAAAATCGCCGAACTTTGGGGTGATCACTAAAAGATCTTTTTCATTTTTGGCATAGGCCACGTGGAACTCTTCTTTTTCGCCTTGGCCGAGAAGAGGTTTTAGTTCTTTGCTTTTGAGATTGTATTCATATATCTCACGATAAGTATTGGTCGTGGCTTTGACCATCAGCCAGCGGCCGTTTTTTGTATAATCTGCAATAAACCACTGGCCATCTTCACGGAAAATTTTCTCACGCTTTCCAGAAGCGATGTCATACTTATAATAAGTATAGCTATCCGGCTTTTCGTTATTCGCGAAATAGACTAAAAACTTTGCATTCTCAGAGATATAGGCCATGGAAGCGTGGACTTTGGGGTCTTCGAAAACGACTTTTCTTTGCATTCCGTCTAAGCTCATTAAATAGATCCCGGGATTTTCCGCGCCGTCCTTATCTTGGCTGATGATAAGCCACTTTCCATCAGGAGTTATTTCTTCAAGACGAGTGGAGTCTTTGCCGCCGGTCAGCTGAACTGGAAACGGATGTTGGGCATCTAAAGCCCAAATCTGATATACACCGGTGATTTTCCAAGAAAAAAAGAATTGTTTTTTATCCGGGGTGAGCAGTCCGGCTCCAGGAAAGGAGATGTCTAACATCTCGCGAATAGTTCGCTCCGCAATGGGTTCTAAAGGCGGCGGGGCATATTTTTTCAGGTCATCTGCAGAGACAGAATCTTTGCCAAGACCTAAATAGGTGGTGGTGGTGGCTTCTAATTTTGCGAGAACGTTGTGGCTTGCAAAAAGAGCTAAGAAAGAAGCGAACAAGATATTCTTCATAAGATGATCTCCATTTAATCTTATGAAGAATATCAAAGCCATGGACCACAGGATACGGTCAATGGGTCTAGAATATTTCTTATTTGAATCTAATGAGCTGAAGCATGTGAGATGAGAGATTGGGGAGGGTAGTCTCGAACCCGTAAGGCCCCACTCCTTTATCCAACACCGCAGCTGCTTGGATTCCGAACACATTTTCCCGGATCAATAGGGCATCCAAAAAGAGGGTCGCATTTATCGCTATAGGCAAAACCTGTTGCCGCCAAAATAATCATGATCGTGAACATTTCTTTAAGTAACTTCATCGCTTCTCCCAAATTCAAGGTTAGTTACAGAGTAGAAAGTTACAACATAGAGTTTGAAAGGTGTCTATACCTTCAAGCGAAAAACAAATAAGTTTTAATGTCCTGCATTTGCTTTTGACTTCAAGAATATAAAAAATATTACTGTCCCCCTAACTTATCACTAGGGGGGGGGACGGTTTGAATAAGATTAAAAGTATTTGCATGATGAGTCTCATTTTTTTAACAGATATAGCCATGGGTTCTCCTCGTGCAACTTGTGCCGAGGCTTCCTGTCCTACAGGTTATTATTGTGCGGTAGGGAGCTCGGGCGCTTTAGGCTGCTACAAAAACGAAAAAACTCCTCAGCCAGATATTCCTTCATGTAAAAATGCCATTTGTCAAAAAGGGTATTATTGCTCGGTGGTGAGCGGAGCCGCCCGTTGTGTGAAAGAAGAAAACGATGAAAATACATCAGGAAATACAACGGCACCGAAAGAGGGGTGCGGATACAATGGCTTCAGAAATCTCCGTGGAGAACTCATCTGTCCAATAGGTCATTATTGCGAAATAGATGGTTTGCATACGAATGGAATATGCAAGCCAGCAATAAGACCGGGTTGCCTTATCCATGGTCACCTTGTAGTTGAATGTGGATGGTCTATGGAAAAACATAGCTGTTATGGCACGGAATGCCCTCAGGGCACTTATTGTTCTGCTAACGGATCGGACAGTAAGCCCTTTTGTTATGAATAGTAGGATGACTAAATATAGTGAATTGGTACGTGAGAGATTCAGATAGAGAAAGCGATGTTGAAAAAGCTAAAGGCCGTTATCCGCAAGCGCAGTTTATTGAAAATTCTCCGGAATGGGTGAATTCTCACGCTGGTCCTGATGAACTTTTTTATTCCGACAACAAGAATAACTTAGAAATAGTTTTTCAAAAGAGTGCAAAAAAAGTAAGTGCAATTCGTTGGGAGTTCTCAGACTCAAAACTTAAACTTATTAGAAAGCCTTCCTCAAAAGCTAAATTCTAAACCATCGCGAATCCTTCAGAGGAGTCTCTAGTATAAGAGACCTGCGGAAGCCTCTGCAGGCTGCGGCGAAGGCTCTGGCGCGCTGATATCGAATCCAAGAGCTGCGATGATCATTTGCGCCTGAGAAAGAGCCCCGATAAGGTTCTTTTGCGGATTCACTGCTGTAGAGCCAATCCACAAGTTTTCAAGACCAGCTAATGATTGATTTGCATTTAATTTTAAATCGCCATGACCTGCAATTTGTGGTGCGACGATAATTCGCTCTAATTTTATGGACTCGAGCGCCTCGGGATAAGCGCGTTTTATTTGGCGCTTTACTTTTTTCAAAGTGGCGCCAACCACTTCACTGTCCTCGGTGACTTCGTCTTCAATAAAAGTCATCCATTGAGAGGCTTGCAGAGTTTGGTCATTTATTTGAACTGCTGGTAAAAACCTGCCGACACAGGGACCAATTTCGTCTTCGGTAGTTCCATTGAGAACATGCATTGCTAAACTATCCGTAACGTTATGAGAATGGCAGATATCAAGACACAAAGCGGTCCAATAAGTGTTTTTGCTGAGCCGTTGGCGGGCACGGGGAGCGAGCACATTTTCTGGCAAAAGCAATGCGAGATCTTTCACCGAACCACAAAAAATAAATTGGCTGGCGTTCAAAGTTTTTGCTCCATTAATAGTGAGCTGAGTGGCATGGTTGCTCAATGCATGGAACTTTGTCACGTAAGATCTAGACATAAAATCACCTTTGAATTTTTCAAAAAGCAATTGGGTCCAGGCATAAGGTTCGAGTTTTAGGTTCAGCATCTTATTCGCTGTGAAGTAATTTAATTCTTCATAAAAGGCAGGGGGATTGTCACCAAATCCAATGAAGGATTTGAATGTTCCAGAGGCATATGTCACTGGAGGAGCTTCGATGCTTTCGCCAGCGATTTTAAGCCCTAAAATATTTTCTAGGAAATCGAGGGCTTTATGAACTCTTTCAGAGTCAGGAATATAGCGGAGGCCATTGTTCGTTGTCCCAGTTGGAAATTTAATGGTGCGATTCATGCCGCCAGGCACGTCCCCGCTTTCGAGTAACACGATATTGTCAGTGAAGCGACTTAAAGCCGCTGCAATACACAATCCGCTGAGCCCGCTTCCGATAATTGCATAGTCATAGAGATGATTTTGAGATTTTTTTTGAGACATATTTCTACCTTCACTAACCCCGAGAGGCTTTGCAAGTGCAAAGATGATTGAAACTACCTAACGCATTTAATCAAAATACGAAGAAGGCTGCGAACGATGGGTTTTGCCCAAGAATGCTTGTCGAGTAGGCAAGCGATTTTGGGGGAGATATGATAATACCATTTTATAAAGCCACGACCCCAGGAAATTCTTTTTAAATTATGATCCCGAAAAAAACGCAATTGCTGAACCTCTATCGCATAAACATTTTCAAAAGCGGCGGTGGCAATAAAGCATCGAGGGCGGTTTTCCGCTGACATCTTAAGGAATTGTTTAATTATCGCAGGATTCTTGGCGGACCTTTGAAAAATTTCGGCTTTGCGAATGATATCAGGATAAATAGGTGTGAAGCGGATAAAGCTGGCCAATTGTTTAGCACAATAACTTTGGCGTTCTGCATATTGGTGGTTCATGTCGTAAATACGTAACAGATCCCAATAGACTGAAGCCACGACGGTCAGTTCGGTATGGCGAGCGCTTTCTTTAAAAAGGGCTGGACTGAGGTCACCTTTCTTGCACTCAAAAATAATTTCCATAATTTTAAGGTATTTTTCATAGGAAGCGGCTGCTTCGGGATACATTTTTTGATTCATACAGCTGCGCGCCTGCTTAATCAGTTGCACGCGGTTCTTCCAAAGAGAAAGTCGATGTTGTTCTTTCGCGCGTTCTTGGGCCATCAAAACGCCGCCACTGCTATTGGCAGCTTTGCGGTGAAGTTCATTAATGCAGCCTACGCAAACTTGCCCCGGCTCACTTTCACCCGAAGCCTGCAATTTCATTGCAAGGTCACCAGGGACAGAGTGCAGTTCAGTAACTTGAATTCGACAACGGGGACATTGAATCATGGAACTATGTTACAACCTTATTCTAGATTCTCCAAGATTAGAGTAAATTCATTGGGTCTACATCGAGGAGGATTTTTATTCCGGTCGGCAGCCACTCTTCATCGCCTAGTGCTTGTCGAGAAAAAGTATTAAGAATCGCTGCTACAGGACCCTTCAGAAGCAAATGAAAGCGAAATTGACCACGGAGTTTTGCAAGGGGCGCTTCTGCCGGACCTAAAATCTCTACAGATTCATATTTAGGAAATTGTGTTTTTAAAGCTTGTGCTCTTTTAGCCAAAAGTCGAGCTGCCTCTTGCACACCTCGCAAGTGGGTACCTTGAATACGGAAACCAATAAGCTTTCCGTTTGGTGGGTAATTCAATTGAGCGCGATTTTGAAGTTCGTATTGCGCAAAACCTTCAAAGTCATGTTTTTGTGCGTAAAGTAAGCTTTCATGTTCAGGATTAAATGTTTGAATGATAACACCGCCAGGATTTTCGCCCTCTTTCACATGACGACCCGAGCGACCGCTCATCTGAGTAATTAATTGAAAACTTCTTTCGGTTGCTCTGAAATCCGGAAGATTGAAACCCACATCCGCAAGAACAAGGCCCACCAATTTTAATTTCGGAAAGTCGAGGCCTTTAGCAATCATTTGTGTGCCGACGAGAATATCTATGGTTCCGGTTTCCATACTTACGATGAGATTTTCTAAATCCGCGCGATTTTGAATTTCATCACGGTCTGCACGAGCCACATTTTTGCCTGGGAAAAGTGTATTAAGATCTTTTTCCAGAAGCTCGGTCCCTAACCCCATGGCCTGTAAATGCCCCTCTGTACAGTCCGGACACTTATCTTTGAGACTCTCATGATAATCACAATAGTGGCAGACTAAATGAGAATGATGATGCAGAGTTAAGTTAATGTCACAATTCGGGCATTCGCGAGTATGTCCACACGCTGGACAGATCACCATTTGCGCGATTCCTCGTCGGTTCAGAAACAGAGCGCACTGGTCTCCCGCATCAAGAGTGACTTTCATTTTATCAAACAGCAGCGGACTCATCCAATAAGGTACATTAGGATTTTTTTCTTGTTTTAACTTTTGTGCTTCTTCAAAAGATTTCTCGCCTCGCAGATCAACCACGATCATGTCTGGCAAAGAACGATTGGCGACGCGGTTTTTCAAAGTATGAAGATGATATTTTGATTCAATGGCATTTTTCCAGGTCTCCAGGCTTGGAGTTGCGGAACCAAGAACAATTGGACAATCGGCTTGTTTCGCTAACATGACAGCAGCATCTCGGCCATGATATTTGAGCTTTTCATCTTGTTTGTAGCTGGATTCATGTTCTTCATCGACGATAATCAAACCTAAATTTTGAATTGGACAAAAAAGAGCTGAGCGTGCGCCTATGAGAATGGATTTACGGCCTTCTATGATATCCCACCATTGATTGGTGCGCTCGCGCTCGGTAAGTTGAGAATGGATGGCGGCAATTTTATCGCCAAAACGGCGCACGAAGCGATTAATAAGTTGGGGCGTCAGAGAAATCTCAGGTACAAGTACCAGGCCAGACTTGCCTTCTTCCAGGATCTTTTGAAGTAAGCGCAAATATATTTCAGTTTTACCCGAGCCCGTCACTCCAAAGACCAGATGCGAAGAGAATGTTTTAAAACCGGCAATGCTTTCAAAGGTGAATTTTTGCTCCTGAGTCATCTCTGGCGGAATATCGGATTCCATATTTGGAATCACCGGGGGGCGTGAAGATTTTCGAACCTTCTGGGTTTTAGGTAGGGGAGGATAGGCAAGTTGGGTCACTTGGCCGACAGGATAAATATAGTAATTAGAAAGCCATTCCAGCCATTTTATAAAATGCTCTGGCAGAATAGGATATTCCTCATCCAAACTATGTACAGCTTTTAGTTTAATCTCTGGATTGAGAGAAGTCGTTGCAGGACCAAGAACAAGTCCCTTGATGAGGCGCCTTCCAAGGGGCACATTCACTAATTGACCTCTTTGCAATGCCGGTAACTCTGGGGATTGTAAATAAGTCAGAGCCTCTGGCAGCGGAGCCTCAACCGCGATTCTCCAGAGAGGCTGATCGATCATCGAAACCTCGAATAAAATTCCAGGATGGCATCTTTGGCTGGTTGATTGTTAAGGCCATCGAGTTTTGTGGAAATATCCAAAGAATTTGGTTGAAATAGGGAGCTGGCGACTCCACCACGCTGAGCGGTTATGCCAATTAAACGAATAGTGACTGTATTTTGTCCCCAGCGGATTGTACGAATCTTTGGATAGTTCAGACCGCGTGCATATTGATTGTAATTGTCTGCAGTCACCTCCACTTGGCTGGGTAAACGAAATTTGCGCACTAAAAATTGATCTTGCTCAATCCATATTCCTGGAGAACTTGCGCCCTCAGAAGGTGAAGGGGGCCCAAAAGCATAATTTGGAACGCCCCCGGCACGTGAAAGTCGTACGAAATCCTCGGGTTCATATTTGAAGTTCTCTAAATTTTTTGTCGGAAAAGATTTTTTCGCCAAGGCATTCGTCGGAAGAATTTTTAAATTAACCAACGTGTTGGCCAAATGATCAGTGCTGCGGAAATTAAAATATTTTTCCAAAAAGTCTTCAGAGATACGGTGGTTCTCTCGGGAACCATTCAGGTTCCAGCGCTGTCCACCTGCATACACAAACTGCATTTTGATTTGATCTTTCAAATCTTTAGTGCCGGTGATAGTCACCCGCATGGTGCGATCATTTTCTATCACCCAAGTCTCTCTTAAAAATAAAGAGTCTTGAGCATTATTGAACTGAACTTCTTGTTCTATCGAGTAAACTCCAGATCCACTATTTTCTGCCGTTCTTTGCAAAATCATGCGGGTGGGCGGTATGTAGGCGAATACGGGAGTCAGAAGTAATAATAAAATCTTCATTATCATAAAAGCGATCCGTTCTTGATTTTTTCAGACATTTGTAAAATATATTCTTGCAGCCCTGCTTGCAATTCAGGATTCCGTAAACCGAGCTCAATATTAGCTTGGAGATAGCCCAATTTATCGCCAGCATCAAAACGGCTGGCCTTAAACGTCATAGCATTCAGACCTTTCCGGTCGCACAAAATCTTCATGCTATCCGTGAGCTGGATTTCGCCGCCCAAAGAGGGTTTAGCATTTTGGAGAATGTCCATGATTTCGTTATCAAATACATAGCGACCTGGTAGGGCCCAACGACTTTTAGTTTCAGTTGGTTTTGGTTTTTCCACGAGCGAACTGACCTTGAAAAAGCCTGAGTTTTGCTCTTTGATTTCAGCGATTCCGTACTTAGAGACATCTTTTTCGGGAACGTTCATAATCGCAACTGTGGAAGTGCCAGTTTCATTAAAGGAATTTACCAACTGAGCTGTGACATTGGGTTCTCCGTGGAAGCCGATGGTGATTTCATCCCCCAGAAGAACGGCAAAGGGTTCTTTGCCGACAACCGGAAGACCACTTAGAACCGCATGACCTAAGCCAAGCGCCTGTTTTTGGCGAATGCTAATTATATTGGCGAGGTTGCGGATTTTAGTCATACGATCGAGTAAATGGCTTTTTCCGTCTTTTGCCAACCTATCTTCAAGTTCGTAGGAGGTGTCGAAGAAGTCTTCTATGGCATGTTTGCCTCGACCTGAGATAAGAATAATATCTTCAATTCCGGCTTTCACGGCTTCTTCGACAACATAGAGAATGATGGGAGCGTCCACTATAGTGAGCATCTCTTTGGGGACGGTTTTAGTCGCTGGAAGGAAACGAGTTCCCAAACCTGCCGCGGGGATAATTGCTTTTCTGATTTTAGACATGCTCTAATAAATCTCAAACGTTTCATTTTAAGACAAGTCCTAAACTGTTGCGATTCTACTTTGTTTTAAAATGAAATAGCTCTTTGCATTTAAGCAAGGATTTAAGACGGACTATGTTAATCTAATCTGGGGGGAATCATGAGGACCAAGGTTCGTAATACTCTCTTAAAGTCCTTTTCCGTCGTTATTACGGTAAGTGTGTTTATTTTTGCATTTCAAAACTGCGGAAAAGCAGGATTCGACAAAGTCGCTGAGGAAACCATCATCGATTCATCCAGTAAAGATACCACTGCTCCTTTTGCTTATAGTGCAAGCTTTGATCAGATTACCTATAATTCTTGTTTTGGCGTGGGCTTAGGCAACAATCCCGTTTATTTCACTTTGAAAGCAGGGGCCTATGATGGTGGTGGCGTAAACCTAACCCCAAACTTTCTAAGCTATGTGAAAGACAATTTAAAGCCTTCTTATCCTTCGACGGAAGTCACGGTGGAGCAAATGAAATCTTTTGTCGGAGAAACGGTCGAGAATGCCTCTCCCACTTTGCAGATGGCATTGCGAACACGAGGGGCTCCTCAACAAGTTCGCAATCCATCCGGGGCAAGTCCTAGTCTGAATAAAGACTTTGTGAATTTAATGTCTGACCTTACAGATGATCGCATCATGGAGCCTATTTTTAGAGCGCTAGGCGGAGTCGTGAATTACTTTCCTCTCGCGGCAAACCAAAGTCAACGGGTGATGGAAGCAACACTTACCTACAACGCCGATGAAGGAATGGCGTATAGTTTACGAAATGATCTTTCCAATAATGGAATGTTAGCATTAACTTATACAGGTCCAGTTGGAAGTTCTGCCTTCGCTGCGAGGGTTCCGTCCAGCTCTTCACGCATTGATAGTACGGGAGCAACTGTGATGGATATGACAATAGCTTACGGTCGCGGTTATAATCTTACTTTTGCGGCCGACATTGCACCTATGACTCAGCTTTTACATTCGGGAGTAACGGTTGCACCGAACTCCCGTAATCCGAACAATATTCTCGTCAGCATTCAAGAATCCAATTTAGAAAACCCATCAGCTTCTACAGGGGTGATATGGACTTGTGCTCAGGCTCGTCGTTATCTCATCGTCAAAGCGGAGGATGCGGCCAATTACTGCCCAGCAGATCCAGTGGACCGCATGGCAAATGCAAATTATCGTCGCGAGCTCGAAATTGTTCGACATCATTTGCCGGCGCAACAATGGGATGTGAGCATTGACCGTCGTTGTGTGGTTCCTAAGTCGGGATCTTGTTACAAAAATGTCGGCGGCACGGCGGAAGAGCCCGTGGAGTACGATCAAACTTTGGCGTGCTACCAGGGTATCCAAGGTTTAGCGGATCCCTCAGTTGCTAAACGTTGTGCTCAGTATGTCACGATTTGTCTTCGTAATTAAATAAAAGCAACTAGAACTGTGCAACTTTTGCGTGCAATAAATTCTCTGCAAAAACTGGATAAGGGCGTAGGAATTTGAGCGGATCCACCATGCGTCCTCTTTGTCGTAAAGAAAAGTGTAAATGAGCTTTGGTACAATAGCCAGTGCATCCGACTTCTCCCAATTTTTCTCCAACGACGAGCTTTAATCCCCGTCGTATTTTACCCTCAATGCGTTTCATATGATTGTAGGTGGTCTCGGCTCCATTTGCATGTAACAGTACTACATAATTTCCTGCTGAGAAACTTTTGCCGTAGCGGACGACAAATCCTGTAGAGGCCGCATAAATGGATGAGCCCTCAGCCATTTCAAAATCAATGCCCAGGTGTGGTTGGATTTTTCTGGTGATGGGATGTCGGCGATTTGGCTGGAAAAGACTTGCCACCCGTAAGTAAGAGACCGGAGAATAAAAAGGACGATTTTTTATCAAATCCCTCTCTGCAATGAAAACTCCGCCGCTGGAATTTATTTTTATAAAGTGTTTCTGCACATTTTGATCATGGATTTCCAAAGAGGTTTGTAATATTTCACCGTAACGAATGAAGTAAGGACCATCATACTTTTTTTCGACCGTAAGCCAGAATTTAGCTCCTCGAGCAAGCCCTCGGTTTAAATTGTAATCCATGATATAGGCATCCATAAAGCGAGACGCCACCCAATTACTATTGATTCTTTCCAAAATACTGGCGAGAAGGGAGCCCTGTACCTTGCCATCCACCCTAGCCACGGTTGTTTTAAAGACCGCGCGAGCCATTTTTGCCTGGATGACATGCCCGATCTTCTTAATAACGAAAACTAAGTCTTTATTTGGGTCATAAAGCCGCATTTCGAGGAATCCGAGCTCTTGTTTGACGAGATAGCTGACGTCTAATTGTAAATATAGAGAACGAAGCTCTGGAACTAAGGAAAGAATACGACCGCGTTCAACTTCGCTGAACTGGTGAGTTTTCAGCAAAGAGATGACATTGTCGCCGATCTGTACCTTTTTTGCCATAAAGCCATTGGCGTCGGCAAAGGCTCTTTGATAGGATAACAACGAAAAAACAATCCAACTTATGTAGATGAAACGGCAGAGGTACTTCAATGCTCAATCCTTTAAGCGTGTTAAAACATTCTGTTTTAATATGCCTTTATTTTAACTTGAGTTCGGCTCAAGCCCAAAGTTTTTCTAGCGCTGCGACCGATGCCGTGGGCGGAGCGGGCCGGGCTGCGGTCGAGGCCGGGGACGTCAACTACTTGAATCCTGCGGGATTAGTTCATTTGAAGGGCCGCTATATTTATTCCACTTTTAATAGAGAGGATCTATCCTTAAGTCTGAGTGAAGCCACTCGAGAAGTCTTGGTGCCGGCAAGTCTATCTTACTTTCAGCGAAAGATGACAGACGCGCTTCAACGAGAAATCAGATGGCAAGACACTCGATTGTCATTGTCGGATTTCATTACCGACAAGCTATCAATGGGCATTACCGGAATTTTAAGCTCTGTGAAAATTAATGAACTGAATTACAATCAGACCAATGGAAATTTAGGTTTCTTTTTTACTCCGACAGATAAATTTGGAATGGGTTGGGTCTTCTATAATGTATTTAAGGGGAATGAAAATATACCCGAAGAAATTCGTTTTCAACCCAGAATGGGGGGGGGACTAAACTATATTTATAAGGGATTTTTACGTTATCGTTTGGATGTCCTATCTGCTGATAACAATAATTTTGGTAAACCGGCTTATATGACAGGGATCGAAACACTGTTAAATGAGTGGATGGTCTTCCGTTTGGGCTATCAAAATGATATTTTGGCGGCTAGGGAACTTATAACCGAGGGTGTCGGCTTCAATGGACCGGTTTTTTCTATAAATTATGGCCATCAGGGTTCAATAAAGGGTGCTAATTTTGATCGGCACTCCATTGACTTGTTGTTTTCCTTTTGATATCTAACACCACTCGTTAAAACTGGGAGAGAATCATGGCTTCTAAAACAAAAAAGACTGAATACATTCGTGAGAGAAAAAAAGCTACTAGCGGTACTAAACGCAAAGCTGCCCTTCGCACTAAAGGGACTACGAAAACAGCAAAAGCCCTTTTCAAAGACTAAGTTGCTGATTTAATTGAGATTATTAAAAGAGCCGGTAGATCCGGCTTTTTTTGTTTGTCTTTATTATTGAAATTATTTATCACATGCTTATTTGTGAGAATTTCGGAGTTGGCCTCCGGCTTCCATTGCTTCGCCGGTCAGCGTCCATTTAAACGGCATTTCGACCCAACCTTCCTGGCCTGGATGAAATTTCCACTTTTTAAGTGCGGCCAGAGTTTTAGTATCTAAATTACGGTATCCTGAAGACTCCCCTAATTTGAATTGGGAAAGAGAGCCGTCTTTATTCACATAGGCATAGAATATGGCTTTACCTTCTTGTCGAGCCAAACGCTCGTCCTTGTCATATTGTGGAAACTTATTACCAGCCATTTGGCGAAGTTGTTCTAAAGAACGTACCCCACCGGGAATACCTGCAACTTCTTTTGTAGGTGCTGGGGAGCCTTTACTGCCCGTTCCCTCTCCTTCATCGGCGGCAAGGCGAGTCGCTCGGTCGGCAGCCGCTTTCTCTGAAGCTTCTGCCGCGGCAATGGCGGCCGCATCGCGCGCGCGACGTTTTTCTGCCGCGAGGGCGGCGGCTATGGCTTCGTCCTGGGTTTCTTTATCCATTTCACTTATTGCTTCGTCACCTTCAGCGGCAGCCTTATCCGCCTCTTCATCCAGAGATTTTTTAGCAGTAATCACCGCTTTGTGGTGAGCCTGATCTACTTTTTCGAAATTTTCGTGTAAATCCTTCTCATCCATTTGAGCCAAGGGTACTTCACCAGCCTCAGAAGTTTCTAAAGGTGGAGTTTGAATATCATCTAAAGTTTCGGGCAAAGCTGCAGGAGATGCGGCCGCAGAAATAGGAGCAGCCGTAGCTGGAGGCAAGGGAGCAACTGGAACAACAGAAGAGGGCACAGGAGCGGAAGTTGGGGGCGGAGCGATCGCGGTCTTCAGTGGCGGTAAAGAAATAGGTGTGGTCACTTTGGCCGCGGCTAAAGGCTCTGTAGGAGCAGCGCCTTTTGTTTCAGGAATAGGCGCCCCTTCTGGGATAGCTTGTATAGGCGCAGTGTTGCCAATTAGATCTTTTTCAACTTCGAGTTCAACAATTTCTTTTTTAGGAAATTCAATCGGAGGTACAGTCATTAGAACAATACTGGCAAACAATGCAATATGCAAAAGTACCGATAAAGACAAAAATCTTCCCGTTTTGTTCTCAATAGCATTCAAGGGAGAAATATTTATTGAATCAAAATTTCTTTCGCCTTTGGACTCCATAAAGACTTCCTTATCTGGTGAAGAGAACTCAGAGCATTGTAAATGCCTGAACTCTTTTTTCTTTTT
>DATBTE010000454.1:0-17404 GCA_036559425.1 Pseudobdellovibrionaceae bacterium | reverse complement strand
AGGCTTTCCACTGGATATTGTATATTTTTGGATTCATTTTGGTGATCACAGCCATTAAGTTTTTACGTGAAACCGATGAAAAGATAGATGCTCAAGAAAACTGGTCGGTTCGCTTATTGAAACGATTGATCCCGACAACGGAAAAATCAAATGGAAGCCACTTTTTTATTGTTGAAGATGGCAAGAGAAAAGCGACTCCTATTTTTCTGGCACTCGTCGTGATAGAAGTGACTGATCTGGTTTTTGCAGTGGATTCAATTCCCGCGGTGTTTGCCGTAACCCAGGATGCTTTTGTTGCCTTTGCCTCTAATATTCTGGCCATTTTGGGATTGAGGGCCATCTATTTTGTGCTGGCGGATTGGGTGGCAAAGCTTCGCTATCTGAAGCCTGGGTTGGCGGCTATATTGGGATTTATCGGCATCAAGATGTTGGTGGTGGATTTTTTCAAAATCCCAAGCTGGATCTCATTGCTTGTGATATTTGCCATTCTGACAACCGCTGGGCTTAGCTCTTGGTATGTAGCACGAATAGAGGAAAGACAAAAAGGGAAGACCGATCCCTTTGCATGACCTAAAGTTCCTCAGTGCTACGACGGGTCCAGATAAAAATCAGAACTGAAATAAGGACTAAAGAATAAGAAACTTTCCCAATCAGGGGAATGGTATCTTTGGAAAGGACAAAAACGCTTGAGCCAGCCATCATGACAGTGGCCAGAATTTTTGATTTTTTACGGATGATCTTCTTTCGCTCCCAATCCCGGATGGGCGAACCGAGAATCGAGTGATTTAAAAGCCAGTGATGAAACTTCTTAGATCCCTTACTAAAACAAAAAGCCGAAAGTAATAGAAACGGTGTTGTTGGAAGTAAAGGCAGGACAATACCAACGATGCCAATCAAAAGAAACAGCACTCCTGCAACAACGAAGAACACATCGAGAGTTTTACGACTCAATTGAATAATACGACCAATCATAGACCTTCCATTTCTCACTATGTTCTAAGAATTTACCTCAGAGGTGTCAACTTTCCGGCTATCTTGATCATGCGTAATCCAGAATCTGTTCAATAACCCGATGGGGGTTGAGGAGGTACAATTCCTTAATCTCCATGACTTTTAGGATACTGCCATTGTCTAAGTTCACAGAACTCAGAATATGCATAGGCCAGCTCGCCGATCCGGGCCCCCAGATTCTTTTTCGCAATTAACAGCATGAGATCCACGTGGCAGCGTTCGTTTCGTTCACATTGACAAATCATATAGATATCTTGGCTCTTCGAAAGTTCGAAAAGTTCTTTTTGAGGTGAGAGGGACTGTTTATAATCATTAACGACTTTGCCAAGAAACGCGGATACATCCTCATGGTGACCGCAAGATAACCATTTTTTTTGGTGACAGTACCGTGCTTAATTTCTGAAATCGAAGCGCGTAAGAGCATGATTACCCACTCTCTCATCGCGATTGGCAATTTGCAAGTACAGCCGGCTCCACGACCTTTGTTTTAAATTAGAACTTTGCAACCAGGGCCGTCGTAAATGTTGTGTCTTCTTTTTTCTCGACCGGTGTGATGGTTTTATTGTGGTATTTGACTAAGTAAGCCAGTTTAACAGAGAAGATTTGATTCATCATCACACTCAGGGACGGTTCGTAATTTACTAAATAGGCATCCGAGTCTTTAAAGTTCTGCAAATACTCGGCCCAAAGTTTTCCAGAAACCGATTGGTTTATTTTTTTCGAATATTCAACGTAAAGCCGACCCGAAGTGGTGTAAGTAACCTCATTGGTTGGTGACAAAATTGTTTTAGTGGCTCGAAGACCCACTTCCGACAGGAGTGTTTCGAGGTCGGTCTTTATGAAATAGTATTTCCCGCCGATATCCGAATTATCTCTTTGCACATATCCAGCGTAAGGATCACTTTCTGCACCATGCTGAATGAATACAGCCCAATTTTCACTCAGTTCGCGTTCATATCTTAAGCTGGCATCCCATTGTTTCGCGGTCTCTGTGCCTGAGGCCTTTGTCTGGAGATACCTTGCTGAAGCAGTCAGAATATTCAAGTCAAACTTATAGGAGGTCTTTTGTTTTGCGCTGTAGCTCTCCGAGGTGGTATTGCCACCGACAGAAACGATGGAAGCCTCGGATTCGTGGGTCCACGGTGATTTCTCCTGCGCATAGAGACCTAAGGAAAATAAAAGAACACTGAAGATTATTGCAATATTGTTAGTCATACTCTTCCTCGCTGAATTTGAAGCATCATTAGGAATGAGATCGAGCTTCGTCAAGGAAAACAACCAGAGTATGTCAGGTGACTTTTTTCAAAGGCTTGTGAAAATATGATGACTACGTTCTGGTGCAGATTTTATCTTAATTCTAGGAGCCAAGATACAGTCCCGCGACGTGGTGCTAGTTTCTATTCTGTATGAACCAGAAAATGGTTGATATCGACCAGATTCTGGAAGATGATAAGTTGATGCTCGAAGGAATATTCGGTAATAAGACAGCAGAGAAAGTTTTACTTCATGTGTTCCACTATGGGGAATCTCACGCCTCGGGCATAGCAAAAGATTTTAAAATGTCATTAAACCCCATTATCCAGCAGTTAAATCGCTTTGAACAGGCCGGGGTTTTGGTTTCAAAAGAAGTTGGCAGGTCGCGGGTTTATTCTTTCAATCCTAAATCTCCGTTGAGCAAACCCGTGAGAGCGCTTATTGAGATTGCTTATGAGGCGATTTCGCTGTCAGAACGTCAGGCTATTTTTCAAACCCATCGGCGGCCCCGTCGAAAAGGAAAGCCCATTTTGTGAAAGAGCCCAAGTGGGAAAAGTGCACAGAAGAAGAAGTTTGGAAGTACGTTGGGTGGCACCTAGCCAAAACGGCATCGAAACAATTTTAGTTGGCGGGGCTGTAGCTGCCATTTTAAGCCTGATGCCAAAAAGGTTCAGGGTCAGATTCTTTATATTTATTCTCCAACCGATTGTATTCGAGATCGACTTGCCTCTTATATTCATTTCAGGGCTCGTGAGTGTTTAGATCAAGCGGTATTGGTCGCTCAAAGATTTCCGTTTAATCAAAAGAAAGTTAAAGACTGGTGCGTTTCTGAAGGGGCTCCACAGGCTTATGATGAACTTATGAAAAAGTTAAAAAAACATAGGCCTTGAGCAGGAGCTCTAACTGATTTATCTCTCTCAAAACCTATCGCCGACAAAGAAGGCCGTGGTTTTATACTTGAACCGGATAAACTGATCCACTTTCGTAGCCTTTTTAATGTTCTGACGAAGGGTTGAAACGGCGACAATGTTGTCGCCGTACTCGCCGTCGGCGGCTTGCTCGTAAAGGCTCACGCCGGTTCTTACGTTGGTTTCCAGCAGGCTCACGCGATAGCTCGCGCGAAAGTTGTAATTTGTATTGCCGAGGGCGGGCTGAAAGTCAGCGAAGTGCGAGGGATCGCGGTCTTCGTTGGCCAGAGTCCATTCCACAGGTTGTTGAGTGGGGGTCAGATGGCGTACTCGCAATCCGGTTTTCGGGGGATCGAGCGGATACTTTTTAACCACCCCATTTTCGGTTTTCACCGTCAGTATATCCGAGTCATGGGCTTCATCAGAAACTCTTTCCGGCGTCTGTTTCTCGGTCTTCCAAAGCATGCTGCTATAGGCGACGAGTCCGGTGTGGGGATCCCGCTTCCAATTGAAATCGCTGCGAGTGTACCAGTAGCTGTCAATCACCACTTCCGGGTTATCACCTTCGAGCATATCCATGTTCAAAGCGCCGCAAAATAACTCGCTCTCAACGAGGACTAGGGCATTGGCCGTCTTGGAATCTTTGATTCCTGTATAAATGGCTCGGACAATAGGGAAATCTTCTTTAGTGGCGGTTTCACCTTTTCCACCGAGACCAAAAATCTTATGAGCTGCGAGTCTGAGCGAAGCCCCCGTGACTTGAGGCGGATATCCCGCGAAGCGAAAGTAAGCACTCGAACGAAGGTCAAAGAGCTGTGGGTAATCGCCCCTGGGAGAGCGGTGGCCAATAATGAGCTCGGTTAAGACCCTGCCAGCGCTGGGAATATTGCTTTGCAAGATGGGTGGCTGAATCTGATTCGAAGAGTAGTCTGGATTCGCATCTTCCCAAGTTTTTCGCTCGTAGGTTCCGGTATTATCACCATCAACAAAGATCTCCATAGGCAGGGTGTTGACGGCGGCCCGCGGTCGCGGCGAAAAATAGAAGCCCTCTCTGTCGAGCAGGTTTGTGGTTCTGACCGCAAGTTCCTCTTGGTAAACCATGCCCTCGGCATCGGCTCCGCCATGGGGAGGATCGAGAATCGGAACAGCTTCTACGACAGGCCGAGAAAAGGGAGTCTGGCAGCGGGTAAAAGCTTCTGAGCGCAAACGAGCCATGTCCATCGTCTTTTTTATAGGCGATGGTAAAGGTGCTGACGAGGGTTCTCGAACCGAAGGTGTTGAACAGGCGGCAATGCTGAGAAGTCCTAAAAAGATCCAGGTCCCTTTGAATCGCATCATTATTTTTTCTCCCTGTGGGCTGTCATACTGATGGGTTCAAGCCAGAATACCGTGCTGCCAAACGCTGCAAGCTGTGCCGCAAAACCTGTTTGTTGGATCGTTGCTCCCCGCAGTCGCTGAAGTTCACCACTCAAGAGATTGCGAACCGAGTACAACTGGTTTGGTTGAAGATCACGAACCTGAATATGGGTGAGCGTTGCTTGTTGAAGAGCGCTTTTTACGGTCACCCAAAGCGGGGCCTCACCTTTGACTTGTCTTGCAAAGGCGACCACTTTGTCAGCGTCCACATGAACAGCGGGAGTGATTTTCAGCGAAGACAGAAGGCTTTTTAAAACAAGCTCTCGATTCGACAGATCCGAAAGCAGGGCATATTGATTTGAATTATAGACATCATAAAAGAGTGCGCCGATTTGCAAAAACATTCCTTTGCCAATCGCGCAGCGATAAGCAGCGGCCGCGGTCTCATGGGTGATGGCTGCGGAACAACGCGCATCCTCCATGGTGTTGTAATGAAACAAGGGACTCGACTGTGCTCCGAACGACTGTCCCTCGAAGTTCAAAAGAACCGGTCCGGTGCTTGGCTGAACCGTCTTCGTCACCGCGATACCGATTTGTTTGGCGAGGGAATCATCCAGAAAATTCACCACAGTATGGCCTTGGGTGATCAGCTTCTGCAAGGTCTCCGCGAGGGCCTGGGAAGTTCCGCCGGCATCCTGTCGCAGAATCAGGCGGCAGTCCTGCAATTCCGACAAGGCATTGACTGTGGCGTTGAGTCCCCAATGGACGACCCGCACATTGATTCCCGTTCGGAGTGCATAGGCGATGAGCCCCCCACTCCAGTCGCTGTTCATTTGAATGCTGTCGATATTAGCCACAGCGCTGGGAACATGATCGTTGACGTCTTTGATCAGGCAAACCGGATCCGTGGTCTCAACCGCGCGACCCAGCCAGCGGCCGTAAGGAGTCACCAGCTTTTCGCCCAATTCTTTGAGCTCAAAGTAATGATCCCGCGGCTGAGCCTCACGATCCAGCGGAGCATCGAAATAAAGTTGGGAGGCGATTTTCTGATCTTCGTGCATAATCCCGCGCACATCAAAGCCGACTAAAATGCGGTGATCCACTCTATCTTGCAAAGTCTTCCAAAATTCATCGGATAATTGGTCCTCGCTCACGTTGACAAACGGCGGTTCCTTGCGCAGTTCTTCAAACAGAGGACGGATTTGCTGTTTCGCCCAATCAGATTGCCAGTTGTCGCCTTCGTTGAAGTAATAAACAAAAAAAGCTTTCAAGCCATGTCCGAGAACAGTGAGATAAGTTTGTCGCCGAGCTTCGGAAGTGACATCAATGCCACGCCACCAACCGCCTTGGATCTCGGGGCCCAGGACCCATCTTTCCTTGTTTCCCCAGTAAAGTTCGGAGGCCGCTTCCGCAGCCTTGACGTCGTGATCGGCTTTGAAAGGAAGATTCAGCAACGGATGTTCGGGGGTTTCATAAGTTTTCGGATACAAATTAACGGTCATCACGCCAGTCACTCCGGGCGTGTTGTGCAATTGATAATTTGGCAGCAAACCATTTTGAGTGGCGTTAAAGCTGTCCGCTAAAGTGAACATGACGGTGGGTTCGCGCACGCCGAGGTTTTCCCAAAGAGCGCGGATTTTTTGCAGATAAAGATAAATCGACTCATCGGCAAAGCGATACCAATCCTGATCCTCGGCGATATTGAGGCCGGGACTGGTCGGTGCCATCACCTCTTCCCAGCGGGACCAGGCGCGGTGATGATGAGCATTGAGAGTGGCAAGATCCTGATACCTTGATTTTAAAAAGTCACGATAGCGCCTCAGTGCCGCAGGATTGTAATCGTGATTGTACAACGACTGCCACATGAAGTTGGTTTCGTTGTCGATCTGCAAAAAAGAAATGGGCTTGCCAGGGCCAATTTTATTTTTCAGGACTTGGCGGTAAAGCTCCTCAAACCACAAGCGGGTGTGTCTCAACAAATCAGGGTTGTGATAGTCATAAAGTTTGGTCGAAAGGCCCTGGGCATTTTGCATATGGCTTTGCGGGTATTTTTCATGAAACCACAAAGGCACGGCGCCAAAACCCAGAAAGCCCCACTCCGCATTGATATAGGGACCCGGACGAATCATGATTTTGTGGATGCCGTGGGCTTCGATCATCTGAAAAAAAGTCTGCAAGTCGCGGGAAGGGTAGTCCGGATTTCCGTCGTGATCCTCATCCGCTGTTCCGTCAAAATCAAATTTGCCGGGAGCATACTCATGAAAATCCCAGGGAATATAAAAGCTGATCACATTCATTTTCGCTTCGACCAGGCGATCCAAGGCCTGAGCCCAAAGAGCCATCACCCGATCGCGAGGAATATTTCGTTCATAGCCACCGCGCATGCGGAAATACTGAACCTCCGCGCCGAAGAGTTGGGGTTGAGGTTCATTGTCGATCCAAAGCTGGTTCTGGTGAACCCGATAGAGACCCGCCAGCGCCGTCGTTGCAGGAAGAGTGAAAAAAGCGGCCGTCACAAGAACAATTAAATTCTTTAAACCCACAAAGCCCCCTTATTGTGAGCTTTAACTCGACCAAAGTGTGACGATTCTGTCATTAAAAATTTATGTGTCTTATTCAAAAAGTGCTTTTCGCGATTTAAGAGCACTTAAAAAACTTGCGTAGCTCCAAGTCAAATCCCGGGCTGAAACCGGTTGGCCATCTTTGCGGGCAAACTGCTCAGCCATAGAGCCATCAACGGGCGTGTGCAGGCGCAGTCGGGCCATAAACAAATCGCCTCTGGCGAGCAAACCTTCTTGAAGAAGTTTCACCAACTGAGGGCGGGTCTTCAGATTTAAGCCACTCTGGAGCTCAGCGACGTCCGAGTCGGACCCACGAAGAGCCAAAGCCTTTTTGAGAAAAGGCAGGTTTAATTCCGTGACGACGTAAGAATTGTTTTTCATCAACTGCAAAGACAAGCGGTAATGGAGTTCGGCAAAAGCGGCGGTTGTGATGTACCAAGGATTGCCGCCAAAATAGATGTCATCCGTATAACGGCCAATAGCGGGAGCGACGGGGTAGGGGCTTGCATAAGTCGGCGCATTGATCTCATAGGTGGCGGCAAATGCCGTTTCCAACTGTGAGGCTGTCGCAAGAATCCGATCATCTTTTACGGAGAATTCATCAGTCTCTAGATTCGCATGAAGCACAGCCAAAATCACCGCCGTGTCGAGATCCGTGAATTTGTAGTTTTCAGCACCTTCGATTCGATTCAAGGTCGCACTAAAGTATTTTTTGTCGTCGCGCCAGTGGCGGGCGAGTTCGTTCTGCAAACTCGTCATCGCCGTCTGCAAAGTTTGCCGGGGAATATTCCAGTTGGAATCAAAATGCTCAAGACTTTCTTTCAACGCGGCCATTTGCACAAGTCGGGTGTAAAAGTGATCTCCCTTCACTTCCTCCCAGAGGCAGAAAGAGGGGGTGCGGAAATAATTCAAGATATATTGCAAATCTGTTTGCACAATAGCTTGTACAGTGGTTTGTGCGGTGGCTTGCGCCGTCGCAGAGGAAATCTGCGGTCGGCGGAGGCTTCGCAATATCGTCAGCACCCGCAGCGCAGGGCCATCATTTTGCGGTCGTGCCCAGGGCCCCGTGTAGGCTGAGCCATCAATATTGAAACGCGGCTCCCCGAGGCCAGTCAGAGTCGAGACCAACTGGGTCTGACGAGAAAACTCCGTATAATCCGCAAAAGTTTGAGGGAGGTAAAAGGTCTCCATCACCAAGGCAGCGTCGCGAGTCCAGTGAAAATAGTAATCCGGATCCTGTCGAGAAGGGGAGGCGATGACGACCCCGCGGGCCGCCCCCGTCGGAGAGATATTCTGATTCATTCGCGTGAGAGCAATGTTGCCCTCCGTCTTCATCCACTGTTCAAGAGAGCTTTGCTGCGAATTCGCAGCAAAAGGTGTTAGCGCTATTAAGATATAAGAAAACAAACAAGCCTTTATTCGAAACATTATGAACCCCCTAAGGAATTCATAATATTTCGCGAAATAGCGAACTGTCAAAAAAAGATGGACTTAGCGGCAGCTGACTTTATCAGCGACGAGCAACGTGCCTTGGCGATCTTCACTGAAGCCACCTTCGGCGTTGCCACATAAATTCGAAGCCCCTGTGATGCGATTTCCCTGGCAATTATTGTTTAGTCGAAAGCCGGAGCGTTTCGAGCCATTGATAAGAACCGCCTCGAATTGGTTGTCGTGGGCGCAGGAGTTGGGGGCCTCGGCGCTGGCTAAAAACACACCGTGGTTGCCGCTCCGCTGAATGCTTAAGCGCTTGAATTGATTCCCACTGAGATTTCGCGCAAAAATTCCGACGTCTCCGTTGTCATGTAATTTTGAGTCGCGGATGATATTGTTATTGAAGTTGATATCGATGGAGATTCCGGCACCTCTGTTGTTGTGTAGGTAAAGCCCGGAAAGAACGCTGTGCTCTGTTTCATAACCTGCAAAACCATCGAAATAATTATCGTAAGAATTGAAATTGCGAATGATCAATTGATCGCAGTATTTTTCCGTCACCAATCCCCCCGAGATCATGCTATGGGTGGTTACATTTTCAACGAGAACCTTGCTAGCGCCGCGAATGGTGATGCCGTTATTGCGAACGGCGCTTGGATCCCCTTCACAAATGGTCTCACCGCATTCCTTACTGGGATCATGGTTCGCGCGGTTCCCATCAAGTGTTAAACCGGAGACACGAATATTTTCGACCCGATGTTCTGCCACATAATTTCCGTGTTCATTCATAACTGTTTTGGGTTCGCCAATGATCAACAAGGGAGCGTGAACATGGTCAATAAGGCGGAGAGTGACTTTGTTTTGACCCGCTCCTTTTAAGTTGACGTTGCTGCGGTTGATAATAATTGGCGCTCCACAATTGTAAATACCTTTGTCGATCAGGACCGTGCCGCCTGCCGGGGGCAAATCGTTGATAGCTTTACGGATCGAGTCGCAATCATCTGCAAAGGCTGAAACCGTAAATAACATGGTCATCGCGCCCAATATTGTCTTCCTTGCTTCCATGAGAAACCTCTCTTTCGTATTTTAAATCGATGTCCATTCCGATGAAGATACAAATGCAAAAGCCTTACCGGTGGCGAGGTTCCGGTGGTAATATCTCTTTGACGAGTGTTTGATCTTCTTAATGGGAAATATTTCGAACAGAGATTATAGATATTGAGTGAGGTGCAACCCATGACAAAAGAATGGCCTGACAGAGCAGGTTCGAAACAGGAAGAAAAAATATTTTTAGAGGGGCGTCACACTCGCGGCTTCGAGCTCAAGCGAGCCTTTCGTATTTTTCTTGAATGCATCAAGGGGTTTCGCGCGCTTCACTTCGTCGGGCCGTGCATCACGGTTTTCGGCTCCGCCCGATTTAAAGAAGGCCATCCCTATTATGTATTAGCCAAGCGCTTTGGAGCGGAGATCGCAAAGCGAGGATTCACCGTGATCACGGGGGGAGGCCCGGGTTTGATGGAAGCCGCGAACTTGGGAGCTTGGGAGGTCCAAGGACGATCCATTGGCTGCAACATCGTTTTACCGAGGGAACAAAAACCCAACAAATATCTCGATCGCTGGGTCGAGTTCAAATATTTTTTCGTGCGCAAGCTGATGCTTGCAAAATACTCTTATGCTTTCATTGTCATGCCTGGAGGTTTCGGAACTCTCGACGAATTTTTCGAAGTTGCGACTCTGATGCAAACCGGAAAGATGCAAGGTTTTCCAGTCATTCTTGTGGGCAAGGATTATTGGGAAGGGTTATTGGCATTTCTAAAAGACCCAGTGCTTGTCGCGGGAAATATTTCTTCCTCGGATTTGGAGTCTATAAAGCTGACAGACGATCCCGTCGAAGCCCTCGATTTAATTACCGAGGCCGTCGTAAAGAAATTCGGACTGAAATACGCGAAAAAGAAAAAACCTTGGTGGTTTATGGGAGAGCGGAACTGAAGGTTTGAGGTCGGGAGATTACTTTAATAAGGTCCTGTCTCAAATTAAGAATATAAATATATGCTATACATATTAACAAGTATAGCATATATTTACACACATGAAAGATAAGAAGTCGATCGCAGAAGAGAAGGCCTTAGCCTACTTTAAAAAGGCAGGCGGAGTCATTAGGACCAGTCAGGCTATGCAGCAAGGCATTCGTCCTGAGATTTTGTACAAGCTTCGGGATAAGGGTATTCTCGAGACAATGGGGCGGGGCGTATACAAACTTTCTGATAAGACTCCAGGCGTGGACCCACAGATCATAAGGCTTGGTCTCAAGCACAAGAATGCCGTGCTTTGTCTGATCTCAGCCCTCTTTATTCATAAGCTGACCACTCAAATTCCAAGACGAATATACGTCGCTTTGCCAAAGGGTTCTCACCCGCCAGAAAAAGTAAAAAATAAGGTGGAGTTCTTCACAATATCTCCTGAGCAGTATGAACTAGGCATAGAGCAACATGAGATAGATGGATGGAAGTTCAAAGTCTATGATCCAGAAAAGACCATTGTTGATTGCTTCAAGTTTAGAAATAAGATGGGAATTGATTTGGCAATTGAATCCCTGAAGGAGTGGAAGAAGAAACGCCCTAAAAATTTGAAAAAGCTTTTGGCTTATGCCAAAGCCTGCCGAATGGAGAAAGTCATGGCTCCCTATCTGGAGGCTATAGCATGAAGCCTAAAAATGTAGCCGCATCCGTTGCCGCTAAACTTTTAAAGCATAGTAAAGATTCCGGGCGAAACTACAACGAGATCTTGGTATATTACGGAATCGAGCGGTTCCTAGCAAGGTTATCAAAATCTAAATTTAACTCACAATTTGTTCTAAAGGGGGCGATGGCACTTCATGTGTTAAATGCAGATCTTGCTCGATCTACACGAGACATTGATTTCCTGGCATTCGAGTCAAACGATCCAGATAAAATGAAAAAAATTATTTCCTTAATTTGTGAGATTAACCTAGAGGACGGAGTTCTCTTTGATCTGAAATCTTTGGAGACTGAAATTATCAAAGAGGATGCTGAATACCAAGGGGTACGAGTCTCTTTTCTCGGAAAGCTAGAAAAAGCGGAGATTCCCTTGCAGGTTGATATTGCAGTAGGGGATACGATGACCCCAAAGCCTGAGGAATTGGCATTTCCTGTCATTCTCGGAAATGGGTTCAGATTAAAGGTCTATCCAAAGGAAACAGTGATTGCAGAAAAACTTCAGGCTATGGTCCTTCTAGATATGTTGAACAGCAGGATGAAAGACTTTTTTGATATTTGGTTTTTGGCCACAAACTTTTCCTTTGACGGCGATCTTCTGCAAAAAGCCATTGAAGCCACTTTTAAAAATAGGGAAACAGATCTGGTAGCATTGCCAACGGCTCTGACCCCTGAGTTCTATCTGGATAAAAATAAAACCCTCCAGTGGAGCGCTTTCAGAAAAAGAATCGCAAATTCTGCGCCGGAATCTTTGGAGGAAGTTTGTAAGATTGTATTCAATTTTGCTGGGCCAATCTTAGAGGCGAGTGCGGCGAGGGATAAGTTTGCTATGAAGTGGAATGCACCGGAGTGGCGATGAATTCAGGAATTGTATTTATTTAATACTTCACCACTGTCGGCTCATGGTTCTCGTTGACGTGCAGACAACTCATTCCTGCCTTTTTTGCGGCCTCAATCCCGAGGGGCGCATCCTCAAAAGCGAGACAATCTTTTGGCTCGATATCGAGACGTAAAGCTCCTAGAAGAAAGCATTCCGGCGCTGGTTTGCCATGGGTATAGTCTTCAGCGCAAACAAGCTGATTAAAATATCCTGTTAGGCCGAGATGAGCCAAGGTCTTTTCGACGGCGGCACGACGGCTGCCGGTAACGACAGCCATGGGAAGGGTTCCGTGGTAATGTTTAACAATCTCCACGACCGAACGAATTTCCTTCACCTCATGCAATGATGAGAAGAAATGGATTTCTTTTTGTTTGAGAAACTCTTCGATGGAAATCTCGATTTTATGCATTTCATTAAGGAGCTGCACAATCATGCGCGTGGGACGGCCGGCCCAGGCCAGGTGTTGCTCTTTGCTTAAGCTCAAATTGTAGTTCGCCAGCCCTCGGTTCCAAGCGTGCAAGTGGGCGCCCATGGTATCAGCGACGGTGCCGTCGAAATCAAAAAGAAGGGCTTTAAATTCACGTTCAGGAAAATATTTTTTAAGCATGGGTTACTTCTTTAATGTCAGCCGGACCGGGCAGTGATCAGAGCCCATCACATCCGGGCAATGAGCCGCGGCTTTCAGGCGATCGGAGGCTTCCTTGTTCACCAAGAAATAATCCAATCGCCAACCAATATTCTTCTCTCTTACACCAGGACGGTAACTCCACCAAGTATAATGATCGGGACCTGGCTCGAATTTGCGAAAACTATCCACCCACTCGAGTTTATCCAAGAACTTCGTCATCCAGGCGCGCTCTTCAGGCAGGAAGCCTGCATTTTTTATATTAGTTTTGGGATTTCGCAGGTCGATTTCCTTGTGAGCAATATTAAAGTCGCCACAGATAACGACTTCACGTCCTTGCTTACGAAGGGCTTGAAGTCTTTTCTCAGCGGCGGCGCAAAATTCCAGTTTAAACGGAAGGCGTGTATGCTCCCGCTGGCTATTCGGAAAATAGCTATTAATCACGGTGATAGAGCCAAAATCCGCTTCAAGCCAACGGCCTTCGCGATCAAATTTCGCAATGCCTAAGCCGACACGAACGTCATCGGGCTCTTTACGAGAGTACAGCGCCAAACCCGAGTATCCGGCTTTCTCCGCAAAGGCCCACGAAGAATGATAACGGGCAGGGTGATAAAAGCCCTCGTCCTTTCGCAGGACTTCATCGGTGATCTTGATTTCTTGAAGGCAGACCACGTCCGCCTTTTCTTTCTCGAACCACTCGCGAAAGTTCTTTTTGTGGACAGAGCGCAGGCCGTTTACATTCCAGGAGATAAGTTTCATAGAGGGTAGGGTTGCATGAAAGGGGCGGGAGTTCAAGGGGAGGAGATCGCGAAAGTTTTTCTGAATTGGTGGTGTTCAGACAGGTCAAATTCAAAAACGTCCTTCTGAAATCGCCAGAATGATTGTTGTAATTTCAAATATCGGAAGTGATCGCTCGAAGCTGAGTAAAGTTAGGGCAAATCCTTAAACGAAAGTTTTTGGGGTAGAGCCAGAATTCAATTTATGCCGTAAAAGAGTTGAATATATGGATCTTAAGCCAAAACTTAAAGCAATTTAAATATCGAGTTCCAAATAAAAGAGGAGGGGTGCGATATATCAACATAAGCCCTTCTAAAAGCGACAAAAGGATAAATTTACTGTTTGAAGAATGCAAAAAAAAATAGAATAACAGTTGAATGCTTAATCAAAAAAATAAAAGCCGAGTTTCCTCCTTACAAAATAAACAAGCTGGCTTGCAGGTATTAGTTGAGCCTTTAAGTTTTCAACAGCTTCTTGGTCTCTTGTCAGTCGCGGTAGTTTTAATTTATGCTTTTACATGGGGCTATATTTATCAGCTCGGAATACCTGAAAGCCCAGATCTTGCCCACGCTACTTACTTTTTTGTATCTATATTTGTTGGTGTGTTGTTTAAAGGGTCATTACATTATTTGATTTCCTATAACTCATTTTATCAGGTTATTTTTTGGTTTTTAGTCGGTGCCTTGATCGCGTGGGGGGTATTTGCTAGATGGCTTCCGATAACTGCGAAAAGACGAATTCAAAATTTCATAAAACAACGGCAGGTAGGTGGGATTGTTCTTAAGATTTTAATGTTTTTTGTTTTGGTGTGGCCCCCAATTGCAACTTTTTTGATGAATTCTATTTTTATGCCCGGGATGGTTTATAGCTATATACTAGATGACTGGATTCTTCTCGATAAAAAATTTATAGTTTTGATTTCTGGTGTTGTAGCTGCATTTATTATTCCCATTGTTTTTCCTTTAATTGCTAAAAACATAAAGCGAAATATTGGGATACTTGTCTGGCTGTTTTTAATTTTTTACAGTGCATTATTTTGTTTTTATCTTTCTACAGAATCAATTGAATTTATGAATTTTCCAATCGCAGTGACAGATAGGGAAAAGCCTATTAGGTATCCGCATCTTTGGGTTTCTGATAAAGGGAGATATATTGCTGCTTGCAATGAAAGTACGTGGAGGTTAATTGGTGTTTCATATGAGAACAAAGAATTTTTTATTAGTGATCCTCATTATGACGGGTTTGAAATCGTTTGCAGATACCGTACCCCATGGAATTGACCTAGCAAGTCCATGTAGGTATTTAGACAAAGATAAATTGCCTGTAATAGCTGAGGTGTGTTTTCGACATAGTAGAAATCACTTTATGGTCGTTGGCTGTGGAGGAAAGAAGTGCTTAACCACGTCGGCAATCAAGAATACAAAAGAAAGGTGCCTAAAAAGAAAAGACGGGATGCCCAACCTAAATCCTACCGGCATGACTTTCATGAGTCCAGTAAGTACGAATGCTTCTATATCCCAAAAGAATGATAGTACTCAAAGTAATTGCGAAGATATTGGGGCTAATTATTTTGAGCATGGGTACGATCTATTCAAACATACTGCTGACTATCAAAAGTTTTTTTATAAAAATGAATATACTATTTCACCCGGAGCTATGTCTTTAAAAACAGCTAAATTGTTTTTAAAGGAGATGTTAAAATCCCCAATAAACCAGAAATTTGATCCACGAAAATCTGGTATAGACTATATTGTATTTGAAACTGAAACAGATGACCTCACAGAAAAAAATATCTATTTTACACGGGAAAATAAATTAGTCTCAGCAAAAGATATTGGAATTGCGGAATGTGAATGATTGAGAGGTTCTATTCAATTCCCAACTGAAGCACCATAAATGCTTGTGCTTAAATGGTATTTTGAAATTGCACATTACAAGCCGAGAGAATTTAATTGGAAAGGAAGAGAAAATTTGGCGTCGGCATTGCAATGAGTTAGCTCGGCCGTGATGGTCATCGATGCTGAAAATATGCCTTTAAAACGGATATATTTCATCGAATGGCTAAGAGTTTTATTGATGCATTGTGTTTTTGTATTAGGAGCTGACGGCGACGTCCGAACATCGGATGTGCATTTTCCAAGCTAAGCTTTTGGTATTTCATTCACCCACCTCTGTCATTTGTTAGCCTTATCCATAAGGTCACGAACTCATACGATAATTTTCCAACAAGCGAACTAGAATAATATTCCAAATATAGGCACAGCCCCAAACCAAGCCCACCAGTCTCAAAGCAGTAAAGGAGACACAGCATGGAAAAACGCAAGCTCGGAAACTCAGGCCTAGAAGTATCCGCTATCGGATTCGGTTGTATGAATATCGTATGGGCCTATGGCCCCGGAGTCCCTCGCGAACAAGCCCGCAATATCCTTCAGGCGGCTTTCGATGATGGTGTCACGTTTTTTGATACCGCTGAAATCTACGGCCCATTTACGAGCGAAGTATACGTTGGGGAAGCCTTAAAGTCGGTTCGTGATAAAGTCGTCATCGCGACGAAATTTGGATTCGATATCGCTGATGATGGAGGAATTCGCGGCCTTAACAGCAAGCCTCAATATATAAGGGACGTAGTTGAGGCCTCTCTTAAATGCCTTCAAACTGATCACATTGATCTTCTCTATCAACACCGCATTGATCCGCAAGTGCCCATTGAAGAGGTCGCAGGGGCGGTGAAGAATCTTGTGAAGGAAGGCAAAGTTCTGCATTTCGGGCTCTCGGAAGCAGGACCTAAAACGATTCGTCGGGCGCATGCGGTTTTGCCCCTTGCCGCCATTCAAAATGAATACTCGCTTTGGTCAAGGGAGCCAGAACGAGCCGTTTTAGGAATTTGCGAAGAACTTGGAATCGGATTTGTTCCCTGGAGCCCGCTGGGAATGGTTTATTCCACGGGCAAGGTGGATGAGAATACAAAATTCAGTTTGCAAGGGGACCTACGGACGGGTTTTCCTCGCTTTACACCTGAAGCAATAAAAGCAAATCATGCCATCGTTGAGATCCTTGAATCCATCGCCCAGCAAAAGAACGCAACAACGGCGCAGGTCGCGCTGGCTTGGCCGCTTGCTCAACCGAGGCACTCTTGAATATGAGCGACGAAATGACCTAAAGAGCAGCCCACTACCAAAGGTCAATATGAGAAGGGTGAACATTCAGTTGGCGCTGTTTTCCATGTGTCGGCGCAAAAAATCGATATTACCTTTGATGTAATCCGAATCAAAGGTCACTTTTTGTTTCAGGGAAATTTCATAGTCTTTAAAGCATTTCTTAGCGATGCTGCTTTTCGGGAACTCTAAAACGCACTCCCTCAGATAGATATCTGCGAGGGAATATTTTTGAATAGGACTTAAGTCTCGCTCGCATTTGGCTAATAGATAAAGCATTTCTGGAGTGGAAGTGACATTGGGAGTTTTAAATACCCTCTCATAAAGGAGGCCAGAGACCCGGAGAAGATTGACGATGGCCGGATCCGCAATGGAAATCTTACGGCCACTGGTGTTTTTGTCTGTTTCTGCCTTTGCGTAGGCGAGAAAATTTTCGTTGCTGAGCTTTGCTGGATCCTTCGCACCTTCCTCGCTCCAAGATTCAAAATAGTGAATCCAGTCCTTAAGGTTCTTTTTTACATTTTTGGGCAATTTGGAATTCGCGGCGTCGGCTTTTAAATTAGCAATTGCTGCTTTAGGATTTCTTTGAATTCGGGCAAAATACGCGATCTTGCGCTTGTAAATTTGGTCAAAATCAAAATCTTTCGGACTTCCATCGTATTTTTGTGTGATCGAATCATAGAGTGCCAAAGCATTGTCGAAATCATGGGC
>DATBTE010000453.1:0-2525 GCA_036559425.1 Pseudobdellovibrionaceae bacterium | reverse complement strand
TCGAAGCATCATTTAGCACCATCAACGATAATCTATCAGGAAGCTTTGTTTCAATTAAATCTAACGGCTATGTCGCTCAAAGTGAAAAGCAAGTTACGTTAAAAAGCCCAACAACATCGTGGGATGGAATTTCAATTAACTGCGATTTATTCGAAGAAAATTAAATAGCAATAATATATTATGAGAGGATAGGAAGTATAAACACCATTTTAGAGTTTTCCTGAATATGGTTTTTTGTTCTTATCCGGCCCTGCTGCTCGCTGCTTTGATTATTTGATGGGTTTTTCCGGCGTCGAGCAAGAGCTTTTTACCCTTGGTGGATACTTTTTGAGGATTCTCATGGAGTTGACTGGGTTTTAGAGACACCGATCCCCTCAAGGTCTTTTTTTTCTGACCAGATATTGGAGACTTACTCTTCAAAGAATGTTTGGTGATAGTCATCCCACTCTGAGAGTGGAGGTCCTCGTGCGGGCTTGGCTAAAGGTGGCGTTGAAGGCAACCCCAGATGATCCAGGATTTTCTTGATCACCTGCGGGTCTTCTACGGCAGCGATGATTTTCATTTTCCCACCGCAGGCTCCACAGGTTTCAACGTCGATGTTGAAGACTCTTTTTAGAAGCCGTGCCCAACTCATTCTTTGTTGCTTTTTCTTTTTCTCAAGAAGCTGCTGCTGCAGAGTGAGTACCGCGATCTCAGATTGCGCCACCGACACCGCCTGCTCAGCCTTTGGCACAACCTGCTTTCGGTGCTTATCATGGGGCGCTAAAATCCCGTGGAATCGAGTCAGGTGCACTCGTGGCCTCGGGATAATCGCTGAGAGCTTTTCCAGAAGCTCAAGCGGCTCCATCACAACATGGGTTGTCCCGTCATCGTAGGCTTTTTTGAGTTGGTACACCACCTGGCCGTTTTGATTCACCGACAGCCGCTCTTCACTGATCGCGGGCCTTGCAATATACCGACAGATTCGCTCAAGCTTCTTCCGCTCGTCGGCTTTACAACTGACTCCGGCGTGCAGGGAAAAGCCACTGGATTTAACCACCAGCCCCTGATAGGAGCTGTGGTCTTGGTCCACGGTTTTTAGCACCAAGGCCTTTTTGCCCTTATTCGGACCCGTCAAAAATCGGTAAGTGCTCGAGCTGGCTTGCAGTCTTGCGAACGCATCTTGGTCATCAAGGTGGATCTGTAAATGGTCTTCCTCATCCCGGATGATGATTTTTTGCTTCTCCAGATACCTGGTTACTCTTTGGATGATTTGCTTTAGAACTTGATCCAGCTCCTCAAGTAAGGGTGAGGGCACCGAGTGGAACTGCCTTTAGTGGCCCCAACTTAAGTCAAGTGCCTCTTTCGGTACGATTTCCTATGATTCAATTCGTGGTCACGCAAATTGGAATTAATTTTGCATCGTATTTAGCTCAAACCCATTAACCAAAATAGGAGTATTTATGCGACGTTTTGTAACACTTTTTGTTTCTTTGACTACTTTTTATTCAACCCTAGCACTTGCAGAGGGGGTAGATTTAGTAAGTTGTGACGTATATTTGAAGAAGCAAGATGTACATTCAACTGTCACTTTAGAAAATAGTCACCCTCAATTTGTTAAAGTTGATGGAGCAAAGACGCTTGAGCTTTCTTATGGAGAGGACTCTATTCGTTTAAAGCTGACCAGACCACCGACGAAGGCAGAACTCAAAGCATTTAAAGAGAAGATGGGTCCTAATGAAGTAGGACTTGGGCCAATTAACATCGCGAGCGCAGGCACTTCATTTGGTGGTCCATTAGTTGGTGCTACCTTAAATTCGGAATATGTTTATGTAAATTGTAATATGGAAACAAAATAATTTAGTCGAATTTTTGAAGAGCTTCAAACCACTTGGTTTTAACTCCCGAATTCCAGACCGAGCAATATAGACTGGGGCCGAAATTCGACTTCGGTAACATCTCGGTCAACAAAGCACAGGCGCACTTGAAAATTTCAAAAATGTTGGGAATTGGATCGAAAGGTTCGCCTTCCTGAACACACAAGGCAAAAAAAAGGGCCGTCGACCCTCTAATTGAGAATCGACGGCGGTCGTGATCATGGAGAAATTAACTGTTCATTGGGAGCTTTCACTTCAGGTGATGGTACGTCTGGCAACGGTGCAGGTGATCCATTTTCTTGAACTGCTAAGCTGATGGCCTTTTGAGATTCCTCTTTTTCACGAGCCAGTTTTTTCTTCGCAACCCACTCTTTTTCTGGGCGCTTATACTTCCGTGCGAACAACCAGCCACTCGGGCGCACTCGCGAAAAGAGAGCCCAGCGATGACACGATTTCTGATAATTTCGCGTTCCATTTGTGCCAGCGCGCCGAGGATCGTGAACAAAGCTAATCCCATTGGGGAATTTGTATATATAATTGCATAATTAAAAGGACATAGTTGAAGTAAAATAAAAGTCGACCTAAGATCGCAAGATGTCGCCAAGATTTATCAAATTACATCCAAGAACTGAGAAAAAACTTATTCGTATGGAACGCAATGCCTCTGCT
>DATBTE010000452.1:0-1910 GCA_036559425.1 Pseudobdellovibrionaceae bacterium | reverse complement strand
GCGAGCTTCAAAAGATTTTTACATTCTTCGTGCCCCTTGACAATCAACTCTGCGGCTTCAGTCTCGGCATCACGGCGAGCCTTTTCGTAAGCTTCCTGCTTAAAAACTTCAACTTCTTTGCGCGCTTCAATGCCCACTTCTTCGGCTTCTCGCCAAGCTTTCTCCCGGAGAGTACGAGAAAACGCATCCACTTCATTACGAATTTCTTGGGCGAATTGTCTTGCTTGCTCAAGAAGACCTTTGCCTTGCTGCTCAAAATCTAAAAGTATTTTATCAGCTTCTTTATGAGCCTCTTGGATTTTCTTTTGATAAAAACTCTCAGCTTGAGCCTGACGTTCACGCGCCTCAGCATAGATAACTTGAGATCTCTTCTCAGCCTGCAACTCTCCATTATAGATAATTTGCGCCGCTTTCTTATGAGCTTCATGAAGGATTTTTTCAGCTTCATATTGTGGAGGATTGTTGTTGTGTGCGGGAGCCTCGTATTTTACTTCCTGTTTTATCTCTTCCTTTAGGTCTGGCTTTTTTTCTTTGAAAGTAAAGATGGATTGCAGCGTGGATTTCTGCTGATTTTTTGTCGACTGGGGACTGGCTAACACATCCGTGGCATCAGTATTGTTAATATCTTTCACGGCGGCATCGCCCCGTTCTTCAATTTCCAGACTGATGCAAACTACATAATCCGATTTTCCTATGCGAATAAGGTCGCTGGGGGCAATATTGACCAAGGAATTTTGCGCAATGCGAATATTGTTTACAAAAGTTCCATTCGAAGAGCCTTTGTCCTCAATCCAAATTTGCTCTTGACGTCGATGAACAATAAGATGAACACGACTGATACTATCTTCCGGCAGCGGGATAGTGCAGTCCAGAGAACGACCAATCGTGAATGAATCCTCATTCACGATTTTGATCATTGTTTGGTCCTTTCGATGGACCGTAACTGTATAATGGCAAACAGTGTTCAACATCTTTTAGTTTCCATAAAATATTAACGATCTAAGAAGCTTTTGGCTTACGTACCTCGAGCATTTCGCGGGTACGTAAGCCTTTACTAATCTCCTTGTTTAGAGCATCTTCTGCGAGGGCATCAACCGCGTCTTTATGCTCGTCAAAAGGTTTTCCATCACTTGGATAGTCATTGTTGTCACTGCGGTACCACAGAAGATCCATAGCACCTTCAAAACGGTCAATCATTGATACGTAGGCCCTCTCTGGAGACATAACAGTATTGGCAACATGACTCAGCAGTGAGAACACAATACCCACAATTGATGACTTCATGGCGAAAGAGATTTCATGAAGAAATTTATCCATAATATTTTTTGTATTTTCCAAGTCTTGAAGATTCATTCCGCCAAGGTCGTTCAAACCGCCGGAGATTCCAATAAAAGTACCCAAAATACCAGCAACAACAAACAGTCCGGGAAGAATCGAAATGACATCGTTCACTCCGACCATCGGAAACACGCCAAAAATGCGATTAAAGCAGGGATTGTGATTAAACGTCGATTTTGTAATATGTAAAAGCTTCGGAGTTTCCTCAGTCCATTTCAAGAACTTCACTTGTTTCAAAATATCTTTTACCAGCCACGCACAGCCTTGCTTAACCAAAAAGAGCCGATCACTCCAACTCATCATAGCGTCCGGCTTTCTTCTTTTCATACGATCACGAATTTCAAAAACCTCATAGTAAGTTCTCTCTAAAACTTTTTTTGAAAGAACATAGAAGGAGACCTTCTCAACTTTTCCAGGAACCTCAGTTTCCATAAAACGGTTGACTCGTTTTTCAAATTCCCGTGCAAACCACTCATGGCGGCGAACCGTGTAATAGATAATGGCGCGAAGAAAGACTCCCATTACGAACACACCGGCCATTGCATAGGGCAGGCATATAATAAAATATTCTG
>DATBTE010000451.1:0-3100 GCA_036559425.1 Pseudobdellovibrionaceae bacterium | reverse complement strand
TTAGCAATATCACGGCGAAGGTTTCTAATTTCAATTGGACTAGAAAGCTGACCAATTGTATTTTTAATTTGTGCTTGAAAGAGTTCTTCACTCAAGCCCGCTCTTTTCTTTTTAAGTTCCACAACGGATAGATCTTTAATTTCAGTAAATTTCATGATCATTACTCCCGAGCCAAGAATCTGGTTTTAAATGGAAGTTTATGCGCGGCACGCTCAAATGCTTCTTTAGCTTGTTCGCGAGTTACACCATTCATTTCAAAAAGAACTTTACCAGGAAGGATACGCGCAACCCAAAATTCAGGATTACCTTTACCGCTACCCATACGAGTCTCAGCAGCTTTTTTTGTAACCGGGATATTAGGGAAAATGCGACACCAAATTTTTCCACCACGCTTAACGCTTCTTGAAATTGCAATACGAGCAGCCTCAAGCTGACGCGCAGTCATGCGATGCTCCTCAGTTGCCTGAAGACCATAATCACCAAAATCAAGATTAGCACCACGTACTGCATAACCAGTAGCGCGTCCTACGAATTGCTTACGCCATTTAACTCTTTTAGGACTTAACACGGCCAGCCTCCTCAACTTCACGAGCGCTCAAAATATCGCCCTTATATATCCATACTTTAAGACCAATGATACCGTAGCTTGTCAAAGCTTCAGCGGTACCATAATCAATATCCGCTCGCAAAGTATGCAAGGGGACACTTTTTTCATTATACCACTCGGAACGAGCAATCTCAGCACCATCAAGACGACCAGAAACACGAACCTTAATACCTCGCACTCCGCCTTTGATTGCAGCAGCAATAGCTTTCTTCAAAGCTCTTCTCCAGGAGATACGCTTCTCTAGCTGAAGAGCAATACTCTCCGCCACCAATTGAGCGTCAAGGTCAGGCTTACGAACTTCTTGGATACTCAAAAACACTTCATTCGGAGTTAGCTTTTGAACATCAGCCTTAAGAGAATCAATCCCAGTGCCTTTTTTTCCAATAACTACACCTGGACGCGCAGTAGAAATAATGACTTTAATTTTCTTTGCTGCACGTTCCATTTCAATTTTGGCAACACCAGCATGCTTCAATTTGGCTTTTAAATATTTTCTAAGACGAATATCTTCATGAAGATTCTCGTAATATTGTTGGCCTTTAGCATACCAACGAGAATCCCAAGTTCTGATAACACCGACTCTAAGTCCAATTGGATTAACCTTTTGTCCCACTACTATTTCTCCTCGAGAACTACGTTAATGTGGCTAGTCTTCTTACGAACACCGAAAGCTCTCCCTTGAGCACGAGGACGGAACCTTTTAAGAACTGGTCCTTGATCAACCCAAATAGATTTGATGTAAAGTCTATCTACATCCATAACTTTTTTGTACTCAGCGTTAGCTACAGCAGACTCAATCAATTTTTTGATCGTAGCTGCCGATTTCTTGTTCAAGAAAGTGAGGGTTTTTACAGCCTCATTTACATCTTTTCCACGAACAACATCTGCAACTAATCTTGCTTTTTGTGCGCCGACTCTTGCGTAATTTAGACTCGCTTTAACTTCCATAAATTCCTCTATTTCTTAGCCGCAGAAGCTGCTGATGGGGCTGCTTTCTTCTCTGCGTGACCATGGAAAGTTCTAGTTGGCGCAAACTCACCATACTTATGACCAATCATGTTCTCTGTCACGTAGACAGGCACAAACTTTCTTCCGTTATGAACCGCAAAGGTCAAACCCAGAGCCTCTGGAAGAATCGTAGAGCGACGTGACCAAGTTTTAATAACTTTCTTATCATTTTTTTGGATCGCATTGTCGATCTTTTTTAACAAAGAATCGTCAATGAACGGCCCTTTTTTCGTTGAACGTGCCACTTTTTACCCCTACTTGCGTCTCTTAACAATTGAAGAGTCAGTACGTTTATTGTGTCTAGTTTTATATCCCTTACAAGGTTGACCCCATGGAGTTACAGGATGGTGGCCTTTACCAACACCCTCACCACCACCAAGTGGATGATCTACTGGATTCATCGCCATACCTCTAACACCAGGGCGGATGCCTCTCCATCGAGAACGTCCAGCTTTACCCAAAGAAATATTTTCATTATCAGTATTACCAACCTGACCAACAGAAGCACGGCAGACTGTCAAAACCTGCTTCAACTCACCTGAAGGCAATCGAATTTGACAATATTTTTCACCTTTACCAGCCAAGGTAGCCCCCGCGCCGGCACCGCGACCAACTTGGCCCCCCTTACCAGGACGCAATTCAATATTATGAATTGTTGTACCTACAGGAATTGCACCAATTGATAAAGAATTTCCAGGCTTGATATCTGCCTTATCGCTAGATAATACGGTATCCCCGACATTCAGCCCGATTGGAGCTAGAATATATGCCTTCGCGCCATCTATATAAGAAATCAAAGCAATACGGCAAGTTCTATTTGGATCATACTCAATTGCGATAACTTTAGCTGGAACATCGAGCTTTTCACGTTTGAAATCGATCAAACGATATTTTCTTTTATGACCGCCACCAATATGTCTCATGGTGATTTGACCATGATTATTACGAGCAGCTTTTTTATTCAAAGGAGCTGTGAGTGATTTTTCTGGAGTCGTCTTAGTGATCTCCTTAAAATCAAAACCAGTCATTCCTCTTCTGCCATCAGAGCGCGGACTAAATACTTTGATCCCCATCTCTAAACTCCTTCAAAGAGTGCGATTTTCTCACCGGCAGTAAGCTTCACATAAGCTTTTTTCCAGTAAGGAACCTTAGTTGCGCCAAATTTGCTATTCTTAGAATGGCCTCTGCAGACACTGGTTCTAATGCTGTCAACTTTGACTTTAAAATTTTTCTCAACCGCTGTGCGAATTTCGGTTTTTGAAGATTTCATGTCCACTTCAAAAACATAAACACCAACTGCATTATGATAAGTATTTTTCTCAGTAATGAGAGGGGCTTTAATTACATTTTTCATTACGCCTTCTCCAGTGAGCATCTGTCGATAATCTTCGCTACAGAATCTTTTGTAATAATCGCAGCATCATATTTAAGAAGATCAAATACATTTAAACCTTCAACAGGGAAGTATTTGAAAGTCTCAAGGTT
>DATBTE010000450.1:0-5892 GCA_036559425.1 Pseudobdellovibrionaceae bacterium | reverse complement strand
GCGGCCAATTCAAAGGACATATTTTATGGCTGATAATCATTCCTCTTCTGAAAATGTAGAACCAGCTGGAAAGAAACTGGCAATTTACATTTATGTATTGCCAAACTTGATGACGACTGGAAATTTGTTTTGCGGCTTTTTTGCCATCATTCAAGCCTTAAAATCTAATTTTCTATATGGGGCCTATGCCATTGTGGCTGCGGCAGTTTTTGACCTTCTCGATGGCCGTTTGGCACGTTTGACTCGGTCCACCAGTAAATTTGGCGCTGAGTATGATTCTCTCTGCGATTTAGTCAGCTTCGGTGTGGCACCAGGTATTATGCTTTACCAATGGGCCTTAAATCCCTTTGGGCGTTTGGGTTGGGTTGCATGCTTTTTGTTTGTCACTTGCGGCGCACTCCGTTTGGCTCGATTTAATGTCCAAGCCAACATTGTGGAGAAAAACTATTTTCAAGGTCTTCCCATTCCGATGGCAGCCGGTATTGTTGCCTCTTCTATTTTAGCCTTTCAAGATTTAGAACTTGAAGCGAGTGGTAATATTGGCCTCTTGGTAATGACAGCTCTTTTGGCCTTCGTTATGGTGAGTAATTTCCGTTATCGTAGTTTCAAAGATCTTGATCTTAAAGAACGTATGCCCTTCCATTATTTACTCTTGGGAGTGGGGGTCTTGGTTGTCGTAGCCCTTTACCCTGAGGTTATGCTCTTCGTGCTCTTCTTTGGATACGCTGTTTTGGGTGCGGTCTTTGGAGTTTTTAAACTGGGTAAAAACGTTCGTAAGATCCGTCCAAGTGTCTATTTACCTGCTCAAGTAAATGAAGATGATCTTGTCGAAGAAGATGAAGAAACGGGAAGTCCTAAACATGATAAAAAACTTTAAGGTCGGCGTTGTTGGGGCCACTGGAATGGTGGGCCAAACTTTTATGAATATCCTTGAAGAGCGTAAGTTCCCCTTGATGGAGCTTCGCCCTTTTGCCAGCGAAGCCTCTGTGGGTAAAAAAATCCATGTACAAGGTCAAGATTGGTCTGTTCAGACTTTAGCACCAGATTGCTTTGAAGGTTTGGATCTGGTGTTTTTCTCCTCTGGCGACGACATCAGCAAAGAGTGGGCTCCGCAAGCGGCCAAAGCAGGAGCCTTCGCCATCGATAATTCAGCGGCTTTCCGCATGGATCCGAAGGTTCATCTGATTGTTCCAGAAGTGAATGGTCACTTGGTGAATTCACATTCAAAACCTCAAGTGATTGCCAATCCAAATTGCTCGACCATTCAATTAGTGGTGGCCTTAAAGCCCCTGGCTGATAAGTATGGATTAGAAGAAGTGCGTGTGAGTTCCTATCAGGCGGTGAGTGGAGCTGGTCTTGCTGGCTACGAAGAACTCCTGGCGCAAACAGAGGATTATAAAAATCCAAAGCCAAAGCCGACCACTTTTCCTCATCCCATTCTTTTCAATTGTATTCCGCAAATTGGTTCCTTTAATGAGGAAGGTTTTTGTAGTGAAGAAGTGAAAATCATGAAAGAAACCCGCAAGATTTTAAGTCTTCCGGAGCTTAAGGTTTCAGCCTTTACCGTACGAATTCCAGCTTTAAATGCTCATAGTGAGTCCGTTTGGGTGACTCTCAAGCAAAAGACCGACCAGGCAAATATTTTGGAGACCTTGAAAAACTTTGAAGGAATTGTGGTTCAAGATGAGACACAGAATTCTATCTATCCTACTCCTCGCAGCGTGTCAGGGGAAGACCCTGTTTACGTTGGACGCGTTCATAGGGATCCAGAGAACCCTTATCTATGGCTTATGTGGGTGGTGTCGGACAATATACGCAAAGGGGCTGCTTTGAACGGCCTTCAAATCGCAGAGCATATTTTTGACATCAAGCCCCAGGCATGATGTCATAAATAGGTGGAAATAACACGGACGCTTATTTCAAATCTTATTTTAAGAGCCTGCTTATTCCTTACTGGCAGCATTTCGGGTTACTTTGCCGTCGCTCAGACGACAACACCAACTCCTTCTGGTTCAACAACCGCTATGGAAATTGTAGGATCTCCAGGCGGAGTCTCAGCATATGATGCGGGCACAGCGGCCGCAGGAACAACGGCGGCAACGCCTCCCACTATTTATGGGGGATATACCGGCGCTACTGGAGAGTGCGCCGCTTCAGCCACCCTCTTGAATTCCGCAACCTGCAATTCCTGTGATGGCTCTGGTCGAGTAACTTGTAATCAGACTTCAATTCATCCAGATTTGTATTTAACCGTGACTTTGAGATCGAGTACGGCAAGCAGTTTTACAGGCACTCCGCGAGTTCGCTGGAAATTCAGTGGGGAGCTTGCGGGGCATGCGATTGATAACACAGCTGCTCCAAGCCTTGTTGCAGGCACCCCTTTTACGGTGCAAATTAAATGGTCTAACCTGTGTAGCTATGCAGGGGGTAATTCCTCTTGCACCGCCGATATAGACGCAAGCAAGACTTTGAGTATAGGAATTGATACAAATAATGATGATGCGACCATCGAAGAGAAGGTCGATTTCAATTTTATTTTTCGCTATTTGCAACCCGCAAGTTCCACAAATACCCTCACCGCATGTCCAGTCGGTACGCCAGGGTTGGTCAATCAGGGAATTTGTGATTATACCGTGGCCGCAGGAGATGAAAAAGTTGTCATTACAGATTATGCAACAGCCGATAACTCCCTGAAAACGCCCAATACCTCTGTAACTTACAATCGTATCATCATGTTTTATCAAAAGGGCGTAGGGAATGCGTCCACGGTGACAAATAAATCAGATTATTTAATTTTGAATTTAATAAATAATTCTCCGGCTGAGCCAAGTATATCCGATCAAAGAATCACTGGTCTCGAGAACGATGTGAAGTACTGTTTTGCTTTAGGAAACATGGACCAAACCGGCATCATTTCTTATTTTCCACCGGACTCGGTTTTAACAAACTCCGCTCAAGTCTGTGCCACTCCTTCCCAAGTGGTGGGTCTTCTCGATGATAAGCATTGTTTTATTGCCACCGCGACCTATGGCAGTGACATGGCCCCTGAAGTGCAAACTTTTAGAAAGTTTCGCAATGAATTTTTGCTCAAGAATTTTGTCGGCAGGTATCTGGTTAAGTTTTATTACAAATTCGGACCCGAAGCCGCGGAATGGATTTCTAGCAGCGAGATCTTGAAAGCTGTCAGTTTAGGAATTCTTTGGCCCCTTTTAATGTTTGTAAAACTCAGTTTATTTTTAGGAATGATTCCAGCAATTATAGTAGGTTTGATTTCTATCTTACTGTTGAAGAGAGCCTTCCCCTTACTCTTTCAAGGTTTTAAAGCTTTGAAGGGGGATGCGTGAAGTTCTTCACCGTGACCACTTTGATGACGGCGGTGGCTGTCTTTATTTCTCAAGCTCATGCGGTAAATAAAGAAGCTCCACCTATGGAGCCCCCTTATACGAATGAGTCTGAGTTTGATCCGGTGGGCGGCGAAAAATCGCGTGAAGAGAAAACGCCACAAAAAGGTGTAAAGTGGATTCATCACCCCGATGCGAAGAAGGGGTTGATCCGCATTGAGCAAGATGGCACCTATGTTTATAAAATTAAGACCACTAAAAAAAATCAAACAGGTATTGTGCGTTTTGGGTTTATGTCCCCGCCGGATATCAAATCTGCTGATGGCCTATCGGACTTCAAATCAATGTATACCAGCAGCGAAGTGCCAACCATTATGTTTGATTACGAATGGCAGCCCTTCTCTAAGTACGGAAAACTCGGCTTACAGGTGGGGATGGGAGTCGGAACAGCCAATGGCCAAGGCCATTTTCTTAAAGACGGTTCGATCGCTCCTGAAAAATACACCTTCGTCATTCTCCCTTTAAATGTGGGATTATTGTATCGTCTTGAATATTTTAACCGTCAATGGGTAGCTCCTTATGTCGCGGGCGGTGGGACTTATATCGCGGTGGCGGAATTACGGGATGATGGAAAACAGCACTTTTCGGGAACTCCTGCGGCTTATGCGGGGGGTGGTTTGATGTTTAATATCACGGCTCTTGATAAGAGCATGGCCTTTAATTTAGATAGTGAATATGGGGTGGGCAATCTTTGGTTCGTCGCTGAGTATCGTTTACAAACCTCTTTCTCTGAAGATCTCAACTTCAGGGGGAGTATCATGAGTTTTGGAATCAGCGCTGACTTCTGAGTTGAGTTCTGGTATTACCGCCTCTATGCAGAGGATTCGTTTTTTAGTTTCTTATGATGGCACTGATTTTTGTGGCTGGCAGAAACAGAACCATATGCCCAATAAAAGTGTCCAACAAACCCTTGAAGAGGTGCTCACGGGCATTTTTCAGGAAAAAATTACCTTGTTTGCGAGTGGACGAACCGATGCTGGAGTTCATGCCGTCGGGCAAGTCTGCCACTTTGACACGGAACGTCCAGTGGAGAGGTTGCAAAACTGGGATCTCGCATGGGCCATGAAATCCCGTCTCCCACGATCTATCTCAGTTAAAAAAGTATGGTTAGCGCCGCCAGATTTTCATGCGACTTTATCCGCCGAACGAAAAACCTACCGTTATTTGATCTATAATAAGATGCGAGCAGGAGCTTTTCTGACCCGTTATGCGGATTGGGCAAGGCACCCTATTAGTATTCAGCACCTCCAAGAAAGCGCGAAGTTTCTTTTGGGAAAACAAGACTTTAAGAGTTTTCAATCCGTGGGCTCTCCGGTGACCCACACGGTTCGTGAGATTTATCAGGCTGATTGGCAGTGGCGTAAAAGCGATCTGCTTCAATTTACTATAACCGGTAATGGGTTTATGAAACAGATGGTCCGTAATATAGTTGGGACGCAAATGATGTTGGAGAAAAAGGGCTTAGCCCCGGAAACTCTTCGCGATATTATTGCAGTTCAGGACCGCAAACAAGCTGGGCCGGCGGCTCCGCCAGAAGGGCTCTTTTTAATGCGCGTTTATTATCCTCAAGAACTTGACATTAGGTGCCGCGAAATTTAAAACATCCCTTCTTGCAGTTTTGAGGCAAAGGAAGTATCTACTATGCCTCTTAAAGCGTTTGATAGAGATTTAATTGGAGTCATCATGAAGACTTGGAATGCAAAAGCCGAAGAAGTTGAACGAAAATGGCATATTATCGATGCCAGCGGCCTTAAAGTAGGTCGTTTGGCTACTCACGTAGCAACTATTCTACGCGGCAAAAATAAGCCTATTTATTCCCCTAACGTAGATACCGGCGATTTCGTTGTTGTCATCAATACTGATAAAGCAATATTGACCGGCAACAAAGCAAATGACAAAAAATATTTTAGACACTCTCGTTTCTTCGGATCTTTGAAAGAGAAAACTGCAGCTCAAATGCAAGCTGAAGACTCTACTTTTATCATTCATGAAGCGGTTCGCGGAATGCTTCCTACAAACAAGCTTTCTCGCCAAGTCATCTCTAAATTGAAAATCTACACTGGTGGTGAGCATCCTCATTCAGCTCAAAAACCAGCCGTATATAACATTCCTACTGGCAAGATCTAAGAAGGACATAGTCAATGGCAGCAGAAAAATTTTACTACGCTACTGGAAGAAGAAAAACGAGCTCAGCACGTGTTTTCTTGAAGCCTGGAAAAGGCACAATCACAATCAACGGCAAAAAAGCTAATGATTACCTTAAAAGAATGCAATCTCGAATGGTTATCCTTCAACCCTTTGAAACTGTAGATCAAACTGACAAGTTTGACGTAAGAATCACAGTTTCTGGTGGCGGTGAAAACGGTCAAGCCGGCGCGGTAAGACATGGAATCACTCGTGCACTTGTAGCATTTAACCCTGAATTCAAGGGTGTTTTGAAAAAAGCTGGCTTCGTAACCCGCGATCCACGTATGGTTGAGAGAAAGAAATA
>DATBTE010000449.1:0-9600 GCA_036559425.1 Pseudobdellovibrionaceae bacterium | reverse complement strand
GAGCTTTTTGGACATGAAAAAGGGTCTTTTACAGGCGCATATAATAAAAAGATTGGTTTAGCAGAAGCCGCGAGTGGTGGAACTTTATTCTTAGATGAAATCGGGGAGCTAAGCCCTGGTATTCAGGCCAAACTTCTCCGCTTTATTCAAGAAGGTGAACTGTATCGAGTCGGAGGTAAGGACGCTATCAAAGTGGATATCCGTTTAATTTCGGCTACCAATCGGGAATTGGATGCAGAAGTTCTGCGCGGTAACTTCCGTGAAGATCTGTTTTATCGTATTAATACTATTGTGGTCAGCGCTCCGCCTCTGCGCCGTCGCCGTGAGGATATTGCTGCTTTGGTCACTCATTTTTTGAGCAACGGAAATCATTCTTATTTGAACCGTGGACGCCAGATCTCTGAAGAGGCTTTGAAGACTCTTCAGAAATATGACTGGCCCGGCAATATCCGTGAGCTTCAAAATGTTTGCGAAAGATTACAAATTTTATCAGAAGGCCACACGATCATGATAAATGATCTGCCGGAGAACATTCGTAACCCTGAAAAAGCTGATGATATCATTGATTATGATCCAGGCTTGACGCTTCATGATCTGGAAAAACGATATATTTTGAAAGCTTTGGCCCATTTTGGGGGAAATAAAACCCAAGCGGCTAATAACCTGGGGATTACGATTAAAACTCTTTATAATAAACTCCATGAATACGGTGAATTTGAAAAGTTCGCTGTTCACTCTAAACCGATGAAGTGAACTTGAGTATTCAGACAAAACAAAGGGCTGTAGTTTCGACAGCCCCTTTTTCCATTTTAATTTAATTTGAGCTTAAATTTAAGTCTAAATCTGGATTAGAAGTAACCTTCTTCGTCATCTTCATCTTCGTCGTCTTCTTCATCCTCATCTTCAATCTTTTTGTTAGTCTTGTCTTCCAAGTCTTCAAAAGAGTCTTCTTCTTTATCTTCTTCGGTGTCTTCCCAGCTTTCTTCGTCTTCGCTAAGAGGCTCTTCTTCGATATCAATCATGCTATCGAGTTCTGTCTCATCGTCGAATTCTTTAGCGATATTGTCTAAAGCTGTCTCAGGTTTTACAGGAGAGGTTTCACCAACAAAGGTCGTTTTTTTCGCTTTAGCTTTTGGAGCGGCCTTTTTAGCAGTGGTTTTTTTGGCCGCTTTTTTCGGGGCGGTTTTTTTAGTAGCAGCTTTTTTGGGAGCTACTTTTTTAGAAGCCTTCTTCGGAGCGGTCTTCTTAGTCGTTTTTTTAGCTGCAGATTTTTTGGTAGCTTTTTTGGGAGCTACCTTTTTAATTGCTTTTTTAGTAGCTTTCTTAGTCTTAGATGTTTTTTTTGCCATGAGGCCCCCTTAGAAGTTAAAGCACATCGCGTAGAGCATACAGCAAAGAGATTAACGATTTTTTTTGGGGCAATCAATAATTAATTACTTCTTTAGATCAACGACTTGGTCATCAGAACCGAAAGTGATCGTCAATAATCGCGGCTACAGAGTCTGGCATTTGAGTATTCAAAAAGAAGCCACCCTCGAAACCGGGTTTTGCGGGGACCGTATGAAAATATCCGATCGTTTCTACACCCTTACGGATAGGGAAGTGAAGGGCCATATAAGGATCATAAGGGCTGGAAATATAGACTCCGATCACATTCACTCCAATATAGAAGTTAAACTTCACATTATTTTTACCCGGAACCGCAACCGCCACGCTTGGGAGTTCTCCACTGGCGACTTGAGGAAGAGCGTCGCCATTTGGCAAACGAGCGGGATTTAAAAAACTTGCTCCTTTGCGAACATAGCGTAAAGGAACGTTGACGGCGAAGTAAGAAGCACCCTTATCATCTTTATAAGTCATGAATTTAACCCCCGGAAGGTCTGGAATCTCTCCCTGCGCAGGTTCAATATAAGGATTCATTTGTAGTGGAACAATCAAGAGGAGGGCTCCGTTCACCTTATCGATATCAACCACCAGAGTCCCATCATTGTTGCCGCCAGAGATAAGGCCTTTGTACTGGAGCTTCTGAAAAGCATCAGGATCTATTGCGCCGTTGGAGCCTGAGCTTCCATTATTATCCGTTGAGCCAGAGTTATTGCCACCACTGCTGGGAGAGCCTTGGATGTCAAATCCCCCCTTGCCACTGCAGGCGAGGAGGGTGATAAGCGTACATCCAAGCGTGAAAATTTTGATAATGGTTTTTTTTAACATATCTTCTCCAGACCTTTTTCCCTTTTACTTTATCTCTCCCTTGTTTTCGGATGAAAGTCTGTATAGCTTAAGCTAAATATTTGATTTTATTAGTAAAGTAGTTTAACAGAAAATTAGAAAAGACAGTTTTAGGTCAGGCTTATGTCAATAACATCTGCAAAAATGAAAAAACCTGGCAGGGAACCCACCAGGTTTTGTTTTAGCTTTGCGCAACTGATAGCTTAACCGATCAACTTAAGCGCCAATTGGTTTACTTGGTTTGCTTGAGCTAGAGTAGAAGTACCAGCTTGAAGTAAGATATTATTACGAGTCATTTCGGAAGAAGCCTGGGCCACATCTGTATCACGGATACGACTGTTCGCAGCCGACATGTTCTCTTGAGCAACGCCCAAGTTGTCAACTGTCGAGGTCAAACGATTTTGAAGGGCACCCAGATTAGCGCGAGTTCCATTCACTGAAGTTTGAGCCGCATCAAGCAACATCAAGGACTCTTGAGCACCTTCTTTAGAGGTATAGTCAAGACCAGCCAATCCCAAAGCATCGAGAGTTGCCACATTCTCATCGGCATTGAAAGTGATGCGATCTTGTTCTTGATTATTGAAAAGACCAACTTGGAAGTCGAACTTAGGTGAAGAACCGTCTAATAATTTGGTTGTTCCCCAAGTAGTAACCGAAGCGATACGTTGGATTTCAGCTTTTAATTGTTGAACCTCTTTATCCACGAAACCGCGCTCAGTATTTCCAACTGTGTCAGATGCAGCCTGAATTCCGAGCTCACGAAGACGAACCACGATGTTACCGATTTCATTCAAGCCGCCCTCAGCGGTTTGAACCATCGAGATACCGTCGTTCGCATTTCTTTGTGCCTGAGTTGCAGATCTAATTTGCGCCTTCAAGTTTTCAGAAATCGCTAGACCCGCAGCATCGTCAGCAGCTTTGTTAATGCGGCTTCCCGAAGCCAGTTGTGCCATGGAGCCTTGGAGGGTTCTTTGTGCCCCGATCAAGTTCCTCTGTGCATTTAAGGCACCAATGTTTGTTGTTACTCTCATTCCCATTTTAAAATCCTCCGTTAAGAATTATTAATTTTCATTTAAGTACCCTCCTTGAGTTTTATTCCCCTCATCTTGTCTGTGGGGTGGCATCCGAGCCTATTATGTTTTGGCCTATTACTATTTAGTAAAGTAAAGAACATTCGATTGTTCATTCTTAGTTCATCCTTGAAGGCCCTCCTTTCGTGTTCTAGGGAGAGTGACCTTGAACTCTCTCCTATCCTTCTAACGTTGATGTGTTTAAGATCGGGATCTGTGACGAAGTCTTGACAGGACTGTAGGCGGGATTTGCGTTTTTTATGCAATACTAGTCTAAGGATAGAAGAGGAAAGTTTTCGGAACTCAAGCCCAAGGGATGGTCTTGCGCTGCTTTGTTACAGTACCAAAGGATAACATTCAGGACTAAGCCTCGACATTGGTTCAGTCAAAATTAACCTATTTGAAATTAATCGACTTCAAGAAATCGGCACTGAGCTATTTTTCCGGAGGCTTCATAATCACGCAGTTGTTGTGCTTTGAGATGCGGAGCTGGATTGTATCCTAAAGTGCAAAGATTTTTTAAAGAATCAAAGTGAGAGCAATCCTCACAAGATGTACGGAAGTCATACTTTAAAAAATCAGAAGGGTTGACCCCATCCTTTTTAATAGAAGGATGTATGCGTTTTGTTGGAATTTTTTTACTAGGTTTTTCGCTGGGCATTGACAATCTCTCCTGAAGACTCATTCTTAATACAGGACGGAGGAGTTTATGAGCAATGAGATTGAAAAAATGACGCGTAAAAGTCAGGAAGCCATGCAAGCGGCTGCCCAAAACGCTGAAAATCGGGGAAATCCTTCAGTAGAACCCGAACACCTTCTTCTAGAATTACTTCAGCAATCAGAAGGTATTGTTCCCAGAATTTTTGAAAAGCAAAATCTCTCCGTTAAATCCATGATAGATGATTTAAAGACGAAAATTGATAAATTTCCGCGCGTCACTGGTGGAGGACAAAAGGTCTTTGCCAGTCAAAGATTGCAAAAGCTTTTTACCGTGGCTGACAAGGTTTCTTTGGATTGGGGGGATGCTTACATCTCTACTGAGCATTTCCTCCTCGGGCTTTTTGGTTTAGACGATAATGACATCAATGCCTTCTTTAAAAGACATCAAATTAAACATGACCCAATGGTGCAAGCTCTCCGAGAGTTGCGAGGGAATCAAAAAGTGACAGACGACAATCCCGAAAACAAATACGAAGTTTTAAATAAATATGCCCGGGATTTGACGGCGCTGGCGGCGGAAGGAAAATTGGACCCTGTGGTCGGTCGCGACGAAGAAATCCGTCGAGTGATACAGGTTCTTTCCCGCCGCACCAAAAACAATCCAGTTCTGATCGGGGAGCCAGGGGTGGGGAAAACGGCCATTGCGGAAGGCCTGGCGGTAAGGATCCTTAAGCAAGATGTTCCGGAGAATATCATAGGTAAGAAACTCATGTCTTTAGATATGGGAGCTTTGATTGCTGGCGCGAAATATCGCGGAGAATTCGAAGACCGTTTGAAAGCTGTGATTAAAGAGGTCACCGCAAGTAATGGACAAATCATTCTCTTTATCGATGAAATACATAATCTTGTCGGAGCGGGAAAAACAGAAGGGGCAATGGATGCTGGCCAATTATTGAAACCAGCTCTGGCTCGCGGTGAACTCCGTTGCATCGGCGCGACCACCCTCGACGAATATCGCAAGTATATTGAAAAAGACGCTGCCCTTGAGCGCCGTTTTCAAACGGTCTTAGTGGACGAGCCTAGTGTCGAGGATGCGATTACCATTCTGCGCGGGCTTAAAGAAAAGTACGAATTGCATCACGGAATTCGGATCATGGATTCCGCTTTGGTGGCAGCTGTGAAGCTTTCGCATCGTTATATTCAAAATAGGTTTTTGCCGGATAAAGCCATCGACTTGATGGACGAGGCCGCCAGCAAGCTCAGTATTGAAACCAAGAGCGTGCCGGAAGAAATCGATAAAATTGAACGTGAGCTCATGCAGCTTCGAATTGAAAAAGAAGCATTAAAAAAAGAAAAGGAAGAGGGGGCCAGAGAACGCCTTCAAGTCATAGAAAAAGAGATCAAAGAACTCACTGCGAAGAACCAGCAACTGCGTGAACAATGGAACTTCGAAAAAGGTGGTATTGAACAAATAAAAAAAACCAAGGCTGAAATTGACGAGATCAGAAATCTCATTGGCAAGGCCGAGCGCGAAGGGGATCTTGGTAAGGCAGCGGAATTGAAATACGGTCGATTGCCTGAGATGGAGAAGAAGCTCAAAGAATTTGAGGCCCGCGGCAATAAAACTGTTAATGAAGCGCGCATGCTTAAAGAAGAAGTGAGCCCGGAGGATGTGGCAGAGGTTGTGGGCAAGTGGACCGGTATTCCGGTTTCCAAGATGCTGGAAAGTGAATCTCAAAAGCTCCTGCATATGGAAGAAGACCTTCAAAAACGCGTGGTCGGCCAAGATCATGCGCTGGTTGTCGTAGCCGATGCTATTCGTCGTGCACGTGCGGAGATTTCCGATCCAAATCGCCCTATTGGGACCTTTATTTTCTTAGGCCCTACCGGGGTGGGAAAAACGGAAACAGTCAAGGCTTTGGCCGAGTTCCTCTTCGACGATGAGCAAGCGGTGGTCCGCATTGATATGAGTGAATACATGGAAAAGCACTCGGTCTCAAGACTCGTAGGGGCTCCTCCAGGATATGTGGGCTACGAAGAGGGCGGACAATTGACAGAGTCCGTTCGTCGCAAACCTTACAGTGTGGTTCTACTTGATGAAGTCGAGAAAGCCCATCCGGACGTGTTTAATATTCTATTGCAGGTGCTAGACGATGGTCGTCTGACCGACGGTCAAGGTCGCACAGTGGATTTTAAAAATACTGTGCTGATTATGACTTCTAATATTGGCTCTCACGCTTTAATTGACCCCAACATGAGCGAGGCAGAAAAGCAGAAAGCGGTTAATGAAGCCATGCGGACTCATTTCCGACCTGAGTTTTTAAATCGGATCGATGAAGTCGTGATGTTCAAGGCACTTGGCGAGGCCCAGATTGCAGGCATTGTTAAAGTGCAATTGAACCTAGTAAAAGAACGCGTGAAAGCAAAGAAGATCAACATCGACTTCACGGACGATGCGGTTCAGCTTTTAGCTAGAAAAGGTTATGACCCTATCTACGGTGCCAGACCTTTAAAGCGGGTTATTCAGAATGATCTTTTAAATCCGCTTTCTAAGGCTATCATAGCTGGAGACGTGCGCTCGGGAGACAGCATAATTATTGAGGTGCGTGGACAGGGCCTCAATATTGTAAAAAAATCTTAACTCAGCATCAAAGCCACTGATGAAGGATCTCTGCTTAAGAGTCTCTTAAGCAGAGGCTCTGATTAAGTGATTGAGTTCCCCTACCACTACTTTTAAACTGGAGCTATGAGCGTTAACTTCCTCAGATATGGAAGTGATTTCCCCTGTTGCAGAAGCGTTAGATTGAACCGATTGATCGATTTGATTCATAGCTTGAGTTAATTGAGTAACACCTTGAGACTGTTCTTTGCTGGCGGTTGAGATTTCATCATTGAGTAGGCTTACTTTTTTGATGGATTGAACTATTTCGGTTAAAACCGTTCCACTTTCTGTAGCGACCTCGGCTCCTTTTTCCATTTTATCTACGGAATCTTTAATCAATTGGGAAATGCCCTTAGCTGCATCCGAGCTTTTTTGGGCTAACGTTCTTACGGCGTCAGCGACGACAGCAAAACCTTTGCCTTGCTCGCCAGCGCGAGCGGCCTCCACGGCTGCATTCAGAGCCAGTAAATTGGTTTGAAAGGCGATATCGTCGATTACGCCAATGATCTCCTCAATTTTTTTAGATGAGTGCGAGATTTCATCCATAAATTGCACCAAGCCTTTAATTTCCGTTTCTCCGCGCACCGCCACTTCTTGCGCTTTATTAGAGAGATCGGCGGCCTGCTGGGCATTTTCAGAGTTCATCTTAATCATAGAGGCCATTTCTTCCAGTGAGGCCACGGTTTCTTCCAGCGAAGATGCTACGGAGTTAGAGTTTCCTGAAAGGCTCTGTCCTTGGGAATTGAGATTGATAATTGTGGACTCCATTTGTAGGCTGGTGTTTTCAAGGGTTTTCATCGATTTCATGAAGATCCCCACGGTAGAGTTAAGCACCAAGAAAATAATGACGAAGCCGATTGCAAAGCTACCAGCAAGGATTGTCAGGGTAGTATAGCTGGAATTTGCTTTTCGCCTCTCCACTTCATGAACTAATTTTTTTGAGAATTCTTCCGCAGAGCTTTTTAGCTTAGCAAAATTTTCTTCTTGGACTTTGCGCGTGGGAATATACTCATTAGCAAAATAAGCTTGAACCCCCGGATCGCCTTTTTCAACGAGGAGGGCCACCTGTATTTCTTTTTCATCTAAAACAATGGCGTCATAGTTTGCCATCTTCTTATTGATCTCTGAGATTTCAGGGCCTTCCGCCACCAAAGGTTCTAGCTCTTTCGAAAGGGCGGCGTACCTTTCGTCAGCTTCCTTTTTTAGCTCATAGCTCCTTCTGTCTTTGGGATTTAAAATATAACCTCTTAAGTAATCGGACATCTTTACCATCTCAATCTCTTGTTGATTGATAATTCGAGAGATTTCTAAAGCTCGTGCGATTTCCGGATCGGCAACAACCCCTAATTGATAGATTTTAAGACCCACCAAGATCGTTGCAATGAGGAGGGGGATTGTCGATAGAAGAATTTTCGTTTTAAGTCCAAATGATTTCATAGATGATTCCTTAGATACATTTATATCGGGTTGGATTAAAAAGGACTTAACCATCTCGACTCTTGTGATAAAAATATGATCGATTTTTTCAAATCTCGATCTCGTGAGCCTGATTCAGTTCTAACTTTTGAAGAATCAGAAAAACTTTTTGACGATTTCACGGTGGTTCAACTGAGGACTCGACTTTGGTGTATAAAAAGCTTAACTCGGGCTAAAGTCCAGCCGAAAGGAGGTACGGAACGATTTAACTGGAGGACAGATGAGACCGCAAAAGATTTTAAAAACTTCACTAAAGGCTGGGATGTTGTTTTCAATAGCAGGTTTGATGATGGGAAATCAATCATGCCAGGAAACTCCAGTGCCTCAACGGGAGCTTAAACGTATCATAGAAATGGGCAAGATGACGTCGCCCAGTATTGAGCTTCCGCAAGGTGGCAGTTTCGATTTTCAATATGTAGCCAATCAACAAGTCTATAGTGTTTTGCAAAACAGCGAACACTTCGCCTTAAGATATGCTCCCCCTGTCGTAGATGTTCCGACAGCTGCGAAGGCATCGGGAGATTCGAAAGTGCTGAATGTCTCTTCTAATGACAAGGTTATGATGAAAGCCTTTGCGGCGAATGCGGGGCTGGCAGAAAAACCTCAATATTCGACAGCGGCTGAGTGTTTGATCAATCTGCCAAACGCGCGGATTGCTGGCTCGGTGAATGCCTTTGAAATGATTGGGGGCGCTGCAGTTCAAATTGGTTTCAATGCGGCAGGGCCTTTGGACATATCCGGTCTCAATGGCCTGGGGTTTAGTATTGAATGGGCTCAGTTGGCCTTGAGTATGATGGCTACGCATCCTTTAACGGACGGCCTTTTGGCGGCCGCAAACATAAGTTCACAGCAAACAAAAACCAAAGTGCACTTCACTTTTGAAGTGGGTCCTTTTATGGTAGGACCGAGCGCGTACTATCAAACTCCCCTCGCGAAAGTGACCGAGAAGGCTTTGATCACAGGAGTGACTGCTCTCTATGATGGTATTAAGGCGAAAGAAGAATGGTATTCCCGCGTACTTATGGATCATGACACGCATTTGGTTATTTTGGGTGGAGCAAATGTAAAAGCAAAGGTCGGGGACCAGTTTAATATCTATAATGAACTTTATTATTGGGAAGGAGACCCATGTAACTCCAAATATTACGGTGGTGGCGCGGCAAGCCCTGTGGCAACAATTCAGCTGGATTGGGTCGGTGATGAAGTTTCCCGCGGCAAGATCCTCACTCAAAGCGATGAAAATCCTGTCTTGGGGGCAAAAGTGAAAATCTTGAAGTTAGCTCCTGAACCTACGCCCGCGAAAACCACGAACTAAGATTTAAGACATTCTGAAGTAAAAAAATTAAAAAAGCATTTAAAAGGGGGCTCTAAAAAGCCCCCTTTTCTTGCCAAGTTTCTGTAAAGAGTGTAGTTTCCGCCCTATCAAGGGGATCTTTTTTATGTTTTCAGGGATCATCGAGGCTGTCAGTGAAATCAAAAGTTCGCAGGCGCTAGTCAATGCCT
>DATBTE010000448.1:0-2926 GCA_036559425.1 Pseudobdellovibrionaceae bacterium | reverse complement strand
AACGGGTCCACAAGACTCATCCATAAAGTTTCATCGCCACTTAGTGGAAAATATTGTTAATGCGGTGACTGAAATTTTCAATCAAGCTCGTTACGCCGATAAGGTCATTGAGCGAGTGTTGAAATCTGAAAAAAAATGGGGCGGTCGCGATCGCCGTTTCGTCGCAGAGAGCATTTATGAGATGGTGCGCTGGTGGCGATACCTTGGGGGGCTTGCCGGGTTCGAGCCTACTGAGAAAAGTATGAGTCGAGAAGATGTTTGGCAATTGTGGGCAGCCTGGTGTTTTAATACTTACCAGATTCTCCCAGAGTGGGAAGAGTTTAAATCTTTCGATAAGGCTGCTTTTGCACACCGCAAAAGCACCATGACTTCTGTTGCACTTTTAGAGTCGGTTCCTCAATGGCTTTATGATTATGGTTTGCAAGAATTAGGTTCTGAGTGGGACGAAATTTTAAAATCTTTGAATAAACCTGCTGAAGTTTTTCTGCGCGCAAACACTCTTCGGGGCACTCGTGAGGAGTTGATTAAAAGACTCCGTGCTGAAGGTATCGAGGGAATGGCGGTTCCCGAAGTGGAGTCCGCCGTAAGGCTCTTGACGCGAAAAAATGTAAAGATGACTGAGGCTTTCAAGCAGGGCTATTTTGAAGTTCAAGATGCCGCTTCGCAATTAATTGCTCCTTTGCTTCACGTCGAACCCGGGATGAAGGTCGTTGATGCCTGCGCTGGTGGTGGAGGAAAAAGTCTTCACCTCGCAGCTCTTATGAAAAATAAGGGCAAATTGATCTGTATGGATGTTCATGATTGGAAGCTCAATGATTTAAAAGAGCGCGCGAATCGCAACCGAGTGGAAATTATCGAGACCCGTGAGATTGATTCTACCAAAGTGATTAAACGTCTAGAGTCTGATGTGGATCGCTTGCTTTTGGATGTGCCGTGTTCGGGGCTTGGGGTGCTTCGCCGCAATCCTGATACGAAGTGGAAAATTTCTTTAGAGGAAATTGAGAAGCTTCAAACAACTCAGGCTGAAATTATCGAAACTTATTCGAAAATGGTAAAACCTGGTGGCATGATGGTTTACGCCACTTGCAGTATACTGCCTGGAGAAAATCAAAATCAGGTGCGGAAATTTCTCGTCAACAATAACCAGGACTGGCAGTTGGTCGAGCAGATGCACAGCTTTCCTCATCGCGAGGGCTTTGATGGATTTTATGCCGCACTCCTGAGGCGTAAGGACTGATTTTGGACTCTCGTCCTGTCTAAAATCTTTTCGCACAGCCGATAAATAAGGGATGAGAGCCGCTCTTTTATTTCTTATTTGCCATTTGATTTCTTCAGTCTCCTTTGCCGAAGCCCATCTTGATTTCAGTGCAATCTATTCCATGGATAAATTAAATGCGTCCTCTGAGGCTGCCAATACTCAATATTTTTATAATGTGGACGTGCTTTTTAACATTGATCGCCGTATGCAATGGAATGTGGGATGGAGCGTTTTGGGGATTTCTCAGACAAGCACCCTGGATGGCGCGACGGCAACATATTCTTCTTTCGATATTGGTCCTGCGCTTCGGTGGAATATCGATAAGGCAGGAATATTCAGTATGACACTGGCTTATGGATATTTGGCCAAGGGTCAGTACAACTCCGGAAACACTCTCGAGACTTGGACGGGGAGTAGCTATTTTGGACAGTTCGCGGTGCAAGCTCCAATCGCTGACAAACTTTATGTAGGCTTTAGTTTAAATTATTATGCTGCTGGTTATTCTAAGAAAGTCGTCGATAGCGTAGAATCAAGCAGCACTGCTCAAAAAAATTGGATCTTCCCAATGATCAGTTTTACATGGCGTCCCTAATAGATTCTTCATGACATCCTAACACTAAGTATCAGACGCAAAAACTAAAAGGTTGAAAAAATAGATACCCCTGTTAGAACAATCTTCCATAAATAAACAGGGGAGAACCTATGACAAAAATTATTTTAGTATTTGCAACTGTTTTTGCAATCAATGCTCAAGCTGCCGACCAAAATGATGTAAAATATTTCCAACTCGCAAAAGTAAAAGTGACTGAAGTGACCAATCAGTACCCTTTAACTGAGACTTTTACACAGCCTGGACTTGGTGAAGATTGCAATCCGGCTTCACGCGCGAAAGTATTAGATAATGGAGTTCCAAGCTTAAATCCTGCAGATCCTTTGGATCAAATCAGCATTATTATCGATAAAATTGTTAACATCGGCAAAAAAGTTTGGGCCATTGTGGAAACCGGACGTCCTACTGTTCATATTAAAACTTACACTGCCAATGCCCTTCCACAAGGTTTAAAATGTTGGTCTGATCTTACCGGCTGGCAAATTCCTCAGTCTAAAGTTTATCGTGTACAATACGAAAACCTTTACGGTATGGACGTAGTTGATTTCGCTTATCGTGTTACTTTTACTGCTGGCGGCGCACTTAAGGGCCAAGGTAAATACATCACAAACGCGACAATCATGCCTGCGGATCTAAATGTTTCTTGGGGTTACACTTTCAATGCAAATGCAGAAGTACCAAGCGTATTTAATATGGGCACATCAGAGCAACCAGTGGCTGGAATGCAAATGGTCATGAAATGGTCTGTAGATACAGTCATGAATCATGCTGAACAAGCTGAGAGCTACTACGTAGGTGGCGACAATACTATGAAGCAAATGGAATAGTCGTATAAGCATCTTTGATATAGCTTAAACTAAAGAGCCAGGAGATATTTCTGGCTCTTTTATTTGAATTCGCCGGAGAGGCCCATGGGGGGCTCTCCGTTTTATAGAAGGGTCTTAAATTTTCTACTAGACGAAGATACGGCTATCATAAGTCGCGAAGGCGCTTATTATTCATTTTGAAACTTGTAGCGCGACTTTACTTCTGTTTGAGTACAACCAGAAGTCCAATGA
>DATBTE010000447.1:0-19852 GCA_036559425.1 Pseudobdellovibrionaceae bacterium | reverse complement strand
TTATATCATTATGAAAGAAGACCCCGCGCGCATGGTCCATCTTGCGGATTTTATATTGGTGGCTTCCGGTACCGCCACCCTAATGGTGGGGTTGCTGCAAAAGCCAATGGTTATCATGTATCGCATGAAATTTATGACCGGAGTGTTTGCACGCTTTCTGGTCCGTGGGGTGAAATTCTTTGGCCTGGTGAATTTGATTCTGGGTCGCGAAGTCTGTCCAGAGCGTTGGCAGTCTGATGCCAATCCTGAAACTTTATTTGAATTGATGGACCGTTATTTTCAAGATCCGCAGTATGCGGCAAAAGTTCGCTCGGAGTTGGGCGAACTTCGCCAGCATTTAGGTAATAAAGGCGCGACGAAACGGGTGGCTCAATCTCTTGAGGAGTTTTTCACGTCATGAGTTATCTAAAACCGTTTAGCTCTTTGTACGAAAAGATCGCCGGTTTTAAAAACTATCTTTATAACCAAGAGTATTTTCAATCAGTGGAGCTTCCGATTCCGGTTTTAAGCCTTGGAAACCTGACAGTGGGCGGGACCGGAAAAACCCCGCTTACAGATTTCTGTTTGAAACACTACCGACGCTGTAAGGTTAAAACCGCCGTGGTCAGCCGTAATTACCGTGCTCAAGTTTCAGGGATGACTGAGGTCGATTTGGGGCACTCCGATGCTGCCGCTTATTTTGGGGATGAACCGGTGCTTTTGGCCGCGAGAAATCCAGAGGTTCATTTTTTTGTCGGTCCTAAAAAATTTAAAACCGCCCTCTATGCTTTCGAGAAAGTAAAGCCAGCATTGATTATCATTGATGATGGGTTTCAGCATCGTCAATTGGATCGCGACGTGGACATCGTCATTCTGGATGCCACGGAACCTTTAGAAAACTATCAGTGCTTGCCTGAAGGACGTGCGCGTGAGCCTTGGAGTTCTTTAAGTAGGGCATCCTTATTTGTAGTGAGTAAAGTGAATCTGGTAGATTCTGCAAAGCTTGAAAAGTTATATAAAGAGCTGCGTAAATTCAATAAGCTCATCGTGCCGATGAGCTATGAACTTTTGGCTCTTCATGGTTTTAAAGGTGAAATACCCTTGGCAGAGTGCCAAGGACAAAGGGTGATGCTGATCTCGGGTATCGCACAGCCAAAGGCATTTGAGAAAAGCCTTGAAGCTTTTTCTTTACAAGTAGACTGTCACTTTGTGTTTAGAGATCATCATCCTTACAGCGCCGCGGATGTGGCTTCTATTGTTGAAAAATGGCGCGAAAAAGGATCTCCGCGACTGATGACGACCGAGAAAGATTTTGTAAAGTTGAAAGCTTTGTGGCCGGTTGAAGTGCCTTTGTGGTATGCCCCTTTAGAAGTTAAGATTCAATCTCAGGAAAATGGGTTTTATGAAATCCTTGATCAAGTTCTGCGCTAGAATCTTTAGTTACTTTCTTTTTGTGCTCCCCCGTTCTTGGGTGAGAAAGCTGGGCGGAGTTGTCGGCTTTTTATGGGTGGATTTCTTTCGTGTCCGCCGCAAGGTCATTTTTGGAAATTTGCAAATTGCTTTCCCCGAATGGTCGGCGGAAAAGCGGACCAAAGTCGGGCGCGAGAGCGTCTATAATATGGGATATAGTTTTTTCGAATTTTTCACGGTCCCTTATCTCGATCAAACCTGGCTTGAAAGACATGTGGTGTTTGAAGGCGAAGAACATCTGCGAAAGGCCCGGGAGCAAGGGAAAGGGATCCTAGCCCTCAGTTTGCATCTAGGAAATGGAGATTTGGCCTCGAGTGCGATTGTGATGAAAGGCCAGCCGATCACGATTATCACCAAGGTTTTTAAGAATTCGTTTTTTAACGATCTTTGGTTTTCGTTTCGCGGAGCTCAGGGCGTGAAATATATTGATGCTCATGGAGATAAGACCAGTTTTGATATTTTAAAAGCCCTGAAGCGGCAAGAAGCCGTGGTTTTTGTGCTCGATCAATTTATGGGGAAGCCCTATGGAATTGAAACCAAGTTTTTTGGCAAAAAAACGGGAACGGCCTATGGACTGTCTCTTTTTGCCATGAGGACCAGGGCTCCGGTTGTGCCCATCTACACCTATGAAGGCGCTGATCATAAAATGCACGTGGTCTTTGAACCGGAGGTTCCTGTCCTGGACCTTATAGGGCAGGACAAAGATGCAAGCATTCTTGCCATCACCCAAAGGTTCAATGATAAGATTGAGGAGGTTGTGAGAAAGCATCCTGAACACTGGATGTGGGTGCACCGGCGTTGGAAGGATTTCGAGTGAAATATTTTATATATTTAATCGGCTGTTTTCTACTTCTTGCATGCTCCTCATCGCCGCTGAAGTATGAAAAAACCAAAGAGCTTGAGGTCAATACCGAGTTCGATAAAGCCGTTAAAATCGAAGAAGTTCCGGCGACTGATGAGGGAACTGCAGTTTCTCCGACGACGCCGAAGAAAGGGAACTCAAAACGAAACTCAAAGCAGAAGTCAAAACAGAACTCAGCAAGAGCGGCTGAGCCTAAGGCGACCCCTTCCGAAACCGAGAAAATATTAACCCCACAGAAAAAGGATGAAGCCCCTAAAAACGCCGGAAAATCCAAGAAGTCAAAAAAGAATGACCAGAAAGTCGAAGAGTCCGTGCCGCCTCTAAGACGTCAGCCGGAGTTTGAAGACGATACTGGATTTCAAGGACGTCGTCCACTTAAAGACCCTTTCCGTGTTGGCGAAGTGGTCACTCACAATGTCAGCTATTTTAAAACCTCCGCCGGAAGTTTGAGATTGAAAGTGGAACCAATGGTGAATGTGAATGGTCGCAAAGCTTACAACTTTGTTACTGAAATTGTTACTAGCTCCATGTATTCTCACATCTATAGCGTTGATGACCGGGTCGAAACTTTTGTGGATTTTGAGACTTTGGTCCCAAGCGTTTACTCATTGCATGTAAAAGAATCCGGGCAATTGCGTGAAGCCCGCATGCTTTTTGACGACCAGACCAATCGCGCCACTTTTTGGGAAAAGAAAGTGACCGAGAAAAGCGGCGTCGAAGAAAAAAAACAAAGCTGGGATATTTTGCCTTATTCCCAGAATGTTTTTAGTGCGATTTTTTATATGCGGAATTTTCAATGGGAACCGGGTAAAGAAATTGCCTTCCGCGTGGCAGATGATGAACAAAATCTGATCTTTAAAGGAAAATGTCTTCGTCGTGAAAGAATTGACACTGACATTGGTGAAAGAGACGCTGTCGTGATCAAACCGGAGGTGACTCTGAAGGGGGCGTTTAAGCCGGTAGGAGATATCTATATCTGGCTTTCAGATGATGAACGTCATTATCCGCTGCGGATCGAGTCTAAAATTAAGATCGGAACCTTGGTTTCTGAAGTTGTCTCGATCATTCCTGGACATAATTAAGCACAAGGTCGAGTCCTCTTTAGCGCAAAAGCCAAGTAAAATGACCCATGGCTTTAGTAAGTGCGTGCCGACATTTTTCTGGCTATAAACCCTGTGGTAAAAACACTTCCTGTGAGGACTCTTGCCCGCAGAAGTCCATTCCCAGCACTTCTTTGTTGATCATCCACTTAGGCGCTATCGGTGCAGTCCTCAGGACCACCAGTATTTTAAAAGCGATGAAACGCAAATTTCCCGGCAGCCAGCTCACCTGGGTCACGGATGCCCCCAGTGACCAACTCCTGCGGAATCATCCTTTGATTGATAGGGTGTTGACCACTAAATCAGAAGACCTCTTAAGCCTTTCAGCTTTGGAGTTCGATGCGGCCTTCATGATTGATAAGTCTTTAAAAGCGGCAGGGGTTCTTAAGCAAACTTATGCTGAGCAGGTTTTTGGATTTCGAGCGGATGCGAGAAGTGGAGCTATTCACCCGGCTACTCCGGCCGCTCAGGAGTTGTGGTGCCTCGGGCTTGATGATCATGAAAAATTTTTCTTGAATCAGAAAGCGGAGACTCAATTGCTGATTGAGGCCCTTGAATTAGGCCCGTTTCAACGGGATGAATACAATTTGAGCCTGACCTTCTCGGAAGAAAGAGAGGCGCACCGTCGGCACAATGTTTGGAGGCAAAGTCATAGCTTGGTGCTAGGGATCAACACTGGTTGCAGTTCGGTGATTGCATATAAAAAACTGTCTGTGGAATTTCAGCGCCAAATAATTCAAACAATTAAAAGTGAGTTGGACGTGAGTGTGGTGCTTTTAGGAGGACCCGAAGACAGTGAACGAAATCTGCAAATTGGGGAGGGTCTTCCCATTATTCAAAGTTCAACGACTTCAGGACTTCGCGACGGTTTGGTCAGCGTCGCGGCCTGTGATCTCATTTTAACTGGAGACAGCCTGGGTATGCACATGGCCATTTCTCAAAAAAAATACGTCATTGCCTGGTTTGGACCGACATGCGCGCAGGAAATTGACCTCTACGATCGGGGCGAGAAAATTCTCTCTCAGGCTTCTTGCTCTCCTTGCTGGAAGAGACTATGCGATAAGCCGACGATGTGTTACGATCAGGTTTCTTTAATGGAAATTATAGAAGCTCTTAAGAGAGGTTTTAGTCGGTGCCAGCAAACATCCTTATCCAAACAGCCTTCCTGGGAGACTTGCTCTTAAGCATTCCGTTGATGAAAAAGATGAAAGAACTGTGGCCTGACCAGCTCTTGATTTTGGTTTGCCGTAAGGGAGTGGGTGACTTCTTTGCAAAAACTCATATGGTGGACGAGGTTCTTGAGGTTAAAAAAGGGGATAGTGAATCTTACCGTCATGTGCTGGAGAGATTAAAAGAGCTTAAAATAGACAAGTTGATTTCTCCCCATGAATCGATGCGAACCTCTTTTTTTGTGCAAAAAATCAAAGCCAATAAAAAAATTTCTTTTACGAAGCCTTGGAACCGATTTTTTTACAATGAACGAATTGTTAAGAATTACGCTTTGCCCGATCCAATTCGTCAGCTCAGCCTTTTGCAGGGAATGGATGTTTCCTTAAAGGCTCAAATCGAAAAATATTCTGAAGAGGCAAAGCCCTATGCTGTAGCAAAAAGTGGGAGGCTGGCGGCTCCTCCGGAATGGTCTTCCATGAGTCTGGTTGATTATTATAAAAGCCAGGGAAGTGAAATTTCCAAAGTCCTTGTAAAAGTTCATTTGAATCCCACTCTTCTTAAAAAGTCGATAGCCTTGTTTCCAGGAAGTGTTTGGGCGACCAAGCGATGGACAGAAGAGGGCTTTGTGCAAGTTGGGCAGATCTTATCCGCACAGGGGACTCCAGTTTTAATAATGGGGGGACCGGGAGAAGAAGAGCTTTGTGCAAGAATTGCAGAAAAGATTCCTGGAGCTTCAAATCTTTGTTCAAAAACCAGCATTTACGAATCCGCATTGCTCTTGTCGCAGGTGGCGGCGGTTATTGGCAATGACAGTGCTTCGATGCATTTAGCCGCGACGAGCGAAACGCCCTCAGTAGTCATCTTTGGCCCCACGATTTTAAAATTTGGATTTAGACCTTGGCAAAAGCATATCTATGTTGTTGAGAAAAGCGAGATGAAATGCCGACCTTGTGGGAAACATGGCCATAACAAATGCCCCATTAAAACCCATGCGTGTATGAAGCAAATTTCACAAGACGAAGTGCTTGAGAAACTTCAAGGAGTTCTTCATGAAACTTAATAAATCCCACTTAATTGTATTTTTATTGGCAGGTTCATTGGTGGCTTGCGTGACGGAAGTGAAAGAGCCACAGGATAACAAGCCCTATGTGGCGACCCTTGCCCCTGAAAAGGGAGAATCAGCTGCAGGAACTATTGTGATCAAGTGTCGTTCTAAATATGATAAAGACGCTAAGCCCACAGTTTGCGGAGCTAGCACTGTGAAACTTACGAACGAAATCACCAAATCGGTTTCTGAACACAGCTTTAAAGGCGAAAAGGCAAACCTTGCCGTTGCCGGGGGAGGATCCTTTTCGGTGGAAGTAAAAACCAAGGGCTGTGAGACAAAGCGAGTATTTTCCGGAATGACCGGCGGGATGATTCTCGTCGTACAATTTGATAACTGCGCTGTTAAATAATAATTCTATGAGCAAACGACTTGCCAAAAACATGGGGCTTTGGTTTAAAGCAGGGATATGACGGCGCCCCTACAAAAAGACATTCTTCTAGTGACTCTGAACTCGACTTATCAGCACTGTGCTTTCGGTCTGCGTTACCTCTATGCGAATCTTCACGATTTACAGCCTCGAGCTCACATTCTCGAGTGGACAATCCATGCAAGCCCTCGCAATGTCGTAGAGAAGATCTTGAGTTATAATCCAAGGATTGTGGGTTTTGGGGTGTATATTTGGAATACGACCGAGACTTTTCAGATTGTATCCATTTTAAAGAAAGTGGCTCCCCATGTATTAATTGTTCTAGGGGGCCCAGAGGTCACTTACGAAAGTGAAGATCAGGCGATTTGCAAAGCTGCAGATTATGTTATAAAGGGTGAAGCCGATCATTTATTTTATGAGTTTTGCTCAAAAGTACTAGTGCAAAATGCTTATTCCGTAGAATATCCAGAGCAGAAATTTATCTCAGGACCTGCTCCAGATATCACCCAGATTCAATCTCCTTATGCCTATTACACCGATGAAGATATTAAAAATCGTATCATCTATGTTGAAGTCTCTCGCGGCTGCCCTTACAAATGTGAGTATTGCTTGTCTTCATTGGATAAAGCTGTCCGCAGCTTTAATCTGGATCAATTCTTGGCCGACATAGAACAACTGATTCAAAGAGGCACCAGACAGTTTAAGTTTGTGGATCGCACTTTTAATCTGAGTATTCAAACCAGCTCTCGTATTTTAGAGTTTTTTCTTGAACGAATTCACTTAAATTTATTTTTGCATTTTGAAATGGTACCGGATCGATTGCCCAAGGAGCTCAAAGAGCTGATCAAGAAATTTCCCCACGGTACTTTGCAGTTTGAGGTGGGTATTCAAACTTGGAATGCCGAAGTTGCTAGAAATGTCAGTCGTCGCAACGATTTCTCCAAGGTTCATGAAAATTTTCAGTTCTTGGCGCATGAAAGCGGGGTTCATACTCATGCCGATTTGATCGTTGGCCTGCCGGGAGAAAGTGTCCAGAGCTTTGGGCTCGGTTTTGATAATCTAGCGGCCTGTGGACCTCACGAAATTCAGGTTGGAATCTTAAAACGTTTGAAGGGCGCTCCCATTGCTCGTCATGATCGCGAGTTCCAGATGATTTATCAGGAGCATCCGCCCTTTCAGATTCTTTGCAACAAGGACATTTCTTATCTACAGATGCAACAGATGAATCGTTTTGCAAAATATTGGGACTTGATCGCCAACAGCGGGAATTTTACCAATACGATTTCCTGGATCAAACAACAGGCCCAATTCCGACAAGAAAAATCTTTTTTCTGGGAATTTTTCGCCCTCAGTGAATTTCTGAGCCAGCGTTTTTCCGAAACCCATAGCCTGGCTTTGCAGAGCCTTTTGGAAGCACTTTGGACTTATCTTACTGAGGTCAAAAAGCAAGCAAAGCCCATGGTCAGGGATCTGCTTTTGAGTGACTATATGAAAGATAAACCCCGCAATATTCCGAATTTCTTGCGTGAGGGCCTCAATGAGACGGCTTACCAGATCCATCATAAAATCCAGAGTGCTTCGAATTCGTTGCCGGACCGCCAACAACGTCATCTGCAGAATAATAACAAAGCATGATTCTCGAGTGGTTGGAGTATCTTAAAACTCAAGGCAATCAGACAGCAAAGGACTGGGGCTACCTTTATCAAAACGTCTCTTTAAAATTTCGTTCACGCCGTTGCGCGAAGTCTTGGCAGAGCCATATCAATGCGGCTCACCAATTAATCCGCGAGCATCTGGAGAAGCTCCAGCCCAAAACGGTCATGATCATCGGCAGCGGTTTGTTGCTAGAGATTCCTATTCAGGATCTCATGAATAAGGTTGAAAAAATCTATCTGGTGGATCTGGTTCACGCCAAGGAAATTCGCAAATTGGCGGCTAAGAATAAAAAAATCGAGTTGATCGAGAGAGACATCTCAAGCCTGCTAGATGTTCTTAAACAAGGACTTGGTTCTTTTCAATTAAAGACCCTTCCTTGGAATAAGTTGCCTGCCTGGGATTTGCCCCCAGTCGATTGGGTGATTTCGGCCAATTTAATGTCGCAGATTCCTCTGATGATTTCAGAGAGATTGCCAATGAGCCCTGAGGCTTACGTGAAATTTGCGAAATCCGTGCGTGATCAACATATCGAGAGACTTCTTGAGCAAGCTCCTCAAGTGCTTCTCTTTGCTGATTTTGAAACTCACTATATTGATCGAGAGGGCCAAAGAATTAAAACTGAAGACTATCAAGTGAATTTGAAATCTCTGAAATATGACCGGGAATGGCTTTGGGAAATCTCACCCTTTGGTGAGACCTCCCGCGACTATAAAATTGAAATGCTCGTGAAAGCTTATTGGAAATTCTGAACTTGGCCGATGTAAGGAAGGTTGCGATAGTAACCTTCATAATCCAGACCATAACCCACAACAAATTCATTGGCGACTTGGAACCCCACATAATCCAGCTTGCAAGAAACTTTTAAAGCTTCTGGTTTTTCTAGCAGGGCCACGGTGGTTAAAGAGGCCGGCTTTCTGGCGAGGATGGAATTTTTTAAGTAATTCATCGTGATGCCCGTATCGACAATGTCTTCCACTAGCAAAACATGTTTGCCTTCAACCGGGTGGGCCAGATCCAAGGTGACCTTCACTTCCCCAGAAGAAGTGGAGCCATGATAACTGGAGACGCCGAAGAATTCACAATGGATATCAGTATCAATTTCACGGATGAGATCCGAGTAAAAAATAAAAGAACCTTTTAACACACAAACCGCGACGATTTGTTCGCCCTTATACTTTTTGGTAATGGCCGCGCCGATTTCAGCGACTTTTTTTTGGAGTTGTTCTTCTGAGATGTAAGGCTTGATCTGAAGATGGGTCATTTTGCTTCCTTTTGCTTATGATATTTTCTTTTTATACAAAGGAGTTATTCATTATTTCACCAAAGCCGCCGCCACCAGGAACGATGTAGTCTCGATCATTGAGACCTTTTTCTTGATCCCAATAAAGCCCTGCCGGAGATTTTAAAACTGCCTCATTGGAAAGGCCGCGGTCAAGTCTCAAGGCATAGATCACGACTTCTGGATGAGAGGTTAAAACCTTCTTCAAATACTCTGGTGTGACAATGAGGTGAATGGCGATGTACTTTTTCGCCGGACCCGCAATGTTTTTTTTGTAATAATCAATGGTGGAGACAATCGTGCTGCCTGTGGCTCCCATAGGATCTGGTATAAGTACGTGGGCATTGGCGACGCCGCCCCCAATTTTAAGTCCACCGATTTGGGTGCCGGTGACATGATTTTCGGCATCAGCCATGCGGGCGGCGAAGATGTGATCTTGACGGATGTTTTGCGCCGGTAGAGCGAAATGTAAAAAATTATAACAAATATGGCTTGGATAAGTTCCCGCTCTGGCCAGATTTACACAAACAGCCTGTTGTGTGTTGGCGACGCGAGTGCCCTGCAAATCAATGTTGGCATGGTAAGCCGTCATACGCGTGGGTGCCTTAAACGACTCCAGATCAAATTCTTCATTCACCACGGTTGAGATCATTTGCGTGTAAATCAATTCAACCAAGCGATTGATTTCTGGCTGGAAAGTTTCAGGAGAGCAAAGCTTTGCGAGCAGACCGCTCAAAAAAGGATTATTGATCAAATGAACTTGAGAGCCGTAGTGGTGCTGAACCTCTTTTTGCATGGAGATAATATCTTAAGGTTTTTTCTCAAATTCAATGAAAATGACGAATTCAGACTCTTTGTTCTGGAAATTGGTGGATTTTAAAATCTCAAAGGGTGCTTTTGCTGTAAGTTCTTCCTCATGGGTAAAATGTGTCTTACGCGGCAGGATGCCAGAGATGAAAAAGCCATAGCCGGGGCTCAGTTCGAAAATAGCGGGGTAAGAAGTCTTTTGCAGGTTTCCAATGGCTGCAGGATCCACCGACGCGAGGTTACGGGTTCGCTCAAAATTATCCAGCTCACGCAGGCTGCGCACGATCTCAAGATTTCCGCGAAAGGTGTTATTTTCGATTTCGGTCAGTTCAACAAAGGTGCTCAAGCCTAAATCCTCATCGGCTTCAGGATCATGGATTCCTGTAAACCATTGCTGATTTTTAGTAATAGGTTTTTCATTCTTTTCAAGAATGCGGATTTTAAGCCCTGCCGCAGTAATGCGTTTTTGCATATCAGGCAGAATGCCAGCCGTATAATCGCCGAAAGAGTTAAATTGTCCCGTTGCGAGGCTCTCCTCATAGATTTTTTCAAGGCTTTGACGAGGAACTTCAGCATAATAAATAAAGGCGACTGGCCCCGAAGGCGCTGGAGGTGCCTTTGGCGTTGGTACTGCAGTGCTGGCGGCAGCGGGAACTACCTGTGCTGGCGCTGCCATTTCTTCTGCCGGATCCGTAGGACTCTCCGCAGTGTCCTCATCAGGTTGCTTACTCTCTTGTTTATAAGTATTAGCGATTTGTAAGGTGCCCTTAAGAAATTTTACTCTCTGCGCCAGGTCGGAATGGTCTTTTTTGTAGAGGGTGCCAATGGAAATGCTCAGGGCAATCAAAGCCAATGTCAAATAGAGTAAGGGATTGGTTGTATAGCGAACGAATGCGGATTTACGAGGAGGTATGAAAGTCTCCATATCGATGCCGCATTGGGCGCAGTATTTATCTTGAGGTTGTGAAAACCCACAACGTGGACATTTGACCAGCATTCCTTATAGCTTAAATCATAGGGTCTTGACCCACAAACAAATTGTTCATACCTTGAGAATCACATGAAAAATATCCTAACTAAAGTTGAGTTCACGCCAGAGCACTATCCGGTGATGGTGCTTGATATTCTTGAAAATTTCGCTGTTTTCAAAGACCAAAAAGACCTTCGCTATTTCGATGGAACCTTTGGCCGAGGAGGACATCTGCGGGCCATGCTCGCGGCTTTTCCCCAGGTCCAAGCTGTGGTCATGGACCAAGATGACACCGCCGTAAAGTTCGGTCTGGAAAATTTTAAGACTGAAGTCGAGTCCCAGAAGGTGCGCATAATTCATGGAAATTTTTCAGAGTTTCAAGAGCACAATTTAGGTTCTTTTGATATGATGTTGTTAGATCTGGGGGTGAGTTCGCCTCAGCTTGATACGGCAGATCGTGGGTTTAGTTTTAATAAAGAGGGCCCTCTTGATATGCGTATGAACCAAACCCAAGGGATTACGGCGGAGTATATTTTGAATACGGCGTCTGAGCAGGAGCTCAACGATATGTTTAAAGAGTACGGAGAAATTCACCGTCCTTTTCGGGTGGTTCGCGCGATCGTCCATGATCGCAAAACCAAGGCGTGGCAAAGCACCAAAGAACTTGCTGGCCTCATTGAGCGAGTCGATGGCTGGCGCCATAAAGGCTTCCATCCCGCCACTCAATATTTTATGGCGCTTCGATTACGGGTGAATTCAGAGTTACAGGTTCTGGAACATGCTTTGCCAGCAATGATCAAATCCTTGAAACCGGGCGGACGCTTGGCGGTGATCAGCTTCCATTCCTTGGAAGATCGTATTGTTAAAAATATTTTTAAAGGCAACAAAGACTTGGGTCAACAAATCCACAAGAGAGTCTTATTACCCACTCAGGAAGAGTGTGACATGAACTCCCGCTCGCGCAGTGCGAAGCTTCGAGTTTTTGAGAGGAGAGTTCAGGATGAACTCAGAGAACTTTAGACAGCTTAAACCTTTTTGCAGTGTTTTAATTCTTATTCTTACTTTCTTTTCCCTGGTCTTCTTACAAATGGAAGAACGTCGTTTGGGTTATAGCGTTTTGAAGCTCAGCCGTGAACACAAAAAGATTCTTGAAGAAAAGCGGGTCCGCGAAATTCAGCTTGTGAAGGTGACGCGTCCCCAGTTGGTGGAGCATATGGCTCACTCCCGGTTCACTCTTAAGAAAATTCAAGCGGATCAAATCATCCATTTGAGCGGAGCCGCTGCCGGTTTTGTGGAGATGCCTCGGGCGGCTCGCGCAGATGTTAAAAAGGAGCTATAGAATTGAAATCACGAATCATCTTAGTATTTGCAGGTGTGATCGTTCTTTGGAGTGCCTTGATCTTGCGAGCGGCCTATCTGCAATTTTTGCCGAATGAAAAGCTTCAATCTTTACAAAACCGTCAATTTCAAACGGTGATCACTTTGCAGGCTCGTCGCGGAGCGATTGTGGATCGCAATGGCCGGGACCTGGCCATGTCGGCGACGGCCTATTCTTTATATGCCGACCCCAAAATCTTGGATAAACGCAAGCAACTCGCAAAGAATCTCGCCAAAGAGTTGGGCGTGAGCATGGAAAGTATCTATGCAAAGATTAAAGATTCCAGCAAACGCTTTGTTTGGATTCAACGTCTTATGGACGAGGACAAAGCCGGCAAAATTAAATCTTGGAATGTCCGGGGTCTTTCCTTTGTAGAGGAGTGGAAAAGAGTTTATCCGAATGAATCTTTATTAGCCCATACTTTGGGGTTCTTGGGCAGTGAAGGGCAGGGCTTGGAAGGGCTCGAAAAATCTTTTGAAGCCGATCTCAAGGGCAATGCCAAGAAAGTGTCCGTCCGTCGCGATGCCCGCGGTCGTCCTTTGATTGCGGATGGCTTGTTTTTTACGGAAAATCCAGATGGCAATGAACTGAAGCTCACGGTGGATTCTGATATTCAGTACAATCTTGAAAATGAATTGGCTCAAGCGGTGACTGAATTCGAAGCGGACTCGGCGGTGGGAGTGATTTTGGATGCACAGACCTCGGCGATCATTGCCATGGCCAGCGTACCGACATTCGATGTGAATAAAGCGATGAAAACTTCACCGGAGCTTCGCCGCGATAAAGTGGCGACCGATGCCTATGAGCCGGGGAGCACTTTAAAAACTTTCGTGATTGCCTCAGCACTTCGGCAAAATCTCATAGCCCCTAATACCAAATTCTTTTGTGAGTACGGTTCCTTTAAAGTGGGCGACAAAGTTATTCACGAAGCGGAAGCCAGCGAGAGCTTTGGCAATATGACGGTGAGTGAAATCCTTGCGGCCTCTTCAAATATCGGAACCACAAAGATCGCTTTCAAAATGGGAGCAGAGAGCCTCCGCCAAGGCCTCGTGGATTTTGGTTTTGGCAATAAACTGGGTCTGGACCTTCCTGGGGAAGCCCGTGGCAGCGTTCAAGCTCTCCCTTGGCGCCCGCATCTTCTCAGTAATATTTCTTTCGGTCACGGCATTGCGGTGACCCCTTTGCAAATGGCGAATGCCTATGCCGCTATCGCCAACGGCGGAGTCTTGAAGACTCCTTACATTGTGCAATCCCTGCGCGACAGTGAAACCGGTGAGGTCAAAGAGATCCAGCCTAAACCGATTCGCCGAGTTTTAACTCCCGAGCAAGCGTCGCAAATGAAAATCATGTTGAGCGGTACAACGGCTCCGGGTGGAACTGGCAAAAACGCTCGCGTCAACGGCTTCATTGTTGCCGGAAAAACAGGGACAGCGCAAAAAGTAAACCCTGAGGGCGGCGGCTACATTAAGGGCGCCTATATTTCGAGTTTTGCCGGATTTATTCCGGCCAATGATCCGAAGTTTGTGATCTACGTCGCTCTTGATCGCCCTCGCAAAGCTTTCTATGGAGCTCAGGTAGCGGCACCGATTTTTTCAAGAGTGGCTTCCTACGCCGTTCGTAAAGAGGGATTGGCTCCGGTGCATTTGTCAGAGAATACGCAGATTTCAGAAAAAAGAAAATCAATCAAGCTGGATGCTGAAAAATCTCGAGGACTTACTGGAATTGTTGAAGGAGATATTGTTTCGACGAGTTTGGACTTGGGTCTAGTCCCTGATGTGACAAGTATGACTTTGCGGGAAGTGCTCAGACGATTCAATGGCAAAGACATGAGTGTGAAATTTCGCGGCCAGGGTGTCGTCACGGGAGTCGAGCCTCCGGTGGGCTCGCCTCTTCCGGAGAATAAGGAAATCACTGTGATTCTGCGTTGATTGAAGAAGTTTTCACGCTCTTGACATCATCCAGAAAAAAGCGTTAAAATTCTGATTGTGATCCAGAGATATTGTAAGTTATCAAAAACAAACAGTTTTTTCTTGTTTGGTCCGAGGGGAACAGGGAAAACGACCCTCTTGCATGCTCTCTTTCCCGATAAAGAAACGCTTTGTTGATCTCTTAGATTTGGATATGATGGATCAACTGTTAATTGATCCTAAACGTTTTGAGGCTCTTATTACGGCGCCTGAAAATTTGCATAAAAGAGTCGTCATTGATGAAGTTCAAAAGTTCCCAAAATTATTAGACACCGTCCATAAACATATTCAAAAGTACAAGCGCCAATTTATTCTTACAGGATCGAGCAGCCGAAGATTGAAACAGCAGGGTACAAATCTTCTTGCTGGCAGAGCTTGGGTCTATCATCTTTATCCTTTTACCAGCCACGAACTTGCAACTCTCTTTGATTTAAAAAGAACTTTAGAGATCGGAAGCCTTCCTGAGGCAATACTAGCGGAGTCATTCCTTGATGCTCGAGAATACCTTCATTCCTATGTTGGAACGTATTTGCAAAAAGAAATTCAACAAGAACAATGGGTGAAAAATCTTGAGCCTTTTAGAAAGTTTCTTTCTATCGCCGCCCAAATGAACGGTAAGATCATCAATAAGTCAAATATGGCTCGGGATATCGGCATTCACGATACAACCATCGCCAATTATTTTCAGATTCTTGAAGACACCTTGATTGGCTTTCTTTTGCCTGCTTACCATACCTCTTTGCGAAAAGCACAAAAGCAAGCACCAAAGTTTTACTTTATCGATCCAGGAATTAAACGAGCTTTGGATAGAACTCTCTCGGTAGAGCTTCTTCCACAAACGGCGGCTTGGGGTGAGGCTTTTGAGCATTGGATCATCTTAGAAATTAAAAAAAACGCAGACTATCATCGTTTAGACTGGGAGTTCTCTTATCTTAGCACGAAGGATGATGTGGAGATTGATCTGATCATTGACCGACCTGGTGAAAAAAATTGCTCATCGAAATAAAATCAAAAGATAAAGTCGGAGAAAGGGACGCCAAAGCTCTTGAAAATTTAGGTAAAGACATACCTAAGAGTGAAAGATGGCTTCTCTCGTGTGATCCCCTTGAACAAAAATTCGGATCAACCAGAGCTTTGCATTGGCAGAAAGCTTTACAGGAGTTGTTCGACTTCAAATAAATATTCATATCCTTTTGCGTTAAATATTTACAAGTTTACCAACATCTATTAGCTAACGTTAGCTAATAGAGGAAAAAGTATTTATGAGCCAAGAAGATATTATTCCGGTCATTGCTGAAAGCTTTGCCAGCTTCTTAAGAAGAAACCGTATTGCAACTCGTAAGACTATGGGCCAGTTGGCGAGGGAACTGGGGATCACGGTTGTCTACTATTCTGAGGTCGAAGCCGGACGAAAACCTGCGTTTCCCGACAAAAAAGTCGATTATGAAATTCTAGCTTCCTCCTTGGGCACCACAGAAAATCAAATCAAAAAAATTGCTGACCTGGATCGTGAGAAAAGACAAATTCTTAAAGTCTTTGAGTGTGATCATTCCAGCGCGGACTTAGCTGTGGCTTTTGGCCGACGTCTATCAAAAAATGATCTTACCGCAAAGCAATTGTCTAAAATTCATAAAATTCTCAACGAGAGGGAGTGATGGATTTTGATTCTATTACAGTCCCTGTTGTAAAGGGGATTTCCTGTGCTCAAATTGAAAATGAAGCTGCGGATTTTCTGCAATTGTTCGCTCCAGAGTGCTTGCATGCCCCCCAGCCAACTCCTATTTTAGAGATCTTTGAAAATAAAATGAATCTCTTGGGTTTTGATGTCCTTATTGGAAAAAATGTCAAAGGTCTTGGCGGATTTACGGATATCACAAATAGATACATTGAGTTGCCAAATTCCACTTATAAAAAATTGGAAAAAGGCGATCCTCAAGCTCGATTTACAGTGGCCCACGAGTTTGGTCATGTGAAGCTTCACAGTGCTTTTCAGGGAAAAGGACAAAACCATCCGGTGACCTTTGCCCGTCGCTCTCGCATTCGTGCTTTTGAGGATCCTGAGTGGCAGGCTAATAGTTTTTCCGCAGCTATCTTGATGCCTATTCAAACTATGCGTATGCTTCACGCCCAGGATAAGATGACTCCTGCTTATGTTATGGCAACTTATCAGGTCTCATGGCCTGCGGCCAGTCGACGAATCTTAAGGCTCAGAGAGCTTCGATGGAGAAAAAATAATGAAGCGGAGTAAGAAAAAAAATAAGCATTTAGCTTCAGAGGGTCAAATGCTTATGGGTCAATCTCAGAGCGAGCTTTTTCAATTGCAAATTGAACTTTCGGGATTAAGCGCACTTTTTAAAAATATGGGTGACTGCGAACTGACCTCGGATGAGCTCCACGGGATTGGACTTTCCCTGGAAAGAATTGCAGAACGGGTTTCAGCGAGCCTTTCAGGACTTTCCAGCCTGCCATAAAGCCCGTCTTAGGATTTAGAGGCTGGGCGTCCGGCCTTTTTTTTAATACCGAAGCGACGTTCGATTTTATCTTTTGCCAGCATGACTTCGAGGGTGACAATGACTTCATCTACTGTAAAAACTTTTAAAACTTTTTGCAGGTTTTCGTCCAAATCAGAGTATTTTTCAGAGCCGGAAAATACTTTGCGAAATTTAGGCAGGTGCTCGTGGATTCTTTCGGGATTAATTTTCAGGCCATAACAAATCAAAAGTCCATGGGTGATCGCACTGCCTTTTCCATTGATGGCCGCTTGATTCACTGTTGACAAGGAGAGTCCGGTTATTTTCGCGGCCTTTCGCATTTCTTCAATATTTGGCAGATAAGATTTGTGTAGGCTCACTAGAAAATTTCTAATGGAGGTGCTAGAGGCGGATTTTTCCAAAGGGGGACCCTTTCTATACGTTTCGTATAATTTAACACAAAAATTCATAAATGTATAACCTGTTGGAATGACTAAAATAAGCTCCCATTGACTTACGATACGTATAATATTACACTTAACGTGATTTATAAACAGTGGCAGGATGTAGGCAATGGAAGATAAAAAAATTAAATCGCCTCTTGGAGATATTCCCAACCCGTTTTCTGCTCCCGAGGGAGTGTTTACGAATATTGAAGAGGCCAAGTTTGCGATCCGTGGAGTTCTGAGGGCGTACTTCGGCAATAATAATAATGATGATGAAGATGACTATCTTTTTTTCAAAGCCAGTGTCGTGCGTTTTGAAGAAAATCCCTTAGTGGATCTTGAGCTGGACCATCGTCGTCGTATTATTATTTTTATTGTGAAGTCGCCGACGGGGGCTGATGGGGAGTCCTTAAAAATGCACATTCGCAATCAAATATCCATGCAGTTTGCGGTTCTTGCCTCGGACGCCCGCGGAAGAACCGCGATGTCTATTTATCGCGCCTTGGATCCAAGAGCCCAACAAGCGGTCATTAACTCAGAAAAACAAAAGGAGAAAAAAGATGTTCAACGTCGTTAATATTTCTGAATTCAAGCCGCAATCTTACTCCATTTCTTTGCGTCAAATTCACCGCAAATTGGATCGCACAAATTTAGGGCCTTCTTTACAGATAGACGCTGAAAGGAATTTCATTGCAAGGATCCGAGGGGAGTTTCTTTCGATTTCAAGAAAGAAAAAGAATATTCCTATTGAAATCGTAGCCAGATATTTAAGAAGCGACGTGGAGTTTATAGAGAGAATGGAAGCGGGAATAGAACCTATTTATGACTATATTTTTTTAAGACTGAGCGCTTACTATGGGACTCTTAACGATGCCTTTGCGCTGACGAATAAAATTGAAAAAGTGCTAAATCCTCCTTAATGCCTTGACCCTTCCTCTTGGCATGTTAACTTCTTTAAATAAAGATATCGATGAAAAAATAAAATTAGATTTAACCATGCGCTTGGAAGAGCTTACCGGCAGGGATAAAGAAAATGATCTCAATGAATCCCATTAATCTATCCTATTTTCCTAAGGACTATGAACAGTCGCGAACACGTTTTTTACAAGAAACGAGTCAGCATGAAGGAAAGCCAAAGCTGCATCAATGGAAAGTTCCCTGCGCGAGGGATCAAAATCTTTTTGTAGATTCCGCCTATCTTCCAGCTCTTAATAACAAAAAAAGACTTTTTATTTTAATTTCCGGAACCCATGGCTTGGAAGGCTATGCCGGCAGTGGCATTCAACAGCTTTTCTTGCAAGAATTTTTAAATAAAATTGATAGATCTGATTCAGGTTTTTTAATCATTCATTCTTTAAATCCTTTCGGCTTTAAATATCATCGTCGAGGAACTGAAGCAGGAGTGAATCTGAATCGAAATTGCTCAATCGAAGCCTCCTTTTTTCAAATTCAAAATAGAAAATCAATGGAGTTTGCAAAGCAGTTCATACCCACTCAACCAGTGGCTTCAGAAATTTCGCAGTTGTTAAAAGTAATGAAGAAAAATGGCGACGGAGTTCTGTTCGATGACGTGAGCATGGATGAATTCATTAAGGTGGTAGGACTTGGACAGTTCCACGACGCCAGAGGATTGGAATACGGTGGCGCAGCTCCCGAGCCTCAGATAGAGGCTTTAATTCATTTATTAAAAGAATTAATTCCACAATACAAAGACGTCGTGCATTTGGATTTACACACGGGTTTAGGTGAACGCGGACGCTTGCACTTATTAATCGATGGGCAACCCGAAGCGCTTCACCCTGATCTTTTTGCTGAAATTCTCGATCCGGGGCTTGATAAAGAAGTTTACGATTTCACAGATATTAATGATCCAGGTTTTTATAAAACACGGGGAGCGACAAACAATCTTATCGCAGAATTGATCACTCCGGCTCAACGAGCGTGTGCATTGACTCTGGAATTTGGAACTCTCGGACATAGCCTGGAAGCTCAGTTTAAAGCCTTAAACAGTTGGATGCTCGAGCACCAGGGACTCTTCTATGGTTATGCCAACAAAGAGCTTGAAAATAAAGTTCGAGATCTTTATCTAGAAAGATTTTTTCCGTCTGATTCAAAATGGAAAGAAGCTATTCTTCGAGTCTCTTATGAGTTCTTCAAGCGCGTCTTTAGCCGCTCGGGTATTTTGAATTAAAAGCACTGTTTATTTCATCAAGTGTTCTATCTGTTATGTCGAATGCCATTGAACTCGAAAAACACTACAAAGCCTTTGCCCGAATCTGCGCGTTCAAATAGTCTCCGGCTTTTTGCAGCATTTGCGGAGGGATCTCGTGGCCCCCGGGGAATTCCAGGCAGCCGCCCTTCATGCCGCCGGCATTCAGAAAGGACTCTAGCTGGCGGGCGCTTTTCATCATTAAAACTTGATCATTTTTTCCGTGGCATTGGAAGAATTTTTCGCCTTGGCGATTTTCAATTAAGGGTTTGAGTTCTTCTTTGTTAATCAGAGCGCCGGATAAAAGCAGCAGACCGGCGGGTGGTTCAGGTGCATGCAAATAAAGATCGGTGGCCATCATGGCGCCTTGGGAAAAACCGCCAAGAAAAATTTTACTCCAAGGAACTTTGAGCTCCGCGACCATGTTCATTAAGTCGTTGCGTACTTTGTCGAGGCTTTCGGGTTTGTTTGAGCTAAAATCCGTGGAAAGGGTGCTCATGGCGAGAGGCCACCAAGCTCTTCCAGTCCACCCTGGTCCAATGGGAACTTCCGTCACACCTTCAGGAAAAAGCCAATTTAATTTTTTTTCGGTAGGAATGTAATCCTTCAAGGG